>RFQA01000134.1 GCA_009925925.1 Betaproteobacteria bacterium
GTGCAAGACACTGTGAAAATCAAGTTTCGGCTGGTGGCCCGGGCCGTCCCCGTTTCGCCCTGAAACTCTAGATTTGCAGTTTGTCCCGCAGGTCGTAATACCAAGCGCCTAGCGCGGTGAGCGGCACCCGAAACCACCGCCCGCCCGGGAAGGGGTAATGCGGCAGATTGGCAAAAGCATCGAAGCGGTTGGCTTGGCCTTGAATCACCTCGCTGAGTACCCGTCCGATCAAATGGGTGAAGGTAACCCCATGCCCTGAGCAGCCTTGCGAGTAGTAAATGTTGGAACTCAGGCGCCCCACTTCCGGCAGACGCGACAGGGTCAGCAGGAAGTTGCCCGTCCAGCCATAGTCGATGCGAACATCTTTCAATTGAGGAAATGTTTTCAGCAGCTTGGGCCGGATGATGGACTCCACATGCTGAGGGTCCCGGGCGCCGTAAATCACGCCACCGCCATACAGCAAGCGCCGGTCACCAGTGAGGCGGAAATAGTCCAGCAGAAAGTTGCTGTCCTCGACGCAGTAGTCGGTGGGCAGAACTTCAGGGAAGCGGTCGCCCAGCGGTTCAGTGGCAATGACCTGGGTGCCGCAGGGCATGGAGCGCGAGGCTAACTGAGGCTCCAGCCCGCCAATGTAGGCGTTACAGGCCACGATGACAAAGCGGGCTTTCACCTGACCTTGTGCGGTGTGCACCACGGCAGGGTCGCCACGCTCAATGCGCAGCACCGGTGAGCCCTCATGCACGACACCCCCCAGTGACTCGAACGCAGCGGCTTCGCCTTGTGCCAAGCGCAGTGGATGCATGTGTCCGGCACTGTGATCGAGCAAAGTGGCGCGGTAGCGCCCGGTGCCGATGGCTGCTTCGCTTTCTGTCGCATCCAGAAGGCTCAACTGCTGGTGGCCATAGCGCTCCCAGAGCTGCTTGTGGTGCTCCAACTGCTTGACTTGCTTGGCAGTGATGGCGGCAAACATGCCACCCGGTTTGAAGTGACAGTCAATCTGGTACTTCTCAATCCGCTCGCGGATGATTTTGGCGCCCTCAAAGGCCATGCTACCCAGCGCCTGCGCAGTGGTGCTGCCATAGCGCGCCTCAATCACATCCATGTCCCGCGAGTAGCTGTGCACCAACTGGCCACCATTGCGGCCTGAAGCGCCCCAACCTACCTTGGCCGCTTCCAGAACCACCACTTTGAATCCGGCTTCGGCTAAATGCAATGCTGACGACAAGCCGGTGTAGCCGGCACCGATGACGACGACATCGGCTTCGACACTCCCCCTCAAGGGAGCTCGCTCCGGTTGGGGCAGCCCGCTGGCGGCGTAATAAGAAGGGGCGTGCGCGGCCGACGCCGCCGCTTGGACAGACTGGGACATAAACAACCTCAATGTGGGGCTCAGGCGTCGATCCGGAGCCAGGTGGTCTTCAGCTCGGTGTACTTGTCAAAAGCGTGCAAGGATTTGTCACGCCCATTACCGGACTGCTTGTAGCCACCGAATGGCACCGTTATGTCGTCTTCGTCGTACTGGTTCACATGCACGGTGCCGGCTTTCAGGCCGCGGGCCACCCGGTGGGCGCGATCAATCTGGCTGCTCCAGACACTGGCCTGCAAGCCATACACACTGTCGTTGGCCAAGGCCAGCGCCTCCGCCTCGTTGCCGAAAGGAATTACGCCAAGCACCGGACCGAAGATCTCTTCACGTGCAATTTTCATGTCGTTGCGCACACCCTCGAAGATCGTGGGCTCCACAAAATAGCCTCCGGTCTCGGTACGCACACGCCGGCCGCCGAAAGCAATGTTGGCACCCTCTGCCTGACCTTGATGGATGTAACCCAACACGGTGCTCATTTGCCCCGCGTCTACCAAGGCACCCATTTCCGTGGACTCCTGTAGCGGGTCACCAGGCAGGTAATTGCGGGCTTCGTCCTGCAAGGCCGCCATGAACTCGGGCACCACATCCTGCTGCACCAACAGGCGGGTAGGCGCATTACAAGACTCGCCCTGGTTGTAGAACACAGAGCCTGCTGCAGCCCGGGCAGCAGCGGCCACATCTTTGGCATCGTTGAACACCACAAAGGCGGACTTGCCACCCAGCTCGTTGTACACCCGCTTGAGGTTGGACTCCGCGGAGCAAGCCAGCATGCGTCGGCCGATGCGGGTGGAGCCGGTGAAACCAATGGCATCCACATCCATGTGCAGCGCAAGGGCCTCGCCCGCCTCATGGCCATAACCGGTCACCACATTGAAGACGCCTGCGGGCAAACCTGCTTCGAGCGCCAATTCGGCCAATCGCAGGGCGGTATAGGGGGACTTTTCGCTGGGCTTCAAAACCACGCTGTTGCCGGCAGCCAGAGCCGGGCCCAGTTTCCAGGCGGCCATGATGAGCGGGTAGTTCCATGGGACGATGGCACCGATGACACCCATGGCCTCCCGGGTAATGAGTGCCAGGGCCGTGTCTGCCGTGGGTGCGATTTCGTCGTACAGTTTGTCGACTGCCTCGCCATACCAAGCGATGCAGTTGGCCGTGGCAGGCACGTCAACTGCCAGGCTGTGGGAGATAGGCTTGCCCATATCCATGGTCTCCAGCAATGCCAACTCATCGCGGGCCGCCATCACCAGCTCCGACCAACGCTGGAGCACCTTTTTGCGAGCCTTGGGCGACTGCCCTGCCCAACGCCGATCAACAAACGCCGCACGAGCTGCTGCGACTGCGGCATCAATGTCGGCTTTTTGTCCACGGGCAACGGTACCTAAACCTAATCCATTCAACGGCGAGTGCTTCTCAAAGGTTTGGCCGTCCTTGGCGGGAACACGCTCGCCATTGATAAAGAACCGCCCATCGGTGACCAGTGAAGCGGCACGCGCATGCCAATGGGTAGTGGAATCGGGTGTAGTCATGGCAATACCAACTCTGTGAAAGTGGCCCCTACGATACCTTCGACAAGAGGCTACCGAAGGAGCCACTTTGCATTTGTCGGGCAGACCACTTGGAACGGCCTCCCCGAGCATGAAGAGACTATGACCTGGGCATCAACCGGAATGTATCCACAAGCCGCCACGTAGCTTTTTTCACACCCCAAGCCTCTGTCCAAGCTGGTCGTACATCACCGGCGGGACCGGCATGGTCTGAGGAATTACGTTGCCATCGTTTGGGAACGTTGTCGCAACCGAAAAAGTATCCCGTCAAGGTGCCTTCAGCATCAATACGGAATCGCAGAAATCCCTTGTAGTCCTCGCAGGCGAGCGGGGAAAAGGCGTTGTTCCACATCCATCCCGCACGCGCCATCACCCACAGGTAGACCCCCGTAATCAGCCCGCCGCCGATGCTGCCTGCAACCAGGTAAACGAACCCTGCCAAGATCGCATGCTTCGGACTTCCTGCCGTCGCAGGGACCATGGCAACGAGCCCATGAATACCGACCAGTGCGAACGCGTGTCCGGCGAAGTGCAGGACCGGTGAGACCCATTTTGCGAACAGGCCTGATTCTTCTCGCGCCAAACCCAGGCACAGGCCGAGCAACGCGAGGTAAGCCATCGATGTAAACGGACCGCCAAAAACTGTCACTACGTAGATCGCACCCAGCAGCAGGGAAAAAAGAACATTCCCGCGCCAGATCCCGCTCATCAAGCTCCCGTCCCGAATGGACAAAGAGTTCCATGCGAACTTGAACAGCGACAACACATTGCCCCGGCTCAGGGCCCGTGAAACTGCCGGATCAGGGTAGGCACACTGGCGCACATAGCTCGCGCCGGCACCGCCTGTAGACCCGACCGTGCCGATATGGGTGGCAGTACGCAACTCACTGCTGATGGCATCAGGATCCGACGCTTGGCACTTGAGTTTGGCTTGTGTCAGCGCCCTCGCATGGGTGGGGTGCAGAAAAGCACCACCCGATCCGCATGTCAGGAGCATGTCGTCCTGACGCGCATCCAGGGGTTCGCTGGACTCCCGGCTGTAATGGTGCACGTCACCGGCCAATCGCATGCGGATGTGTATTCCTTTGGCCTCCAACATGGCCTCCAGGCGCTGGTAGCGTTTGGGGTAGCCCTGCAGGGCGGAGTCGCCGATCGGACGGGTCCAGTAAGGTTCCGGATAAATCAGAACAAGTTGATCGCCGGCTTGCATTTGTTGGGAGGGGTTGTCCTCTCCGCCGATGGCATCGCCAGCCAGGCGTCTGAATGCCTCGTACTGGCTACGATCAATGTCACCCGCCAATGCGAAATCCAGCCCCAGTACCCACCAACGCTGTGGGAGACGGGTGGCAAAGTAAGAACGTGCTTGCGGCGTTTTCAGGCCGCACACTTCGCCGTTGTTGCGATGAACAAAATAGCGCTTGAACATGGAGATGCTGTCAAACCAATCATGGTTCTGCGGGATGGCATATGCACTGCGACCATCCGGGTCAGCCCCTTGCGCGCTGCGCGCGCCCTCAAACATTTCAAGAAACCGGTATTGGTACTCCTGAACATTTGCACTGGGATAGCAGAGATCACCACCGAGGTACAAAATCTTCCCTCTGGGAAAAACCACGGTCCCGGATGCGCCTGTATCTTGAGGCGCAAGCTCTTCCGCCAACAGAGCTCGCGCCACCGTGAACGTGGCGTTGCCACCATCCCCTGTGTCCGACACGAAGTCAAACCAGAAGTTGCCGTCGGGCCCCGTCTCATGGGCGTGGTCTACGGGCTTGAACGTACCGGACCAGAGGTCTCTGGGGTCTGCATTCAGGATGACGTCCGTGGACGATAAAAGTTCCCTCGCGGACTGCAGCAACACAAAGGGATTGAACCAAGCAACAGGCCACCGTTTGTGTGGCTCGACTCCGACGCCGAATTTGTAATTGCCCATGCACTAACTCCCTCTTTGTGGTCACACCGCTCTTGATGGCGGCTGTATTCAACCATAGGGGAACACGAAGGGCAAAAAAAGCCACCAGAGCCCCCTGAGTGGCTATCTGGTGGCAATTTCCCGGACCTGCTGCCAGGCCGCCGACCGCTATTCTTTACGCTCAATCAAACGGTTGATGCGCAATGCGGCCAAAGTGCAAATGGCGCCTGACAACAAATAAAGCGAAACGGCACCCAGACCGAAACGCGCTGACAAGCCAAGCGCAACCAGAGGGGCAAAGCCCGCACCCATCAGCCATGCCAGATCAGCGGACAAGGCCGCACCCGTGTAGCGGAAACGGGGTGAAAAATTGGAGGTCACGGTTCCCGATGCCTGTCCATAGGAGAGTCCCAGGAGGATAAAGCTGGTCAACAGAAAGATATTATTTCCCACCGTACCCGCGCCCAGCAACCAGGGCGTCGCAAAGCTGAACAAACCGATCAAGACCGCCATGGTGCCAAGCAGAATACGGCGCCCCACGCGATCAGCCAACCAGCCGGAAAACATGATGGCGATGGCGGCCAACATGGCACCAATGATCTGCACTTCCAGCACATCCCCGATAGCTTGCTCGGAGTACATGGCAATCCATGACAGGGGGAACACGGTGGCCAAGTGGAAAAGTGCAAAGCTCGCCAAAGCTGCAAAAGCACCCAACAGCACGTTGCCCCCCTCTTCCCGCATGACTTTGCTCACACTCACGGGCTGGAGCTCCAACTCCTGCAAACGCTCAGCGTAGGACTGGCCGACCACCAAACGCAGCCGGGCAAACAGGGCCACCACATTGATGGCAAACGCAACGAAGAAGGGGTAACGCCAACCGAAGCTCAGGAATTCAGCAGAAGTCAGATTGCTATGCAGATAGGCAAACAAGCCCGCCGCCAACACAAAGCCAATGGGTGCCCCCAATTGGCCCACCATGGAGAACCAGCCGCGGCGGTCTTTGGGGGCACTCATGGCCAGCAGAGAGGGCAAGCCATCCCAGGAACCGCCCAAGCCCAAGCCTTGGCCGATGCGCAAAATGATCATCGCCACGATGGCGGTCGTTCCAGCCGTCGCGTAGCTGGGCAGGAATGCCATACCGGCGGTACTGGCTCCCAACATGAAAAGTGCCAAGGTGAGCTTGGTGCCACGACCCCAGCGCCGCTGGACGGCCATGGAGATGGCAGTCCCGACCGGGCGGGCTACAAATGCTAGCGAAAAGATGGCAAAAGCCATCAAAGTACCGTCCAAACGCGACAAAAAGGGGAAAAGCAGGCCCGGAAACACCAGAACGCATGCGATTCCGAACACGAAAAAGTCGAAATATTCTGACGATCGTCCAATGATGACTCCGACGGCAATCTCGCCGGGCGTCACATCTTCGTCAGTGTGGGCACCAGCCAAGGACACAGAACTCTCATAACCTGACCCGGCAAGGGCCGCAGATGCTGGTTGGTACATAAAGGCAAATTCCTCAGACAACAGATACACCACCGTTGTACACCCAAGCGGCGCAGGTTTCCGTCCTTTCCCGCCAAGAATAGGATCAGGAAAACCCTGATTGCCAGCACCCCATCAAACACTTTGATCTTGGACAAAATGTCCAATGGACAAATTTGCTAGCGAAAGTACATTCGGAAGCTCATTCCGTTGTATCCAACCAAGGCACCCCTTCCAAGGGGGTAAACAGCATGTTCAAACTCAAGGCTTTTCGCAAGCTCAGCGGGCTCGCCGCCATAGCCATGGCGGCCGGACTTACCGGCTGTAGCAAGGCTGTTGTTCTCAACCCTGCCGGCGATATCGCTGCGCAACAGGGTCAAATGGTGATCACCGCGACCTTGTTGATGCTGATCATTATCGTCCCCGTGATTGCATTGACACTATTTTTTGCCTGGAGGTACCGCCAGAGCAACACGGAAGCCGAATACGACCCTGAATGGCACCACTCTACCTCCCTGGAGCTGGTGATATGGACAGTCCCGCTCCTCATCATCATTGCCTTGGGCGCCCTGACCTGGATCGGTACCCACAAACTCGACCCCTACCGCCCCCTGGACCGTATCGACGCCCAGCGCCCACTGCCCGCTGACGCCAAGCCGATGGAAGTGCAAGTAGTGGCCATGGACTGGAAATGGCTGTTTTTCTACCCCGAGCAAGGCATTGCCACGGTGAATGAACTGGCAGCACCGGTGGACCGCCCCATTTTGTTCAAGCTGACCGCAACCTCGACCATGAACGCGTTTTATGTGCCTGACCTCGCCGGCATGATTTACGCGATGCCCGGTATGCAGACTGAACTGAACGCCGTGATCAACCGCCCCGGTGTGTTCAAGGGCATGTCCTCCCACTACAGCGGCGCAGGCTTCTCCGGCATGACCTTCAAGTTCCACGGTCTGAGCAATGAAGACTTCGCCGCATGGGTCAACAAGGCGAAGACAGAAGGAAAGACGCTGGACAAAGCCACCTATACAAACTTGGTGAAGCCCAGTGAGCGTGATCCGGTACAGCGCTTTAGCAGCGTGGAGCCAGGTCTCTACGACAAGGTGCTCAACCGCTGCGTGGAAGACGGAAAGATGTGTATGCACCACATGATGGCCATCGATGCCCGTGGCGGTAATGCTTACGTGAAAGCCATGGGCCTGAGCATGCCGCAAGACGTGTGCACCGTGCAAAACGCTGACCAGGTCATCGCAGCCCTGGAAACCCGCAACGCTAACCGCGCCGTCGTCCAACAATGATTTTCCGCACCGGCTGCCTATAGTGGCAGCCGGCGCTTTGCCAAAGAGACTTTTTATGTCCTCCCAAACTTTCACTGAAACCCACTGGGCCCTAGGCCGGCTAAGTTGGGATGTTGTGCCCATGGCGCACGAGCCCATCGTTCTCTGGACGTTCATTGCGGTATGCCTGGGTGGCCTTGCCGTCCTGGCAGCCATGACCAAATTCCGCCTCTGGGGCCCTTTCTGGCGTGACTGGGTGTGCAGCATCGACCACAAGAAGATCGGCATCATGTACATGGTGCTCGGTATCGTGATGCTGCTGCGCGGCTTTGCCGATGCGGTGATGATGCGCCTGCAACAGGCCATGGCCTTCGGCGACAACATGGGATACCTGCCGCCGCACCACTACGACCAGGTGTTCACCGCCCACGGCGTGATCATGATTTTCTTCGTGGCCATGCCTTTGGTCACCGGACTGATGAATTACCTGATTCCCCTGCAAATCGGTGCACGCGATGTGTCCTTCCCGTTTCTGAACAACTTCAGCTTCTGGATGACCACCGCAGGCGCCGTACTGGTAATGTTCTCCTTGTTCCTGGGTGAGTTTTCTACCTCCGGCTGGTTGGCATTGTCTAACCTCGGAGCGCAGAGCCCCAGCACCGGGCTGGATTACTACATCTGGGCCCTGCAGATTGCCGGGGTCGGTACCACGCTCTCAGGCATCAACCTGATCGTGACCATTATCAAAATGCGTGCGCCCGGCATGAGCCTGATGAAGATGCCCGTGTTCGTGTGGACTGCCTTGTGCACCAACGCATTGATCGTGGCCTCTTTCCCTGTGCTCACAGCTGCTTTGGTTTTGATGTCTCTGGACCGCTACGTCGGCACCAATTTCTTCACCAACGAGCTGGGCGGTAACCCCATGCTATATGTGAACCTGATCTGGATTTGGGGCCACCCTGAGGTCTATATCCTGATCCTGCCGGCTTTCGGTGTGTTCTCGGAGATCGTGGCTACTTTCAGCAAAAAGCGCCTGTTCGGCTACACCTCCATGGTGTATGCCACGGTGTGTATCACCATCCTGTCCTACCTGGTGTGGTTGCACCACTTCTTCACCATGGGTTCCGGTGCGAGTGTGAACACGTTCTTCGGTATCACCACCATGATCATCTCCATCCCCACCGGAGCGAAGATTTTCAACTGGCTGTTCACTATGTACAAGGGCCGCATCCGCTTTGAGCTGCCCATGATGTGGACCGTAGCCTTCATGATCACCTTTGCCATCGGCGGCATGACCGGTGTGTTGCTCGCGGTGCCACCCGCTGACTTTGTCCTGCACAACAGCCTGTTCCTGATTGCGCACTTCCATAACGTGATCATTGGCGGCGTGGTGTTCGGCATGTTTGCCGGCATCAACTACTGGTTCCCCAAGGCCTTTGGCTACAAGCTGGACCGCACCTGGGGCATGCGCTCCTTCTGGCTGTGGGTGGTAGGTTTCTGGGTCGCGTTCACACCGCTGTACATCCTGGGCCTGATGGGCGTCACCCGCCGCGCCAACCACTTTGAAGATCAATCCCTGCAAATCTGGTTTGTCATAGCAGCATTTGGCGCTGCCCTGATTGCGGCCGGCATTGGCTGCTTCCTGATTCAGTTGGTGGTGAGCTACCTCAAGCGCGAAGAGCTGCGTGACTGGACGGGCGACCCCTGGGGTGGCCGTACGCTGGAGTGGGCAACCTCCTCTCCTCCACCGGACTACAACTTCGCCTTCACGCCGGTAGTGCACGAAATCGACGCCTGGTGGGACATGAAGAACCGCGGCTACAAGAAGCCCGTCGACGGCTACCGCGACATCCACATGCCCTCCAACACGGGCGCCGGCATCATCCTGGCCGGCCTGAGCGTCGCCTGCGCCGTGGGTCTGATCTGGTACATGTGGTGGCTGGCCGCGATCAGCTTCGTGGGCATCATCGGCTACGCCATCTTCCACACCTTCAACTACAAGCGCGACTACTACATCCCCGC
>RFQA01000135.1 GCA_009925925.1 Betaproteobacteria bacterium
TGGTCCTTGCCCAAGACCTGCAGGCCGGGCTCGGTAGCCGCCGGCAGGATGGTCAACAGGTTAATGTCACCATGGGCTGCAGCGCGCACTGCACCGGGCTCTTCGTCGCCACGCAGGGGCGGGTAATGCAGCACGCGGAGCAGGGTGTGGTCGCTGCCCTCAATCATGGCCGGCAGGGGCATGGAATAGCGCGCCTTCACCTCTGTGGGGGAGTTTTCTTCCACCCAGTTGAGCAGGGTGGCGGCCAGGCTGGCGCCTTCAGCGTAGTAGCGTTGGGCAGCATCACTCACTTCAGCGGGGTAACGGCCCCAGGGGTAGATGTGAAAGAACTCTTTCAAATCCTTTTTGGTGAAGTTCTTGGCCGTTTCTGACACGCTGGGCGAGAAATAGCCGTCATGCTTGACCGGGTCGTTGGGGTACTTCGCCTTGGCTTCGGTTTTGAAAAAGCCCAGCCATTCGGCATAAATGCTTTCCACCAGTTCCTGGCTCAGGGGGTGGTTTTTCAGCACGCCGAAGCCAGTTTCGTGCAGGCTCTTGCAAAACTCTTGTGGAGCGGTGGGGCTGGTGAAGTCAACGACGGGTAAGTGCATGACAGTTTCTCGCGCAGTCAAATCGGTTGAGTCGGCGTTTACAGCCAGTTGGACATCAGGGTGGATTCAATCAGCTGCAAAGCCTCATCGGCTTTGAGCTGCAAGCAGGCGTGGGTATCGGGCACCTCGTCGCCCCAACCGGGTTGGGGATAGAAGATGTCCTTGCGGCGCATCATGGTCTGGCCGTTGGCGGGGCCTTCTGTCGCCACGCGGATGCGGCCGGTCTGGATTTCAAACAGCTCGGGGTTGGTGAGGGCCACAAAGGCCAGCACGTCGTGACCGAAGCAGCCGTGGATTTTGGCCACATGCGGATAGATACCACTGTAGAAGTCCGCGTAGAAGCTCACAGCATGGTGCAGGGTGTCGGTAGCGACGTGCTTGTGGTGCTCTGCCACTTTTTTGAACAGGGCTAGGGGCACGATCAGCTGATGGGTTACATCCAGGCCCACCATGGTGAGCTTCCAGCCGGCAGTGAATACAAAGTCGGCGGAGTGCGGGTCGTTCCAGATATTGGCCTCCGCCACGGGGGACACGTTGCCGGGCTCCACGATGGTGCCGCCCATGATGATGACTTCTTGCAGCAGTTGGGGTAGCTTGGGCTCCAGCTTGAGCGCAGTGGCGAGGTTGCCCAAGGGGCCGACAGCGACCAGGGTGATTTCACCGGGATGGGCGCGGGCCATGTCCACGATGAATTGCGCGGACGGACGGGGATCCAGCACGCTGGTGGTCGCCACGCGGGAGGGCAGGTTGCCCAAGCCGTCGCCACCGTGGATGAAGTCAGGAGGTGTGCCGGGCGCCTTGAGCCAAGGGGTCTTGACGCCCAGGGTCACCGGGATCTTTCTGCCGGCAATCTCGGTCAGGTACAGGCCGTTGATGGCTGCTTGCTCTACGGTGACGTTGCCGAAGGTGGTGGTGATACCCACGACATCGATGCCGGGGTGAGCCAGTGCGTAATACAGCGCCATGGCGTCATCGACACCGGGGTCGGTGTCATAGATGACTTTGCGGGCTGCGAGTGCGGAGGAATTGGTGCTCATGGGGTAACTCTTTACAAAAAGCAAAAATGGAGGAGATTCAGTTCAGGCCGCAAAAGGCGCGCAATGCGTGTGCCTCTTCTGCGCTGGTCGAGGGCGTAGACGCCAAGAGGGCTTCGACCTCCGTGGTTTCTGGAATGCTGGACTGTGCGCCCCAGCGGGTGCACGCTATGGCGCTGGCGGCGCTGGCAAACCGAAGGGCGTCGGCCAATGGCTGGCCCTGGCTGAGCGCTGCGACCAGGCTGCCGCAGAAAGTGTCGCCGGCACCCGTAGTGTCCACCGGTGAAATGGGGAATGCGCTCTGGAGTGCGAATGCACCGTTATGGCGCGCGCAACTGCCGCGGTGCCCCAAAGTGACCACCACGGTAGGCACCGCCACACGGGCCAGGCAGTTGGCAATGCTGCCTTCATGATCCGAAACCACTGCCAGTTCACCTTCGTTGACTACCAGTACATCTACATGGGCCAACAGCTCTGGGGGCAAAGCGCGGGCGGGTGCTGCGTTCAAAACGACCTGCACCCCTTGGGCGCGCGCGGCACGGGCGTATGCTGTGACCGTGTCCAATGGGGTTTCGAGTTGGAGCAAAAGGTGTGTGAAGCCCGCTAAAGATGGCAAATGTTCCGGGCGCAACTCGGCATTTGCTCCGGGGGCCACCGTAATGGCGTTTTCCGCGTCATCGGAGACGCAGATAAACGCGGTCCCGGTAGGGTGATCGGGGGTGCGCACGATGTGCATCTGCACGCCTGCCGATTGGAGGGAGTTTTCAAGCGGGGTGGCAAACGTGTCTTGCCCCAAGCCGAGCAGCATGTGGGTCACGGCTCCGCCCGCCCGGGCACTGGCCACTGCCTGGTTGGCGCCTTTGCCTCCGGGGAAGGTTTGGAAATCGCGTCCGAGTACGGTTTCGCCCGGGGCGGGAATGTGATGGGCGCGGACCACAAAGTCCAGATTGGCAGAGCCAGCCACAAGTATCATCAACAGCACTCTCTGATTGCGAAACCGTCTATTTTGACGCTGAATTTGCAAGCCCCGGATAAGTTCTTTGATATAGACCCTAATGACTTCTGCTGCGCCTGATGTTCTTTGCCCTGTCACCGTCGTCGGGGGCGCCAACATGGATATCAGTGCCAAAGCGGGCAGCATCATGAGCGCGGGAGACTCCACGCCTGGCGCCATTCACTACTCACCAGGGGGCGTTGGCCGCAATATGGCCGAGAATCTTGCGCGCTTGGGTATTTCCGTCGACCTGGTATCAGTAGTCGGTGATGACGCCTTCGGCGAACAACTGCTCGCCAGCACCGCCGCGGCGGGAGTAGGGGTTTCATCAGTGTTGACGGTGCCAGGCCAACGCACTGCAACCTACCTGGCCATGCACCAGCCAGACGGCGAGGTGGCCTTGGCCGTGAATGACATGGGCATTCTGGAAAGCCTGACACCATCAAAGTGCGCCCTTGCGCCGGCGCTGGAAAACACCGGGGCTTGGCTGCTCCTCGATTGCAATTTGCCGGAGGCGACGATCGCTCACCTTCTGCGCCTTGGCCGCAAGGTGGCGGTGGATGGGGTATCGGTGGCCAAGTGCAGGCGCATTGCCGGGGCGCTGCCATCCGTTCAACTGCTCAAACTCAATCACATGGAAGCAGCAGCCCTGAGCGGTCTCCCTGTGGGTACCCCGGAGCAATGCATCGCGGCGGTCCAGTATTTCCTCGATTCGGGCGTTGAGCGGGTGCTTGTCAGTTTTGGTGCATCCGGCTCGGCTTGGGGGCAGCGTGGGGAGGGGCCTGTATTCCGGCCATCACGCCGCGTTCCAGTGGTAAGCAGTACGGGGGCAGGGGATGCATTGTTATCCGGGTTAGTGGCTTCCCTGGTGCGTGGTTCACCGATGAAAGATGCCGTGGATTACGGTGTGGCCTGCGCAGAGCTCACACTATCAAGTACATTCGCCAACTCTCCGGAATTGACACATGCCGCCGTGCGGCAGCAAATGGGCCTACCAGCATGACTTTGAATCCTTATTTAGACATCGCACCCGAAGTGCGCCACGCCCTTGACAACGGGACTCCCGTGGTGGCCTTGGAGTCGACCATCATTTCTCACGGCATGCCTTACCCTCAAAACGTGAAGACCGCGTTGATGGTGGAGGCCGAGGTTCGTGCGCATGGCGCGATTCCGGCCACCATTGCTATCGTGAATGGCCGGCTTAAGGCAGGTCTGTCTGAAGCGGATATCGAGCAACTGGGCCGTAGCGGGCGCGAGGTGGTGAAGGTAAGCCGCCGTGATGTGCCCTTTATTGTGGCTGCCGGCGCCACGGGAGCGACCACTGTGGCATCCACCATGATCATCGCGGCAATGGCCGGCATTCGCGTGTTCGCCACAGGTGGCATCGGCGGGGTGCACCGGGGAGCGCAGGAGAGTTTTGACGTCTCTGCAGACTTGCAGGAACTGGCGCGCACGCCGGTCGCGGTGGTGTGTGCCGGTGCCAAGTCCATCCTGGATTTGCGCTTGACGCTGGAATACCTGGAAACGCATGGCGTACCCGTGGTGGGCTACCAGACCTCTTCACTGCCGGCCTTCTTCACACGCGATAGCGCGTTCCAGGTGGATTACCGCTTGGATACTCCCTCCGCAATTGCTCATGTACTGCACGCCAAGTGGAGTATGGGTTTGGATGGTGGCATGGTAATTGCGAACCCCATCCCTCCTGAATTTGCCATGCCGCGGGATGCGATAGATGCAGCTATTGAGCAGGCGCTTGCGGAAGCCAAGGCACAAGGCGTGGGTGGCAAAGAGTCCACTCCGTTTTTGCTGGCGCGGGTCTGCGAGTTGACCGGCGGGGACAGTCTGGCGTCCAACATCCAGTTGGTGCTGAACAATGCCCGATTGGCGAGCGCGATCGGGACATCGTTGTTGGAGGCGGAGGGCAGAACTTTGTAAACCGCCTGCATGGAAACGGGTTAAGAGGTGTATAACAATTAAGTTATATACGGATAAGCCCTGATGCAGACACTGGAGTCCGCTGTGATTCTTGAACTACAGTGTGGCGTTGTCTGCGGTAAGCGGCAAATGGGTGGAAAAGACGGCATTCCTGCCGTTGAATGGTTGGTAAAACTGATTTTTTAACTTGATTGAGAACTGAGAGAAGCTATGAACGTTAAATCTCCTGTACGCATGACACTGTTGGCCGCTACCTTGGCCGCCAGTTTCCAGGCTATCGCGGCAGACCCTGCCGTTGTGTTCGACATGGGCGGCAAGTTCGACAAGTCTTTCAACGAAGCGGCATACAACGGTATCGAAAAGTGGAAGAAAGAGACTGGGAAGAAATACCTGTCTTTCGAAATCACCAACGAGTCCCAGCGCGAGCAGGCCATCCGCCGCATGGCAGAGCGTGGCGCCAGCCCCATCATCGGCATTGGTTTCGGCCAGGCTTCCAGCATTGAAAAAGTGGCCAAGGAATTCCCCAAGCTGCAATTCGCCATCATTGACATGGTGGTAGACCTGCCCAACGTGCAGTCCGTCGTATTCAAGGAGCAAGAGGGTAGCTTCCTGGTAGGTACCATCGCTGCCATGGCCAGCAAGACCGGCAAGGTCGGTTTCGTCGGCGGCATGGACATCCCCTTGATCCGCAAGTTTGAGTGCGGCTACAAGCAAGGCGCCCTGTTTGCCAACCCCAAGGCGGAAGTTGTCGGCAACATGACTGGCACCACAGGTGCGGCTTGGAACGACCCTGCACGCGGTGGCGAATTGGCCAAGGCCCAGTTCTCTCAAGGCGTGGACGTGGTGTTCGCGGCAGCTGGCGGCACAGGTATCGGTGTATACCAAGCTGCCAAAGACAGCGGCAAGCTGGCGATCGGCGTGGACAGCAACCAGAACCACCTGCAACCCGGCACCATGTTGACCTCCATGCTCAAGCGCGTAGACACCGCCGTGTACAACGTGGCCAAGGGCCACAAGGCTGGCATGACCGTGTTGGGCCTGAAGGAAGGCGGCGTGGATTACGCTGTGGATGCCAACAACGCCAAGTTGATCACGCCTGAAATGAAGAAGAAGGTGGAAGCCGCCAAGGCTGACATCATCAGCGGCAAAATCAAGGTTGCAGACTTCATGGCAGACAACGCCTGCAAACTGTAATCTGACGGACTGTGGGCCTGCGGCTTTTATGCTCGCAGGTGCCAGTCCGGGTTCGATTTCAAAGCCCGCGGTGCTTGCACGTGCCGTGGGCTTTTCGCTTCAATGCAAGAGCCCCTTGAGGAGCAGGATTTGAGTGTAGAGAGCACAACGCCAACGGCATCGACGCCACCGGCGATACATATGCAGGGTATCAACAAGCGTTTCGGCGCGGTTGCAGCCAATGCAGATGTGGATTTGCGTGTAGCTGCTGGAACGGTGCACGGAATCGTGGGCGAGAACGGCGCGGGCAAAAGCACCTTGATGTCCATTTTGTATGGCTTTTATCAGGCCGACAGCGGCGTGATCGAGGTGCAGGGCCAGCGCGTGATCATTCGCAATGCGGACGATGCCATTGCGCAGGGCATTGGCATGGTCCACCAGCACTTTATGCTGGTTGATACCTTGACCGCCTTGGAGAACGTCATGCTCGGTGCCGAGCCGCATTGGCTGCTCCAAAAGGCGGATGCCTCGGTGCGTAGCAAGCTGGATAACTTGATGCAGGCCACGGGTTTGCAAGTGCAGCTGGATAGTCTGGTTGCTGAACTGCCAGTGGGTGACCGGCAGCGGCTTGAGATTCTGAAAGCCCTTTATCGCGGCGCCAAAATTCTGATTCTGGATGAGCCTACAGCGGTGCTGACTCCGCAGGAAACCGAGCACTTGTTCAAGGTGCTGCGGGTGCTCCGCAGCCAGGGAACCACCATTTTGCTGATCACCCACAAACTGAAGGAAGTGATGGGTTTGTGTGACAACGTGACCGTCATGCGCGGTGGACGGGTGGTTCAGGAACTGCCGATTGCGCAGGCCTCGGTGGAAAGTCTGGCAGAAGCCATGGTGGGCCGCAAAGTCCACATGGGGCGGCTGGAAGGCGAGGCCCGCAAGGCCGGCGATACCTTGTTGTCGGTGCGCAATGTGGTCGTCAAAGACGCTTTGCAAGTCGTGCGTTTGCATGGTTTGAATCTGGACCTGCGCGCTGGCGAAATCGTTGGTGTGGCAGGGGTGTCCGGGAATGGACAGAGTGAATTGCTGGACGTGCTATCCGGTTTGTTGACACCGGATTCCGGCAGTTTGGCGCTGGGGGCGGCTCAATTTGAGGCACCACTGTGGCTGGACCCGCAAAAGGCGCGGGAGCTGGGCCTGGCCCACGTTCCGGAAGATCGCCATGCGCGTGCCATGGTGATGGACTTTGTGGCGTGGGAGTCGGCAGTGTTGGGCTATGACGGCCTGCCGGAGTACTCCAGCGGCGGTTGGATGTCACATACCGGCATGCGCAAAGCCACAGCGGCATTGATGGAGCGCTTTGATGTGCGTCCCCGCGACCCTGAGCTCAAGAGCAGCAAGTTTTCAGGTGGCAACCAGCAGAAACTGGTGCTTGCGCGCGAACTGGGGCAGGCACCGAAAGTCTTGTTGGTCGGTCAACCCACGCGTGGGGTGGACATCGGTGCCATTGAATTCATTTATTCCCAGCTGCGGGCCATGCGCGATGCCGGCTGCGCGGTGCTGGTGGTATCGAGCGAGCTGGACGAAATCCTGGCGCTTTCAGACAGAGTAATTGTGATGAACCAAGGTCGGGTGACGGGTGAGTTGGCCATTGAAGATTGCACCGAGGCAGGTATCGGCCTTTTGATGACGGGAGGCCCGCAATGAACGCCAATTACACCTTGCCGCGTTGGGCGGATCTGGTGCTGTTGCCAGCGGTATGCCTTGCGGTGGCCTTGTTGGCTGCGGCAGGCGTGGTCGCTTTGGTGGGACAGGACCCTGCGGAAGTGCTTTCCGTGCTGGTTCATGGAGCTTTTGGTAGCCAGCGGGGTATCAGCTATACCTTGTACTACGCCACTACATTCATATTCACCGGCCTCGCCGTTGCCGTGGCTTTCCACGGTGGCTTGTTCAACATCGGTGGGGAGGGACAGGCTGTTTTGGGGGGCTTGGGTACGGGGCTGATTGCGCTATGGTTATCAAATAGCCTTCCGGCTTGGGCCATGTTGCCTTTGATGCTGGTGAGCGGTGCTCTGTTTGGCGCGGCGTGGGCTGCGGTGCCTGCCTATCTGCAGGCGTATCGCGGCAGTCACGTGGTGATTACCACCATCATGTTCAACTTTATCGCCAGCAGCCTGTTGGTCTATCTGTTGGTGAATGTGTTGCGCCCCGCCGGCTCCATGGCGGTGGAGACAGCTGCTTTTGCCGCTTCCGCCAAATTACCCAGCATGCAGGATGCGCTGGCAGCGGTGGGAGTTGAGTGGGACGCTTCTCCTCTCAACACCAGTCTGATTCTTGCGCTGTTGGCCTCACTAGCGGTTTATCTGTTTCTTTGGCGTACACGCGCTGGTTACCGTTTGCGAGCCGTGGGTTCCAGCCAAAGCGCAGCCGAGTACGCCGGTATCAACGTACGCCACCAGATCGTCATTGCCATGGCGATTTCCGGGGCGCTGGCAGGCATGGTGGGCATGAACGAAATTGCGGGTGTTAACGGCAAGCTGCTGTTGGAGTTCGTTAGTGGTGCGGGCTTCACCGGCATCGCAGTGGCCTTGATGGGGCGCAACCATCCGGTGGGGATTATTTTTGCCAGCATGCTGTTCGGTGCCTTGTTTCAGGGCGGCGCGGAAGTGGCGTTTGAAGTACCGGGCTTCAGCCGGGAGATGGTGGTCATGTTGCAGGGCTTTATTGTGTTGTTCTCGGGCGCTATGGTGTACGTCATCGCACCGGTTCTGGCTTGGGTTTTGGCCAAGATCTCGGTGAAAGGCGTGAAGTCGGGGGTGCAACATGGATGAAGCTTTGTTTGCAGCCATGCTGGCCTCCACCCTGCGGGTGTCCACTCCGCTGATCTTGTGCGCTTTGGCAGGCATGTTTTCCGAGCGCTCGGGTGTGGTGGACATTGGCTTGGAGGGCAAGATGCTTTTCGCCGCCTTTGCGGCCGGTGCGGCAGGTGCGGCATACCAGTCCACTACCTTGGCTCTATTGCTGGGCGTCATGGTGGCTGTCGTTTTGTCTTGGATGCACGGGTTGGCCTGCGTCAGCCACAAGGGTGATCAGGTGGTCTCGGGCGTGGCGATCAACATCATCGCGGCCGGGATGACCGTCGTACTGGGAATTGCTTGGTTTGCACAAGGTGGACAGACACCGCCTGTGAGTACCGATGTGCGCATCAAGGCTCTGTTCCCGGGCTTGCAAGAGGCACTTGCCCATGTTCCGTTGATAGGGCGCGTAGTGGGGGAGGGCTTGCTGAGCCATAACGCACTGGTGTACCTAGCGCTGGTCCTGGTGCCCGTGTCTTGGTGGGTGTTGTTCCGCACCCGCTTCGGTTTACGCCTTCGTGCCGTTGGTGAGAACCCGCAAATGGTGGACGCCGCTGGAGTCTCGGTCACCGGGCTTCGGTATGCGGCACTAACCATCAACGGCGTGCTCTGCGGACTTGCGGGCAGTTATCTCGTGTTGGCTCAAAGTGCAAATTTCTCCGCCAATATGACGGCAGGGCGTGGATTCATGGCGTTGGCGGCGCTAATCTTCGGCCGCTGGCATCCGGTCGGGGCGTTCTGGGCATGTTTGTTGTTCGGATTCCTTGATGCGGCTGCGATCCGTCTGCAAGGTGTTCAGATCAGCGGCTTTGGAGAGGTTCCTGTGCAGCTGATTCAAGCTTTGCCCTATTTGTTGACCGTGGTTTTGTTGGCAGGCTTCATTGGCAAGGCCGTGGCACCCCAAGCCTTGGGCCGTCCTTACTCCAAGGAGC
>RFQA01000136.1 GCA_009925925.1 Betaproteobacteria bacterium
AGCCTTCCAGATGCGGCCGCGTGTAGAATTCGATCCGCGCCGCCCGGGCGATGGGGAAGGGCTCGCCCTGGGGCAGGGCCGTGAAGATCGGATTGACCAGCTCCAGCGCCAGATTGGGCCAGCGCTGATCAATGCCGCCGGCGCTCATGCGGATCGCATCGCCGTGGACCGCCACCTTGCCCTTGCCGGCGCGGGTCAGGACCAGCCCCTCCGGCGCCGGAGCTGGAGGCCGACTACAACCGCAACCCGTCGCTGGGCTACGAGCCTACCGACGAGGTCGGCTTCATCCGTTGTCTGGACCACGGCTACCCCACGCCGCTGGCGCGTTGGCATTGCCATGACGAGTACGAGTTGCACCTGATCACCGCTACCACCGGCAAGGCTTTTGTCGGCGACTGGATAGGTCCGTTTGCGGCTGGCCAGTTGGTGCTGTGTGGACCGCGGCTGCCCCACAACTGGATTTCGCTGGATGTACCGGAAGAGGGCGTGGCCCGGCGTGACCTTGTGATCCAGTTCCGTCACGAGCCGCTGGAGCTGGCCTGCAAAGCGATTCCTGAGTTTCAGGAAATCATGCCGCTACTGGAGCGTGCACGCCACGGTATCGAGTTCTTCGGTTGGGCGGACAAGGCGGAGCCGCACTGGCAGGCCGTCAAGAGTGCACGCGGGCTGAAACGCCTGGCCGCTTTCTGCCATTTCATGACGGACCTCGCCCGTTGGGGTGACTATCGCCTGCTGTCCAATGTGCAGATGCGTGGCGTAGAAAACGACACCGAATTGGACCAGATCAACACCATCGTCAACCGCATCACCGAGAACCCTTCGCATTCCCAGTCGGCGGCTGAGGTGGCGGCCGAATTGGCCATGAGCGAGAGCCGGTTTTCGCGGTTCTTCCGCAGGGCTACAGGCAATACCTATACCGACTTTGTGAATCGGGTACGCATCAACCGCGCCTGCCAGTTGCTGATGACCTCGGACCGCTACGTCACCAACATTTGCTACGACGTGGGTTTCAACAACGTGGCCAATTTCAACCGGCGCTTTCTGGAACTCAAGGGCATGACGCCATCTGAGTTCCGCAAGCAAGCCGAAAGCCGCTTCGGCGGTGCCCCTGTGAGTGCCTGAGCCAAGCGATACGGGTCTTAGCCAAGAGCGGCTTTGCGGAGCTCGTCCGGCGTGCTGCCGGTGAGCTTCTTGAACATGGTGATGAACGCCGACGCGCTGCCGTATCCCAGGTCCAGCGCGATCGTCTCTACCGTTTGGCCTGCCTCCAGCAGGGGCATGGCCCGAACCACCCGCAGGCGCTGGCGCCATTCGGCGAATGTCATTCCCAGATCCCGCTGGCAGCGGCGCATCAGGGTGCGCTCCGTGGTGTGCACCGCCTGGGCCAATTCAGGTAGGGAGCGGTTGTCGCCCGGCTGTGCTTCCAGCATGCGCAGCACCGCACCCAGCGCAGGGTCTTCGGAGCCGGGCAGGTAGCTGCCGGCGCGGGGTGCCACCACCAGCTGGTCCAGCAGGACCTTGAGCAGGCGCGTTTCTGCGCCTCCGGCAGGAATGCCCGCGGGCTGCAAGCGCAGATGTTCCAGCATGGCCCGCACCAGCGGGCTCACCGTGAGGGCGCACGGCTCGGCAGGCAATTGGTGGCACAGGGGCGTGGACACATACAGGGAGCAATGGTGAGCGGCCTTGCGGTTCAGACCCACATGCTCCAGGTGCGGCGGCAGCCAGATGCCGTACTGGGGCGGCGCCAAGTAGTGGTGCCCCAGCACTTTGACCTCCATGACACCGCTGAAGGAATACACAAACTCGCCCCAGGCGTGCTGGTGCTCGGGGTAGAGCCCGTGGTCCGGCACATAAGCGCTGCGGAACATCAAGGGCGCCGGCAGGGTGGGGCTGGAGAGGGGCACCTCCAGTTTGGGACGCAGGATGGGCATGCTTGTCGGCTATCGCGTATGGCTTGTCTGTTTTTCACTATATCAAGGAAAGCCGTCAGCCCAATAATCGTCCCATTCAATCAATTCGGGGTGTTATGGATACGCGCAAGGCAATCGATGGGCAGGCCATCGTGGTGATGGTGGTGCTGTGTGCCACCTGGGGTATGCAGCAGGTGGCCTTGAAAGCCACGGCGCAAGACATGGCACCGGCCATGCAGATCGGCCTGCGCTCCGGCATTGCCGCGTGTCTGGTGGCGCTGGTCATGCACTTGCGGGGCGAGCGCATGTCCTTGCGCGACGGCACGCTCTTGCCCGGACTGGCCGTGGGCGTGCTGTTTGCCCTGGAGTTCTTGTTGGTGGCCGAGGGTCTGCGCCACACCAGTGCCTCACACATGGTGGTGTTTTTGTATACCGCGCCCATCTTTGCGGCACTGGGCCTGCACTGGCGCCTGCCTGCAGAGCGCCTGGGGCTATTGCAGTGGTTGGGCATTGCCTTGGCGTTCTCCGGTATCGCCATGACTTTTCTGGGGCGCGGTCAGGCCGGCGCGGCGGATGCCACCTCTATTTTGTGGGGCGACTTTCTGGGCGTGTTGGCTGCCATCTCATGGGCGGCGACGACCGTGGTGGTGCGTTGTTCCGTGTTGTCCACGGCTGCGCCTGCCAAAACCTTGCAGTACCAGCTGATAATGGCCTGTGTGCTTTTGCTCGCTGGCGCCGTGGTGACCGGCCAGAGCCATGTGAACTGGACGCCCACGGTCTGGGCGAGCTTGGCCTTTCACGGGATCATTGTGTCCTTTGCCAGCTTTCTGGCCTGGTTCTGGATGTTGCGCACCTACCTGGCATCCCGCCTGGGCGTGTTCTCGTTCATGACGCCCTTGTTCGGCATGCTCTTCGGTGCCTGGTTGTTGGGCGAGCCCATTGAAGCCGGTTTTCTCATCGGTGCCATTCCGGTGTTGGCGGGCATCGTGCTGGTGAGCGCAGGCCCCTGGTTGGGGCAGATGTTTAAAAAGCCGAAAGCGACATAGGCGCGCTAATCGCGCGGCAGGGCGAGGGAAAACCTGTCTTGGTACTGCCATGGAGAGCCGGTAGACTTGTCTGACCTCTTAAGTCAGATAACTTTACAGACGCTTTGCACGGTAGTCGGGATTGACGCAGTCAATTCACGCTTGTGCGGCCTATCATTAAAAATGAGGGCCAAACGCACGCGTTTGTGCTGCTTTCTTCCCATTATTGCCACCTGTCGTTGCTCCGCCCATGAACCTTTACCGCGCCAAAGTCGTGCTGGCTTGCTCAGCCTTGCCCTTATTCATGCTGGGTTGTTCCGGCAAAACGGAACCCGCGCCGGTGGGTGCCGCTTCGGGTGCCGCCACTCCCGCGGCTACACCGGCCAGCGGCGCTGCCAGTGCTCCGGCCGGCGGACCTGCCTCGGTGTCCACGGTCAAGGCGCAAAAGAAAGACCTCAACGTCACGCTCAAAGCAACCGGCACCGTCGTGCCCCTGAATGTGGTGGATGTGCGCACCCAAGTCAGCAGCACCATCAAGGCGGTGCATTTCAAGGAAGGCCAGTTCATCAAGGCCGGCCAGTTGCTGTTCACGCTGGATGCACGAACTGACGAAGCCAATGTGGCCAAGGCCGCCGCGCAGCTGGCCAAAGACAACGTGTCGCTGGCGGATGCCAAACGCCAGTTCGAGCGCGCCAAGCAGTTGTTCGCCCAGAACTTCATTTCCCAAGGCTCGGTAGATACGGCCCAGGCGTTGGTGGACAGCGTGAACGCCACGGTCAACGCCGACCAGGCCGCACTCGATGCCGCCAAGGTTGCTTTGTCCTACTCCCGCATTGTGGCGCCCGCCTCGGGGCGTGCCGGTGCCGTCAATGTGTTCGTGGGCAGTGCCGTGCAAGCCAACGTGACCAGCCTGGTCACCATCACCCAGTTGGACCCGGTGGGTATCCAGTTCAGCATTCCACAGCGTAACCTCAGTGATGCACTGGAAGCGCTGAAAGAGGGCGCCTCGGTCAAGTCCACGCTGGCCGATGGCGGCGGAACTTTCAAAGGCAAGCTGCAGTTCGTAGACAGCGCTGTGGATGCCAGTTCGGGTGCTGTGAAGGCCAAGGCCGTGTTCCCCAACAAGGACAACAAACTCTGGCCCGGTGCCTTTGCCGAAGTGCAGCAGACCGTCACCACCATTTCCGATGCGGTGGTCATTCCGCTGGCGGCCATCGTGCAAGGCGCACGCGGCACCATCGTCTACGTCGTGGAAGACGGCAAGGCCGTGCTCAAGCCTATCAAGCTGGTGTACTCCGAAGCGGGTGAAGCCGCGGTCACCGGCATCAAGCCCGGCGACTCGGTGGTGCAGGAAGGCAAACAGAACCTGCGCCCCAACGTGCCTGTGGTGGAGCGTGCCAAGGAAAGCAAAGACGGCAAGGATGCCAAGGGTGGCGCTGATGGCGGCAAAGACAAGCCCAAAGACGGCGAGACAAAGGCCTGGGAGCCCAAGCCCGCTTCCAGTGATGCAGCAGCGCCCGTGAAGCCATGAGTATTTCCGAACACTTTATCCGCCGTCCGGTGATGACGGTGCTGCTGAACGTGGCCATTGTGATGGCCGGGGTGATCGGTTTCCGCAGCATTCCCGTATCGGCCCTGCCCAGCTACGACACGCCGGTGATCAACGTGTCGGCCGCCTTGCCGGGTGCCAGCCCGGAAACCATGGCCACGTCGGTCGCCTTGCCGCTGGAGAAGCAATTTCAGACCGTGCCCGGACTGAAAACCATCAGCTCCACCAGCACGCTGGGCAGCACATCGCTGACTCTGGAGTTTGAAGAGTCCCGCAACATTGACGCCGCTGCGGTGGACGTGCAGGCCGCCTTGTTGCGCGCCCAGCGTTCCCTGCCCAGCGACATGACCAACCCGCCTTCCTACCGCAAGGTGAACCCTGCGGATGCGCCGGTGTTGCTGGTGGCTCTGCAATCGCCCTCGCTCTCGCCCGCCGAATTGCAGGACTACGCAGAGCACTTGATCGTGCCCACCTTGTCCACGGTGGATGGTGTGGCCCAGGTCAACGTGTTCGGTGCCAAGCGTTATGCCGTGCGCGTGCGCGTCAAGCCCGATGCTTTGGCTGTGCGCAACATCGGCCTCGATGAAATCAGCGCCGCGCTCAAGGCCGCCAACGTCAATACGCCGGTGGGTACGCTCGAAGGTCCCAAGCAGACCCTGGTGCTGCAGGCCAACAAGCAGTTGCGCAGTGCTGCAGAGTTTGCCGATTTGATCGTGAGCACCAAAGGCGGCAACCCGGTGCGCTTGCGGGATGTGGCCAATGTGGAAGACAGCCTGGAAACGCTCAAGAGTTGGGCCACCCTGAATGGCGAGCCCTCCATCACTCTGGCGGTACAGCGCCAGCCCGGTGCGAATACCGTGCGCGTGGTGGACTCCATTCGCGCCGCCCTGCCTGGCCTGCAAAGCCAGATGCCAGCGTCCGTGAAGATGACGCCGGTCAATGACCGTTCTCTGTCGGTGCGCGAGGCGCTGCACGATGTGACCCTCACGCTCATCGGCACCATTGCCTTGGTGGTGTTGGTCATCTTCTTGTTCTTGCGCCGCTTTGTGGCGACCGTGATCCCGACCTTGTCGCTGCCCGTCTCGTTGATCGGTGCAGTGGCCTTGCTATGGGGTCTGAACTACAGCCTGGACAACATCTCTTTGCTGGGCCTGACGCTGGCCGTGGGCTTGGTGGTGGACGATGCCATCGTGGTGCTGGAGAACATCATCCGCCACGTGGAAAACGGGGAGAACTCCTTCCAGGCCGCTTTGCGCGGTGCGCGCGAAGTGGGCTTCACCATCATCTCGATTTCGGTGTCGTTGATTGCGGTGTTCATTCCCATCTTCTTCATGCCCGGCGTGATCGGCCTCTTGTTCCACGAGTTTGCGGTGGTGGTGGCCTTGTCCATCGTGGTGTCGGCCTTTGTGTCTTTGACCCTGGTGCCCATGCTGGCCAGCCGCTTCCTGAAAGACGAAGCCCACATGAAGCCACCAGGCATGGTGGTGCGCAGTTTTGAGCGTGCCTTCAACGCCACTCTGGCGGGTTACACCCGCATGCTGGACCTGGCGCTGGCGCACCGCTATGTGATTCTGGGCGTGGCGATTTCCACTTTTGTGGCCACCGCATGGCTGTTGCAAGTAATTCCCAAAGGCTTTTTCCCGGAAGAAGACATTGGTCAGATTCAAGTGACCACGGAAGCCGCTGAGGACACGTCCTTCCCCGCCATGGTGGCTTTGCAGGAGCGTGCCGCCGAGATCATCCGCAAGGACCCGAACGTCGCGGTGGTCAGTTCCTTCAACGGGGGCAATGGGGCCCAGAACAGTGGACGCATGTTTGTGACATTGAAGCCCCAGGGCGAGCGTGAGCCCATGAAGAAAGTGGTCGAAGGCCTGCGCAAAAAACTGCGTGGCGTGGCCGGTATCAACGTGTTCATGCGGCCCACCCAGAACTTGCAGCTCGGGGGACGCCAGAGCAAAGCGCAGTACCAGTACATCCTGCAAAGTATCAAGGCCGACGAGCTCAGTACCTGGGCCCAGAAGCTGCAGGAAAAGTTGCGTGCCGACCCCATGTTCCGTGACGTAACCAGCGATTCGCAATTGCGCGGCCTGCAGGCCCAGCTCAAGATCGACCGCGACCGCGCCAACTCGTTGGGCGTGTCGGTGGACAGCATTCGCACCGCTCTCTTCAGCGCCTTCGGTGAACGCCAGGTCTCCACCATTTATCTGCCGACCGACAGCTATCAGGTCATTATGGAAGTGGCGCCCGAGGCCAAGCAGGACGAAGCGGCCCTCAACGGCATTTATGTGCGCTCCAGCAATGGCAGCCTGGTGCCCATGAGCAGCTTCACCACGGTGGAGCGCGCCGTGGGGCCGACCTCCATCAACCACGTGGGTCAGCTGCAGGCAGTGACGGTCTCCTTCAACCTCGCGCCCGGTGCGGCGTTGGGCGATGCCACGGCCAAGATCGACGCGGCGCGTGAAGCCATCCAGATGCCGGTGTCCATCATCAGCTCGTATGGTGGTGACGCGGCGGTGTTCAAAAACTCACAGGGCAGCCAGGCCATTCTGGTTATTGCGGCCTTGCTGGTGATTTATGTGTTGCTGGGCGTGCTGTACGAAAGCTATATCCACCCCATCACGATTCTGGTGGGCTTGCCTTCTGCGGCTACGGGCGCCTTGGCGACCCTGATGATTTTCGATCAGGATTTGACGTTGATTGCCACCATCGGCCTGGTGTTGCTGATCGGTATCGTGAAGAAGAACGCGATCATGATGATCGACTTCGCACTCGATGCCCAGCGCCACCAAGGCATGACGCCGGCCGAGGCGATTCGTGAGGCCTGCATCTTGCGTTTCCGTCCCATCATGATGACCACGCTGGCGGCCTTGATGGGTGCCCTGCCGATTGCCTTGGGCCTGGGTGCAGGCGCCGAGCTGCGTCAGCCGCTGGGCCTGGCGGTGGTGGGTGGCCTGATCTTCTCGCAGGCCATCACCCTCTTCATCACGCCGGTGCTCTACCTGATGCTGGAGCGCTTCAGCGGCACCGGCCCCATAGTGACGCCGGAGAACGCACAGGTCGAGGTTTAAGAACCCTTCCGGGCCTGGCGCTTGGCGCGGGCCCGGATGTTCAAGGCTTCCACGGCCAGCGAGAACGCCATCGCCGCGTAGATGTAGCCCTTGGGTATTTCCTGGTCAAACGCCTCTGCGGTGAGCGCCATGCCCACCATCACCAGGAAAGCCAGCGCCAGCACCTTCACAGAGGGGTGGCGGTCTACAAACTCACCAATGGGTTTGGCCGCCACCAGCATCACACCGACGGACACCACTACGGCCGCCACCATCACACTGATCTGGTCGACCATACCCACCGCCGTGATCACCGAGTCCAGCGAAAACACGATGTCAATGATGGCGATCTGCCCGATGATGGACCAGAACAACTTGGCTCCCGCAGCCTTCATGACGGCGTCTTCGGTAGCGGCCGGGGCATGCTCGTCCCGCGCCTCCACTTCCACAAATATCTCGTGTGACGCCTTGTATAGCAGGAACAGGCCCCCGGCCAGCAGCACCAGATCGCGCCCGCTGAAGCCTTTGCCGGCCACGCTGAACAGGTCTTCAGTGAGGCCCATGACCCAGCTAAGCGAAAACAGGAGCAGCAGGCGCGAGACCATCGCAAAGCCCAGTCCCAGTCGACGCGCCTTGTCGCGCAGCTCAGGCGGCAAGCGTCCCACCAGAATCGAGATGAAGATGATGTTGTCGATGCCCAGCACGATCTCCAGTGCGGTCAGCATGGCAAAGGCAATCCAGACGTTCGGGTCAGTCAGAAATTCCATCGTTGTGTCCTCAAAGTGAGTTGTTCTGTGCGCCATCCTAGCCGCATGACGTGACTCTGCACCAGCGGGCGGACCAGTACACTTTCACCGCTATGCCCCGATTTGCTGCCAATCTTTCCCTGCTGTACAACGAGCACCCCTTTCTGGACCGTTTTGGCGCCGCAGCGCAAGACGGCTTCAAGGGCGTCGAGTTTTTGTTTCCTTATGCGTTTGCGGCGGCGGACATTGCGGCACAGCTTCAAGCCCATGGCCTGCAACACGTGTTGATGAACGCCCCGCCCGGCAACTGGGATGCAGGCGAGCGCGGCATCGCCTGCCTGCCGGGCCGGGAGGCCGAGTTCCGCACCGGGTTTGCCAGCGCACTGGAGTACGCGCGGGTTTTGGATTGCCCACGCATCCATGTGCTGGCCGGCTTGGTGCCACCGGGCGCAGACCCGGTGGAGCTGGAGGCTGTCTACGCCAGCAACTTGCTTTGGGCTGCCGGCCAAGCCGCCGCAGCGGGCAAGCAGGTGTTGATCGAGCCCATCAACACGCGCGATTTCCCGGGTTACTTCCTGCAGCGTCAGGACCATGCCCATGCCCTCGTGCAGGCCGTAGGTACGCCCAACCTGAAAGTACAGTTTGACCTTTACCACTGCCAGATCATGGAAGGCGATGTGGCCACCAAAATCCGCCACTACCTGCCCACCGGCAACGTCGGCCACTTTCAGATCGCCGGTGTACCGGGCCGCCATGAGCCGGATGTGGGCGAGCTGAACTACCCTTATCTGCTGGATGTGATCGACGAAGTGTCTGCCGCGTGCGGCTGGGATGGCTGGGTGGGCTGCGAGTACCGCCCCCGGCGCGGTGTGAAGCCCGGCGCTACGCGCGAGGGCTTGGGCTGGCTACAACGCCGATCAGGGTAAGTCCCTAAAATCGGCGGATGACTGAAACCTCTACCACCCTGATCGCCACCCACAGTGGCACCTTCCATGCTGACGACGTATTCGGCGTGGGCATTTTGATGGGGGTGTTTCCCTCGCACCGCCTGATCCGCACCCGCACCCTCAAGCCAATGCCTGATATTGACGTAACCGGTGCAGCCGATCCATGGGGCCTGTTTGAGGAAGCCTACAAGACAGCCAACACTCCGTAATTTTCTGTGCACGTCAGGGGAAAACCAATGGTCGTAACAAGCACAAGATGGTTGCACAGCCGCTTTTGCTAACATGC
>RFQA01000137.1 GCA_009925925.1 Betaproteobacteria bacterium
AACAAGGCGAGGCTTTTTTCCTCCAGCAAGTGCTCTGCCTGCTTGCGCGCCGATTTCTCGCGGTCCAGCCGCCCCTGCATACGCCCAGGGCGTCGGCATGAGGATCCAGCGGGGGCGGGGCAGCGGAATCTGTCACGCAGTCAGGCTTTGTTGCGGAGTTCGAAGCGGATAGCCCCATCCGGCAAGTTGACGCGAGTGACGTTGACCGGGTCTCCGAAGTGGGTGACCGCACCGGCAATCAGGCCCTCGGCCAGGTCGCCGAAGTGCCGGGGGGAGGCGTAGAGCATGTTCAAGCCGTCCGGCAAACGTTCGCAATCAAAGCTGGGCAGCTGGGCGTCCGGGTAGAGCTTGCGCACTTCGGTGTGAATCACGGATTCGATGCCGTACAGGAAATCGACCGCCGAGGTAATGCCGCCGAAGAATGTGGGGTACAGCGCATGAAAGCGTCCGAACAGGTGCACACCAAAGGCATGCACCAGTGCCGGTACTGGCAACCCCGAGCGCTGCGAGAGCGCGACCACCATGCCGACAAGCTCGTTGTGGTCGTACGTGCCGACTGCCGTGTACGCCCCGCCGCTGGGCGGCGCGCTGTCGTCAATGATGTCATCCACCATGTCGGCAGAGAACTTGTCCTCCACCATTTCCAGAAACTCGGTAAAGACCATGCCTTTCATGCGCAATCTCCTTTAGGGGGTTTCCGCTTTATAGCCGAGCCCGAGCCAAAACGTGCAGGAAAAAGAGCCTGCATTCACCTTCAATCACACACCGGCCCCCCGATTAACGCGGCGGGGGTATGCTCGCGCCCCTATGAAAACTTCCTTCTTCGGCACCGCTCTGGTGCTCGGCCTGCTGTCGGCCATCGGCCCGTTTGCCATTGACATGTACCTCCCCGCCCTGCCCTCCATCGGCCAAAGCCTGGGGGCCTCCATGGGCGCCGTGCAGGCCAGCCTGATGGCCTTCTTTATCTCGCTGGGAGTAGGCCAGATCATTTACGGTCCGGTGTCCGACATGGTGGGCCGCAAGGCGCCTCTGTACTTCGGTCTGGTGCTGTTCGCTTTGGGAAGCGTGGGCTGCGCGCTAGCGCCGGATATTGAAACCCTGGTGGTGCTGCGCTTCATCCAGGGGCTGGGCGCCTGCGCCGGAATGGTGATTCCGCGCGCTGTAGTGCGTGATCTGCATACCGGGCATGATGCCGCGCGGCTCATGTCGCTGCTGATGCTGGTGTTCAGCGTGTCGCCCATTCTCGCACCTGTGGCCGGTAGTGTGCTCATTGAAGTGTTTGGCTGGCGCGCCGTGTTCTGGGCTGTGACCGTGGCGGCCTTGTTGGGCCTGGTGTTGTTGGCCACCAGTCTGCCGGAAACCCGCCCTCCGGAAGAACGCGTCAACAGCAGCTTTGCCAGTGCCTTGGCCGCTTACGGCGTGTTGTTGAAGGACCGGCATTTTCTGGGGCTGGTGTTCATTGGTGCGTTCGGTATCTCCAGCTTCTTTGCCTACTTGGCTAATTCATCGTTTGTGCTGATCGACCACTACGGCCTCACGCCCCGGCAGTACAGCATCGCGTTTGCGGCCAATGCGGCGTCCTTCATCGGCATTTCGCAGTTCACCGGCAAGCTCAGCGCCCGCTTCGGCCTGGTCAAGCTGGTGAAGTTTGCGGTGGTGGGCTACGCGCTGATGATGAGCCTGCTGCTAGCCGTCAACCTCAGCGGCATAGAGCGGCTGGATGTGATGCTGGGCATGCTGTTTGTGGGCTATGGTTTTTTAGGCCTGGTGGTGCCGACCACGGCGGTACTGGCGCTGGATGAACATGGCGAAATTGCCGGCACCGCTTCGGCCTTGATGGGTACCCTGCAGTTCGTGACCGGAGCAGTGGTTATGGCTATCACAGGTGCCATGGCGGATGGCACGGCCCGCCCCATGGTGGCGGGCATTGCGGGTTCGGCTATCGTTGCGTTGGTGCTGGCCCGCATCACATTGCGCCATGCAGGCCGCGCGGCCGCACATGACAAGGAGTAAGCCCATGACAGACATCGTCGTTCAACAACCGGCAGGCACCCCCCAACAACTTTTCTTGTTGCACCACGGTGTGGGCGCCACGCCCGAAGGTCTGGTGCCGTTTGGCCGGCGCCTGGCGCAAGAGTTTCCTCAAGCGCTGGTGGTCAGCTTGCAAGGGCCACAGGCCTCTGACCTCGGCCAGGGTTACCAGTGGTTTTCAGTGGTCGGGATCACCGAAGAAAACCGCCCTGAGCGCGTGGCTGCCGCCATGCCCGCATTTGTGAAGGCTGTGCAGGACTGGCAAGCCCGCGCCGGCGTCAGCCCCGAGGCCACAGCGCTGGTGGGCTTTTCGCAGGGCGCCATCATGGCCTTGGAATCCACCCAGCAAGATGTCTTTCTGGCCGTCGATGACATCTGCCTCCACCGGCACGCCGCGGCTGATGAGCTCGCAGCCAGTGTCGGTGACGATGGCGTCGTCTTCAATGCGGATGCCGATGTGGTGGAACTCCTCTGGCACCCCCGGCGCGGGGCGCACATAAATGCCGGGCTCGATGGTCAGCACCATACCGCTGCGCAGAATGCGCGCGGGCCGGTTCACGATCTCGTTGCCGGTGAGCGCGTCTTTGCGCACATGCTTGGTGCCCAGCTCAGACGGCTCGATGTACGAGCCGCAGTCATGCACATCCATGCCCAGCCAGTGGCCGGTGCGGTGCATGTAGAACTGGAAGTAGGCGCGCTTCTCGATCACATCGTCCAAGCTACCCACGGTGTTTTTGTTCAAGAGCCCCAAGTCCAGCATGCCTTGTGCCAGCACGCGCACCGTGGCGTCATGCGGGTCGGTAAAGCGCGCGCCGGCTTTGGTGGCCTCGACCGCCGCCACTTGCGAGGCCAGCACCAGGTCATACAGCGCGCGTTGCGGGCCAGTGAAGCGGCCGTTGGCAGGGAAGGTGCGGGTGATGTCGCTGGCGTAGCCGTCCAGCTCGCAGCCCGCGTCAATCAGCACCAGCTCGCCAGTGCGCACCGGGGCGGCGTCGGCGCGGTAGTGCAGCACACAGGCGTTGGCACCGGCCGCCACGATGGAGCTGTAGGCGGGGTACTGCGAGCCTTGCAGGCGGAATTCGTGCAGCAGCTCAGCGTCCAGGTGGTACTCGCGCACGTCTTTGCCTTCGCGCAGCATGCGGGCAGACAGCTGCATGGCGCGGATGTGGGCTTGCGCGCTGATCTGCGCGGCGCGGCGCATCACGTCCTGCTCATAGGCGTCTTTGATCAAGCGCATCTCGTCCAGCGGGCCACACAGGTCGCGCACCTGCTCGGGCACCAGGGTGCCAAAGCGTACGCGGGCGCGCAGACTGCTGAGCCAGCCGTCGATGCGGGTCTCCAGGCCCTTGTGGGTGGCAAAGGGGTACCAGACGGCGTCTGCGCCATCTAGAAGGGCGGGCAGTCGCTGGTCCAGCTCGTCCACCGAGTAGGCGGCGTTCACGCCGAGGGTGCCCGGCGCTGCATCCGGCCCGAGGCGAAAGCCGTCCCAGATTTCGCGCTCCAGGTCTTTGGGTTGGCAAAACAGGGTGGTGGTGCCGTCACCCTGGATGACCAGCCAAGCCCGCGGCTCGGCAAAACCGCTCAGGTAATGGAAGTAGCTGTCATGGCGGAACAGAAAGTCCGCATCCCGGTTGCGCTGCTGCTCGGGGGCTGTGGGCAGCACCGCCACGCCATGTGCGCCGATGTGGGCGGCCAGGCGCGCGCGGCGGCCAGCGTAGTCTGCGGTGAGTGCGGAGGTGGAGGGCTGGGTCATGGTGTCTGTACGTTGAGTTCTGCGAGGCGCTCGGGGGTGCCGACGTCGGTCCAGCGGCCAGTGTAAATCTCGGCGCTTACCCTTGCACCCTGCATGGCCCGGCGCAAGAGCGGGGCCAACGGCGCTTTTATGCCGTGCGGGTTGCCGGCGGGAATGTCGCACCAGGGCAGGGCAAACAGGTCGCGGTGAAACAGGGCAAAGGTGCTGTAGGTGTAGCGGGGCGCAGTGCTGCCCGGAGCGGGGTCCACGCAGCGGCCAATGCCACCCGCGCCCACGGCCTCAAGCCCGAAGTCGCCCTTGGTGTGGTGCGCCGGGTTGGGTACCAGCCACAGGTGGGCCAGCATGCCGCTGCGCGCAAAGCGCTCCAAGGCGCTGCGGGTGAACACCATGTCGGGCGCAAACACATCACCGGCCATGGACCAGAACACCGCGTCCAACTGCGGCAGGGCGCGGGCAATGCCGCCCGCCGTCTCCAGCGCACCGCCGAAATCGCGGCCTTCATGGGAGTAATTCAGTCGGATGCTGGAGGCTGATTGCTCTGAATTTGATAGCTTCTTGCGTACATCCGACGAGAGCTGGAGGGCTAAAACATAATGAAATGCGGTCTCGATCTGTTCGCCCAGCCACGCGGTATTCACCACCGCAGACGCAAAGCCCCCGGCAGCCAGCGCCTCCAGGTGGTACTGCATGAGCGGCTTGCCATGCACCCGGAGCAGGGGCTTAGGGCTTGTGTCGGTGAGCGGGCGCATGCGCTCACCGCGTCCGGCGGCCAGCACGATGGCCGGGCTGGTGGGGGCGGGCGTACCGGTGTCAGAAGAGGAGGCAGAGGGCAATAGGTCTGGCATGGTGGGGGAGCATAGCCCACGCACTGGCGCAGTTTTTGCCTGCGCTATCTGTGCGCAGGGGTGTTCAGCGCCGTGTCATGCGGCCCCGCTAGACTGCCCGCCATACCGTGGCCCGCTTTGAGCAAAGGAAATCGTTATGCAGCACGTTGTTTTCAACCAGAAAGGTGGCGTAGGCAAGTCCACCATCACCTGCAACCTGGCGGCCATCAGCGCATCCCAAGGTTTGCGCACCCTGGTGATTGACTTGGACTCCCAAGGCAATTCCAGCCGCTATCTGCTGGGCGCCGACATGGCCGACGAGCTGCCCAACGTGGCTGAGTTCTTTGAGCAGAGTCTCAAGTTCACCGTGCGCGACAAGCCTGCCAGCGACTACATCAGCGAAACCCAGTGGCCGAACTTGGACCTGCTGCCCTCCAGCCCGCTGCTCGACGAGCTGCACAGCAAGCTGGAGAGCCGCCACAAGATCTACAAGCTGCGTGACGCGCTGGAGCAGCTGGCCGCCGACTACGACCAGATTTACATCGACACCCCGCCGGCACTCAATTTCTACACCCGCAGCGCGTTGATTGCCGCGCAGGGCTGCCTGATCCCCTTTGACTGCGACGATTTCTCCCGCCGCGCGCTCTACACCCTGCTGGAGAACGTGCAGGAGATCAAGGCCGACCACAACAAGAATCTGGAAGTGGAAGGCATTGTGGTCAACCAGTTCCAGCCGCGCGCCAACCTGCCGCAGCGCCTGGTGCAGGAGCTGATTGACGAAGGCCTGCCGGTCTTGCAGCCTTACCTCGGTGCCTCGGTGAAGATCCGCGAGTCGCACGAGCAGTCCAAACCCATGATTTACCTGGAGCCCGGCCACAAGCTGACGCAGGAGTTTGTGGCTTTGCACGACGCCTTGTTGCCCAAGAAAAAATCAAGCAAAAAGAGCAAGTAGCGCCCGCCCATATTGCGCGAGTAGCTCCTTTTTTCATAGCGTTTACAAACCGGTCGCCCGCGCGCGACCGGCACTGTCGATAATGCGCGCTCCATCTTCGAGCCGCTATGCAAACCACTTCCTGGGGCCCCTGGCCCATGCGCATCTTCAAAACCGGCCTGGTGTTGGCAGTGCTGGGTGCTTTGTTTCTGGCCGCTGCGGTCGCGTTTTTCTCGACCCAACTGCCGGATACAACTTCCCTTTCCAATTACCAACCCAAGCAACCGCTGCGTGTGCTCACGGCCGATGGTGTGGAGGTAGCCGGTTTCGGGACTGAACGCCGGGTGTACAAACCCATTGACCAGATCCCCAAGCTGATGAAAGACAGCCTGCTGGCCGTGGAAGATTCGCGCTTCTATGGCCATGGCGGGTTGGATCCGATTGGTGTGGCCCGCGCCTTGGTGGCCAACCTGACCGGCGGCCGCACCCAGGGGGCGTCCACGATCACCCAACAGGTGGCGCGCACATTCTTCCTGAGCCGCTCTCGTACCTTGGAGCGCAAGATCAAGGAAGCGCTGCTGGCCTACAAGATTGAGTCGCAGCTCAGCAAAGACCAGATTCTGGAGCTCTACATGAACCAGATCTACCTGGGCGCACGGGCGTACGGCTTTGAGGCGGCGGCACAGGCCTACTTCGGCAAAACGCTTTCTGCGCTCAGTGCGGCCGAATGCGCCATGCTGGCCGGCCTGCCGCAGAACCCTTACTTTGCCAACCCCATCCAGAATTTCGAGCGCGCACGTACCCGCCAGCTGGTGGCCTTGAGCCGCATGCGATCGGAAGGTGTGATTGACGAAGCGCAGTACCAGGCAGCCAAGGCTGAAAAGCTCGCGGTGCGCAAACGCAATGAGGTGGATGTGCACGCCGAATACGTGGCCGAGATGGTGCGCCAGCAGGTCTATGCCCAGTTCGGCGAGCTGAGCTACACCACCGGCCTCAACGTCACCACCACGTTGCGTGCCGCGGACCAGCAAGTGGCTTACAAGGCGCTGCGTCACACGCTGGTGGAACACTCGCTGCGCCAGGTCTGGCGTGGTCCGGAGGGCCAGGAGAGCCTCGCTGCCGACTTGAAGGACGAGGACCCGGCCGTGGCCCAGGCCCTGGCCGATTACGACGATGACGAAGACCTGCGCATCGCCATCGTCACCCGTGCCAGTGCCAAGGCTGTCAGTGTGGTGCTGGGCTCGGGTGAGGCGATCACCATTGACGGTACCGGCCTGCGCCCCGCGCAGTCCGGCTTGGGTGACTCTGCAGCCGCCAAGCTCAAACTGCGCCGCGGCTCAGTGGTGCGCGTGCTGCAACAGGGCAAGGCCTGGAGCTTGGTGCAGTGGCCCGAGGCCGAAGGGGCTTTCGTGTCCATGGACCCGGCCAATGGCGAGATTCGCGCGCTGGTGGGCGGCTTCGACTTTCACCGCAATCAGTTCAACCACGTGACCCAAGGCTGGCGGCAACCGGGCTCCAGCTACAAGCCCTTCATTTACTCCGGAGCCATCGAGAGTGGCATGCAGCCCGAGTCGCTGGTCAATGACGCGCCGATGGAAAACGTGGGTGAATGGGCCCCCGAAAACGATGATGGCAGTACCGACGGCCCCATCACCTTGCGCCGCGCGCTGGCCCGCTCCAAAAACCTCGTGTCCATCCGCCTGATGCAGCTGCTCTCACCGGTGGGCGCCCGCGAGTGGACCAGCCGCTTCGGCTTCGATCCCGAGCGCCAGCCCGACAACCTGACCCAGGCTTTGGGCACTGGCTCCACCAATCCCTTGCAGATGGCGGGTGCGTATTCGGTGCTGGCCAATGGCGGTTACCGGGTTAATCCAGTGCTGATCCAGAAGATTGCCCGCACGAATGGCGAGGTGGTGTTCGAAGCCAAGCCCCAGGTGCTGGACGAGACCGTGCGCGCCGTACCGCAACGCAATACCTTCATGGTGTCCAGTCTTTTGCAAGAGGTCACCCGCACCGGCACGGCGGCCAAAGCCCAAGCCACCCTCAAGCGCCCGGACTTGTATGGCAAAACAGGTACCACCAATGACGTGGTGGACGCCTGGTTTGCCGGTTACCAACCCGGCCTGGTCGGGGTGGTCTGGGTGGGCTATGACACGCCGCGCAGCCTGGGATCGCGCGCCTCCGGTTCTGCACTCGCGCTGCCGGCGTGGATCGACTACATGGCCACCGCCCTCAAGAATGTGCCTGTGCAGGAAGTGCAGCCCCCTACCGGTGTGGTCCGGGTTGGCGGAGACTGGCGCTACGAGGAATGGGCCAATGGCGGCTTTCTGGAGAGCATAGGCGTGGACGGGCAAGTCATATCGCAGGCACTGGCTGTTCGGCCTGCTATCGAGTGGACCCAGGGAGTGCTGCCATAAGTGTGATTTATTTCGCGTTTTCTGGACAGGAAATAGTCCATCCGGCCTACATGTGTTTTGCAGACTAGTTCCTAAAATTGTCTGGTACGTTGACGATCTTTACAAACACAGGGGAAATATGAAGAAATTTATCCTTGCCACATTAGTGGCTGCTACATCCTTTTTGTCTGCGCACGCAGCTTCTATTACGGGTCTGGTGAACACTGGTAGTTTTGCAAGCGGAGCGCAAGATACCAACTATGCGCTCAACGGCAGTTCTTTCGGTTACGTGACCTCCAACGGCAGCTTTCCTCTCAACGGGGCTTGGATTGCAAATACTGCCACTTCGAAATGGATCACACCGGCCTTGAACCAAGGCACTTCCTTCGATCCAAGTGCCAATGGCACTTATTCATGGAAGCTGAACTTTGACTTGTCGGGCTTTAATGCTGCTACTGCCAGTTTTGCCGGCCAATTCGCAGCAGACAACTCGGCAGTGGTCAAGCTCAACGGTGTGCAAGTTGGTAGCGCTGGCGGATTCAGCAGCTTCTCCAACTTCAGCGCAAACAGCGGTTTCTACAGCGGCGTTAACACGCTGGAATTCGTGGTGACCAACCTGGCTCAAGCCAATGGAAATCCTACCGGTTTGCGCGTGGAGTTCCTGCAATCCAACGTGGCGCCAGTCCCAGAACCAGAAGCTTATGCCATGCTGTTGGCCGGTTTGGGTTTGATGGGCGTGATCAGCCGTCGCCGCATGAAGGGCAAGGCTGCTTAAGTTCAGTCACTGTCAATAAGAAAAAAGGGAGCCTTGGCTCCCTTTTTTGTTGGCCATAGAGGGGCTCAACGCGTGCCCACCGCCACCTTGCCGAACACGCTCTGCGCCTCGCGCGGCAGGCAGCGCCAGTAGACGGGGTTGCCCTCCACTTGGCCGCCCAGTGCGGCTGCGGCGTGCCATCCCCAGCGCGGGTTGTAGAGGAAGGCACGGGCCAGGGCGATCAGGTCGGCATCGCCGGCTTGCAGAATGTCTTCCGCTTGCTGCGGCTCGGTGATCAGTCCTACCGCCGTGGTGACCATGCCGGATGCCTCGCGGATGCGCTTCGCAAACGGCACCTGGTAGTTGGCACCCAGCGCAATTTTTTGCTGGGGCGAGACCCCGCCGCTGGACACGTGGATGAAGTCGCAGCCCAGCGCCTTGAGCTGCTGCGCAAACACCGCGCTTTGCTCCACATCCCACGCACCCTCCATCCAATCGCTGGCAGAGATGCGCACACCCAGCACCCCTCGAAACGCGTCTCGCAGTGCAGCAAACACTTCCAAAGGAAAGCGCATGCGGTTTTCCAGGCTGCCCCCGTAGGCATCGGTGCGCTGGTTGGCGATGGGCGACAAAAACTCATGCATCAGGTAACCGTGGGCCGCATGGAGTTCGATCGCCTCCACACCCAACCGGGAGCTACGAATCGCAGCCTCTACGAACGCGGCTTTGACGCGCTCCATGCCTTCCAGTGTCAGCTCGGC
>RFQA01000138.1 GCA_009925925.1 Betaproteobacteria bacterium
TGCCAACATCCAGATCACGATCGCTGAAGACCTTGGTGTGGAAAGCCGTGGCGCGTTTTACGAAACCACGGGCGCCTTGCGCGACATGGTGCAGAACCATGCGCTGCAATTGCTATGCGCCATCGCCATGGAGCCGCCCATCAACGCTGGCGCCGACGCCATTCGCGATGAGAAGCTCAAAGTGCTGCGCTCCCTGAAGCCCTGGACCCAAGAGACATTGAAACAAGACGTCGTACGTGGCCAGTACTCTGCCGGCACCAGCGGCGGCGCCAAAGTGCCCGGCTACCGGGAAGAAACTGGCGTCAACCCGCAAAGCAACACTGAAACCTTTGTAGCCCTGCGCACCGAGATTGCCAACTGGCGTTGGGCCGGCGTGCCCTTCTACATCCGTACCGGCAAGCGCTTATCCGGTCGCGATGCACGCATCGTGATCAACTTCCGTCCTACGCCGCACGCCATCTTCAATTCCAATGAAGGTGTGGGCAACCGCCTGGTGATCAATTTGCAACCCAAAGACGGCTTGGAGCTGCACTTGCTGGCCCAAGGCCAGGACAATCGCCAGAGCCGTGCATCAGCATCGCAAAGCCTCGCACCTGTGCAGTTGGACCTGGACTTTGACAAACGCTTCGGTTCTGAGCGTGTGGGCGCGTATGAACGCTTGCTGCTGGACGTGATCGACGGTCGCTTGAACCTGTTTGTCCGCAGCGACGAGCAGGAAGAGGCATGGCGCTGGGTCGAGCCGATGCTGGAACACTGGGCGGCAGACACCTCCGGCCCGCGCCTCTACGCTGCCGGCACCTGGGGCCCCAGTGCCTCCAGCGCCATGATCGCCCGCGACGGCTTCTGCTGGTCAGAAGAGTCTTGATGTGCTGATGACGTAGGGGCCGCCTGAGGCGACCGCTACGTCCACCTGGAAGTACCGACCATGTTGGATCGAATCAAAGCATCCCTGCCATCTCTGGCTCCTGCCGAACAGCGCGTCGGCAAGCTCTGTCTCGCAGATCCCCGCGCTTTTGCCAAACTGCCGGTCAGCGAGTTGGCGGACCGCGCCCACGTCAGTAAACCCACAGTCGTGCGCTTTTGCCGAAGCGTGGGCTACGACGGCCTGTCCGACTTCAAGCTCAAACTGGCGGGCACTGTGAATGAAGGTGTACCCTTCATTCACCGCAGCGTGGATGCGGATGACAAGACCGGTGACGTGATGGTCAAGGTGATCGACAACACCGTAGCTGCCTTTTTGCGCTACCGGAACGATGCTTCCACCATGGCGATTGAAAAGGCGGTGGTCGCTTTGGTCGAAGCCTACGGGGCGGGTCGCCAGATCCAGTTCTTTGGCGTGGGTAACTCAGGCATCGTCGCGCAGGATGCGCAACACAAGTTCTTCCGCTTGGGCATCAACACCACCGCCTACAGCGATGGCCACATGCAAGTGATGAGTGCATCCATCTTGGGGCCAGGCGATTGCGTGGTGGTGATCAGCAACTCAGGCCGTACCCGCGACCTGATGGATGCCTGCGACATTGCGCGCAAAAACGGGGCAACCACCATCGTCATCACCGCCAGTGGCTCGCCTTTGGCCAGTGCTGGGCACATTCACCTGAGCGCGGACCACCCGGAAGGCTTTGACAAATACAGCCCCATGGTCTCCCGCCTCTTGCACCTGATGATCATCGACATCCTGGCTACCTGCGTAGCCTTGCGCATCGGCGGCGGCAAGCTGCAGCCTTTGCTGAGTGAGATGAAACACAACCTGCGGAACAAACGCTACGCTTGATTGCGTGATCTTCCCCGACCTGGAGGTCGGATTGGACAGTTATCCGGCGTAAAGCTACGCTCCGGTGCTCTGAAACCCACCAAGCCGTGCTCCAGACGAAAAAAAGCCCGCCGAAGCGGGCTTTTTATTTACTAAGCAGATCTAATCAGATTAGAAAGCGTAGTTGATGCGAGCGCGCACAGCGGTCACAGAAGCAACGCCAGCTTGGTCAGTTGTGGAGTTGCTGATAGCGGGAGTCAGAGTGGCACCCTTCACACCCAGCAAAGGCATTGCGTAAGATGCGTAGAAGGTAGTGGTGGAGTTGGTGTTGTTTTTGTCTTGAACCACGCCCAAGCCCAAGCCACCGAATGTACCGTTAGCGCCAACAGAAGAGTTCTTGCTGTCGGAGTTGCTAGCGTAGTTCACGTTCACGCTGCTTGTAGAAGACAGAGCGTAACCCAAAGACAAGCCGTAACCGTTTTGGTCAGCTGCGTTGGTGGCCTTGATGTTTTCGAAACCACCACGCAGTGTCAGGGCGCCAGCGGTGTACACCAGTGTGGGGCGCAGACCGTACACTTCTGTAACAGCAGCGGTACCTGTTGCAGCGAACAAGCCCAATTCAGCGCGCAGAGCACCAGCGTTCACACCGACCACAGCGTGGAGGGGGTTGGTAGCGTTGCTGCCGGTAGCTGTACGGCCACGCAGAGCGTTGGCAGTGTAGCCATTCACGCCAGCCACTTTTTCAACCAATGTGTCTTGGCCCAGGGGGAACAGGTCAGCGGCTTCGAAACGGCCCAGCTTCACGTCCACAGCGGAAGTGCCAGCTTGGATCCAAGCGTCGTCCACACCTGTAGTGCCGTCTTGCTTCAACAACACGGTACCTTTGGCGGACACGAAGTTGCTGCCGTTCTTGGCGGTAGCAGCAGCGTTCAGTTCCACGCGGCCATCGTTAGTGGTGGTAGCGGGCTTAGCGTCCTTGTAAGTGGTGTTGTTTTCGTAGTTTGCATCGAATGCCACTTGAGCGGAAGCAGCAGTTGCCACCAAGCAAGCACCGGCGATCAGAGCCAATTTGAATTGTGAACGCATAGATTACTCCAATAGAAATAAAAAAAATTCCGACATCACAGGACAAATGTCACATGTACATCCGGAACCTAGATAGCCAACAAGGCAAACTTGATTGTATGGAAACGCCCCTAAATGAGGGGCAGTTGTCTGTATTACATTCGAATTACATGCTGTATTGAGGCCAATAAACAACACTTTGACTGTGGTCTATAAACTCGCCCAGTTGCTCTTGTGCAGCGACTTAACTAAGTCACAAAGTGCAGGCGAAAAAAAACCCGCCACGTTGTGGCGGGTTTAGTTCATCTCTAAACAGAACGCGCTAGGCGTTCGTCAGATCAGAAGTTGTGAGCCAGAGAAATACGGAACTGGTCTGCAGTGCGGTTAGGAGCAGTAGAGACTTCCTTAGCGGACTGGCGACCGTAGCTCGCGTTGAACACTGTGCGCTTGCTCAGGGCGTAGTTGGCAGCGAACTCGGAAGTGGTGTTCACATCACGAGATGCGTAGTTTGCACCAACAGTCAAAGCGGAGGTCACAGGGAATGCGATACCGAATGCCAATGCAGAGGCGTCGGCGTTAGCGCTGGAGGCAGCAGCCATCGCGCCATCCCAACCCAGACCCACACGAGCCACACCGAAGTCATAGGTCACGAAAGCTTCGTTGTTGATGGTACGGGCGAAGGTAGTAGTACCTGCACCTGCAGAGCTCTTGATGGAGAAGCCGGCTGCCAAGGGGCCGTCAGCGTAACCCAAGTTCAACACTGTCACGTTCACGTTGGGAGTTGTAATGCCGTCTGCGCCGGTTTCGACGTACTGCAGGCTAGCGGTCACAGGGCCGAAAGCCAAACCATATGTCAAAGCATCGATGCCAGCACGGGCAACGATGTTGGAACCGTCATAGATACCTTGGTCCAAGTTGGAAGGAGCAACCCAAGCGCGTGTGATCAGGTCGGTAGAGCGGGTTTGGTCAAAACGAACCAAGCCGAAGTCACCTTGCACTTGCACGAAAGTGTTACGGCGGTTGATGGAACCGGTGGAAGCGCGGCTGCCGTTGGTGTTCAACGCAGCAGCGGTACCATTAGGAGCGCTGCCGGCAGGGAATGCGGAGCTGTTTTGGTCCAAAGTGATACCGGCGCTAGCCTTCAGGCCGCTGCCGAGGTCTTCGGTTGCAGCAAAGTTAACGGTAGCGTCTGTCAGAGCCAAGCCAGACTGATTTTCAGTGAAATCAGTGGAGTTGGTTTTCTGGTAACCAGCGCGAACCACGCCGGTCAATGTCACTTGAGCAAATGCGGAAGTGGCGGTCAACACTGCCAATGCAACGAGAGTTTTTTTCATGAATGCGAACTCCAAAGTTAAAAAAAGGTCTTGCGCCACAAATTTGGCCAGACGTTACACCCCCAATGAGGAGATGAAGTTATTAAACCAGAGCAATATGTTCTTTCCATGTAACCTGCCGTACGCAATGCGGGCAATAGGGGTTTTGCGTTGCCTGCACACAACATACCTAGGCACAGCACGATTTTTCCAGCACGGTATATTCCAGTGCATGGACTTGTTAATGATCGCCGCCGATACCGCCTTGCGCACCTTGTTCGCTACCCCCCGCGCTTCGAAGGCTTGCCCGACGCTACCGGGCTTAGCAACCGAGCTCAGCGATGCAGACAAAAAGAAAGCTGCTGGCCTGATGCGTGTGAATCATGTGGGGGAAGTCTGCGCCCAAGCTTTATATACAGCGCAAGCATTGACCACTCCCAGCAAGGCACTGCGTGAGCATTTCACCAAGGCTTGCGCCGAAGAGACTGATCATTTGGCTTGGACAGCACAAAGACTCGAGGCCCTTGGATCCCGCCCCTCTATATTGAACCCGCTCTGGTACGCCGGCGCCTTTGGACTTGGACTGATCGCAGGCCGTATGGGCAACGCTTTGAGCTTGGGCTTTGTGGTGGAAACGGAGCGCCAAGTCGGAGCCCACTTGGAGAGCCACCTCTCCATGCTGCCGGATGGCGATCATGAGTCCCGAGCCATTGTTGCGCAAATGCGCGTCGATGAGCTACGCCATGCCGATGAGGCAGAGACTGCAGGCGCTGCAGAGTTGCCCCAACCCGTCAAAGAACTGATGCGTGCTTCTGCCAAGGTCATGACCACGGTTGCCGAACGCATCTAACGCCCCGCCTCAGATCTGCTCAGGCACGGCGCAGCTTCCACATCAGACTTCGATCAGGTCGAATCCCGTCGTGATTTCTGCAGTTTTGGCCAACATGATGCTGGCCGAGCAGTACTTGTCATGGCTCATGGCAATGGCGCGCTCCACGGCGCCGGCCGGGATTCCCTTGCCAGTCACGGTGAACTGCATGTGGATTTTGGTGAACACCTTGGGGTCCACGTCAGCGCGCTCAGCGGTCAGCTTCACGGTGCAGCCCTGCACATCATGGCGGCCGCGCTTAAGGATGAGCACCACGTCATAGGCGGTGCATCCACCGGTACCCGCCAACACGGTTTCCAAAGGACGGGGAGCCAAGTTCTGGCCACCGTTTTCAGGCTTGGCCGCATCGGGGGCGCCATCCATCATCAATGTGTGACCGCTGCCGGTCTCGGCCACAAAGCCCATGCCAGAGCGGGTATTGAGGCCGCCGGTCCAACTTACGGTGCATTCCATGGTCTATTTCCTGTCTAAGCCCCGCGCGGGGCAATTCTGTTCATCGTTACAATGCCGTCAATCGCTCCGCGCGGAGCGCCACGACTTTTTTTCTCACCCACCGGAGTGTAGCCCTGTGAGCACCAAGACCTCAACCGCCTCGGAATCCCCCACCCTGAAAACCCTGGCCCCGCTCACCCCTGCCGACTATCTGAAGAAAATTCTCACCGCCCGTGTGTACGACGTAGCGGTCGAAACTGCGCTGGAGCCCGCCCGCGCGCTCAGCCGGCGCCTGCACAACACGGTGCTATTCAAGCGCGAAGACCAGCAGCCCGTGCGCAGCTTCAAGCTGCGTGGCGCCTACAACAAGATGGCTCAAATGCCTGCCGAGCAGATTGCCAAAGGCGTCATTTGCGCTTCCGCCGGCAACCACGCCCAGGGCGTGGCCTTGTCTGCCAGCCGCATGGGTGTGCGCGCCATCATCGTGATGCCCACCACCACGCCCCAACTCAAGGTCGATGCCGTGCGCGGCTTCGGCGGCGAAGTGGTGCTGTTCGGCGAAAGCTATTCCGATGCCTACGACCACGCACTGGCCCTGCAAAAGAAAGAGGGACTCACCTTTGTGCACCCCTTTGACGACCCGGACGTCATCGCCGGCCAAGGGACCGTGGCCATGGAAATCATGCGCCAGGTGCAGACCCTGGGTGCCGACAAGGCCGCCAAGTCCGGCCACAAAACCGGCAGCAAAACCGGCCCCGGTATTGATGCCGTGTTTGTGGCCATTGGCGGTGGCGGCCTGATCTCGGGGGTGGCGAACTACATCAAGGCGGTGGCGCCCGGCGTCAAGGTGATTGGGGTGCAGATGAACGACTCCAACGCCATGATCCAGTCGGTGGGCGCGCACGAGCGCGTCACCCTGCCCGACGTGGGCCTGTTCTCCGACGGCACTGCCGTGAAGCTGGTCGGTGAAGAAACCTTCCGCATCGCCCACGACCTGGTCGACGGCTATGTGACCGTGGACACCGACGCTGTGTGTGCTGCCATCAAAGACATCTTTGTGGACACCCGCAGCATCGTGGAGCCCGCTGGCGCTCTGGCGGTGGCGGCCATCAAACAATACGTGGCCGAACACAAAACCAAGGGTGAAACCTACGCTGCCATCCTGTGCGGCGCCAACATGAACTTCGACCGCCTGCGCTTTGTGGCCGAGCGGGCCGAAGTGGGTGAAGAGCGGGAAGCCCTGTTCGCCGTCACCATCCCTGAAGAGCGCGGCAGCTTCAAGCGCTTTTGCGAGTTGATCGGCGAGTTGCCAGGCGGCACCCGCAATGTGACAGAGTTCAACTACCGCATCAGCGACGCGGCCCAAGCCCATGTGTTTGTGGGCCTCACTACCCAGAGCAAGGGCGAGTCCGCCAAGGTGGCCAAGAACTTTGAGAAAAACGGATTCAACACCCTGGACCTGACGCACGACGAACTGGCCAAAGAGCACATCCGCCACATGGTGGGCGGCATCTCCAGCCTGGCGCAAGACGAGCGGCTGCTGCGGTTTGTCTTCCCCGAGAGGCCAGGCGCGCTGATGAAGTTCCTGAGCCTCATGCGCCCGGGCTGGAACATCAGCCTCTTCCACTACCGCAACCAGGGTGCCGACTACGGCCGAATTCTCGTCGGGCTGCAAGTGCCGGCTGCAGACGATAAAGCATTCGAGAAGTTTTTGCAGACCCTGAACTACCCGTACGTGGAAGAAACCCACAACCCGGTGTACCGGATGTTTCTACAAAAATGATAGCTGCCCGCGCAGAGCAGACGGGGGCTAGGGCGTCTTTTTGCTCAAAGTTGCGGGCTGTGGCAAGGCCGGAAGCGCAAGTTCCAGGTCCGTGCCATTGCGGCTGAGCACTGCGCGGCGGCCCTCAACCAGACGCAGAGTCCACCCCTCTATCACTGCATCCCCCACCCGCACCGGCTTGGGCGGTTTACCGTCAATCGCAATCAGCGCGCTGCCGGAGCTGGCATTACCCGCTACTCCCTGCAACACAAAGCGCGATGCCTCTGTGGCCTGGGGCGCCAAGGGTGTAGCGTCCTTGGCGGCAGCTGTCGCGCCCAAGGCTTTGGCGACCGCGTTGCTGTCCACCGGCTGGTCGCTCGCACTCGAAGAGGTGGCGGCCAACACCGGGCTGGACGGCAATCTCCAATGCAAACCCCAATACGCGACGCTCAATGCAGCCACTATGGACACGACCAGAGCAGCAATTCGCGGGGGCCAGACAGACGTAGCGGATACCATGGCCGCATTATCATTGAAGGCACCTGCCTCCACCCGACCGATCCAACGGCACACCCTACTATGAACCCCCTTCACCGACTCCAGCGCGCTGCCCAGCGCGGCTTCACCCTGATCGAACTGATGGTGGTGTTGGTCATCATCGGCGTGCTGGCAGCCCTGATCGTGCCCAATGTGCTGGACCGTGCAGACGACGCCCGCGTCACTGCAGCCAAAACCGACATCGCCAACCTGAGCCAGGCACTCAAGCTCTACAAGCTGGATAACCAACGCTTCCCCACCGCCGAGCAAGGCCTGCAAGCACTGGTAGCCAAGCCCACCGCCGGGCCGGTGCCCGCCAACTGGCGCCCCTACCTGGACAAGCTGCCGGCTGACCCGTGGAACCGTGCCTACCTCTACATCAATCCCGGCCTCAAAGGCGAGGTGGATGTGATGTCCTTCGGCGCAGACGGCCAGGCCGGAGGCGAAGGCAAAGATGCCGATATCGGCAACTGGTAAAGCGCCCGCATATTTCTGGCGTACCTCACACCAGCAAGGCTTCACGCTGCTGGAGCTGATGATCGTCGTCGCCATCGTGGGCATGGCATCGGCCATGGTGGCCTTTGCACTGCGTGACAGCGCCCAGAACCAATTGGACCGCGAAGCCCAGCGATTAGTCGCCTTGCTCGAATCCGCCCGAGCCGAATCCCGGGCCAGCGGCGTCGCCCTGCAGTGGCGCGCCACGGCGGAAGGTTTTGAATTTACCAATGGTCTCACCGCCCGGCCCCTGGGCTGGGAACAGGCGGGTATGCAAGCGCAAAGCGATACGCCGCTGCAACTGGGCCCGGAGCCAGTGATTGGCCCGCAAAGTCTGCGTCTATGGAACCGGGAGGCGCCGGAACGCAGCCGCTGGATCAGCACCGACGGTCTGCGCGCTTTTGAGGTCCGCAACGCGCCGCCATGAACACGGGCAAACCCATCAACCACCGTCGCGGCTTCACCCTGATCGAAGTGCTGGTGGCACTCGTCATCGTGGCCGTGACCCTGATTGCCGGATTGCGTGCCAGCGCCACCATGACGCGTAGCACCGAACGCCAAAGCAGCCGGGTGCTGGCCCAGCTCTGCGCCGAGAATGCCTTGGTACAAATCCGCCTGAGTCGCCAATTGCCTGACGTGAGTGACAACACCCAGGAGTGCACCCAAGGCGGACAGACCCTGGAGCTGCGCCTGTTGGTACAGGCCACGCCCAACCCCAACTTCCGGCGCGTGGAAGCGCGCGTGGCCCAGTCAGGCATCGCCCTGCTGCAACTCAGCACCGTGGTGGGCCGGTACTGATGCGCCCATCCGCCCTCCGCCGTAACCGCAGCTCCGGAATGCGGGGCTTCACGCTCATCGAACTGCTGGTTGCGCTGGCCGTCATGGCCTTAATGGCCACCATGGGCTGGCAGGCGCTAGGCGGCATGCAACAGGCCATGGAAGTCAACCGCAGCCACAACGACGCGGTGCTCACCACCGAAGCCGGCCTCAACCAATGGACCGCCGATCTGGACGCCGTGCTGGAACTCCCCCAAACCCGCAGCCTGGAGTGGGATGGCCGCGCCCTGCGACTCACGCGCCGCAGTGTGCAGGACGGGGACGGCGCCATCGTCGTGGCCTGGACACGCGCCGAGCGCGAGGGCCAAGCCCGCTGGCTGCGCTGGCAATCAGGCCC
>RFQA01000139.1 GCA_009925925.1 Betaproteobacteria bacterium
GGTACTTGTCCATCAAGGCGTGTAGCAAAGCCGGATCAGTGGCGGCTGCCGTGGCAAATGTCAGCTGGGCTTTGGCAAACGGCGCCAAGCGGATATGCACCGACAGCGCAGCGACCGGATCCAACCCGCTGTCGCCAGCGCCTGCGCCTTGAAAATAGGCCTCGCCGTGCTGCAAGCCCTGCGACCAACCGTTGTCCTGCCCCGGCCTGCGATTGCGCCCTGCCCAGCGCTGCCGGTCAGAGCAGGCCTGCGCATTCAGCACCGTCGCATCGGTGTGAGCCAGAAAATGCACCGCGCACACCACCGGTTCAGTCTCCACACGCGGTGTGCGACGGTACAGCAGCGCGCGCTGGGCCTCCAGCCACTCACTGTGCACGAAGAGCTTGGAGAAAGCGGGGTGTGCCTCATCGGCGCTTTGTTTGTTGAGTGCAATTTCAAGGCTGCACCCCAGCTCCAGCTCCAGGGTTTCGTCGCTGGTGTTGTGGAGCTCCACCTGCCGGAACTCAATATCGTCCTCGGGGCTCACCCACACGGTCATTCGGCTTTCCCAATGCAGTGCGTCGCAGTGAAACACCACCCGGTCAGGCTGAAAACTGGTGCGGTACTCTGCGGCAGGGTCAGCTGCGGGACTGCGGGTGACCGAATAGCGTGGCCGCGGCGTATGGCCCAGTTCACGGCAAAACACAAAGCTGCCATATGCATCACGCAAGGCATCATCCCTAAAGCGGGTGATGGCCGAGTTACCCCATTGGCTGGCACCCGCGCCATTTGCACGCAAAGCCACACAGTAACGTCCGTTGGACAGCAACTGGCTGGGCTCCACCGCGTGTTGCCCCGGCAAAAGCTGCCGCACAAGCCCGGGCGGGCGCAGCTGCAGCCGCTGCTCGATGGCCACCGGGGGCAGGCCGGGCGCCTTGCGGATTTCTTTGGGCACCCGTTCGTGTAACAGGCTGCTGACCGCCTCCATGTGCGGGTCCGCCATGCCCCATCGCTTGACGATGTCCAGATGCAGCAAGTTGGTCAAGGAAGCCAATGCCATGCCCTGGTGGTGCGCCATAAAAGTGCCGACCAGCGTAAACGGTTCCATGCCCGTCTGACGCACCGGGGTGTAGTCCAAGGCTTCCATAAAGCCCCACTCCCGCCTTGCTCCCAGGAGTTCAAGTCGCTGCAGGTTGGCAATACTTGCTTGGGGACTCACGGTAAGGGCCAGCAGGGTCGCATAGGGTGCCACCACCAGCTCGTCCACAGGTGTACGACGCAAGGCCAGCGCAGGCACACCCTGCGGCGCGTACTGGTAAGCCATGGAGCTGTCCCGCCCCGCGTAGGCAGACTCCGAGATACCCCAAGGCACATCTTGCAGCACTCCAAATGTACGCTGGGCACCTACCGCACGGTCGCAGGCACCGTGCAACAAACTGCCCTGAGGCTCATCGAGCATCAGCGAGGGCATCAAGTACTCAAACATGGATCCTGACCAGGACTTAAGCCCCGGCTGTACGCCATAGAGGCAGGCAATCCGCCCCAGTGCGCCCCAATGGGCGGCCTCCACATCGCCTTTGGCAATGGCCACCAGACTGGTCAGCCGGGATTCAGATGCGAGCAAGTCATAAAAAGCGGTATCCAACTCCTGCTCGCGCACCCGGTAACCGATGTGAAACAGGCGACGCCGCGCGCTGTACAAAAACCGGTAGTCCGGTGTGAGGGCCATGTTCTGCAAGCGCAATGCCAATGCCTCCAGCGTGGCTGCGCGCGCATCGCAGTCCAAGGACGCGGCGCCCCGCTCGCGCCCGGCAAAATCCAGACAGGCTTGCGCGGTGGTCAGCATGTGGCCGCTGAGATTGCCGCTATCCACAGTAGACACATAAGCGGGTAGCAAGGCAGCCAGCGTCTGGGTGTCGTACCAGTTCAGGAAATGCCCCTCGTGGCGAGGCAGCACATCCAGCGTGTCCAGCGTCAACTGCAAGCGATCACAGAGTTGCGCCAAACTGATCCAGCCCGACTGCGCTGCACAGGCGCAGCTCAGCAGATACAAACCGATGTTGGTCGGCGAGGTGCGGTGCGCGAGCATGTCATAGGGCACGACCTGCAAGTTATCGGGCGGCAAATGGTGGTCTTGTGCCGTCACGCAATGCTCAAAGAAGCGCCAGGTATCGTGCGCCACACGGTCCAGATAAGCCCGTCCTGTGGCATCCGGCATATCCACCCGGCGGCTCCACTGGCTTTGGCTGGCCATCCACAAGGCCATGGGGGACATAAACCACAACGCCGCCCACATGGCGGCCCAACCGGGGTAGACCACCCCAGGTGCCAGGGCCACTGCGCCCAGCAGAGTCCATGCCGCCAATCCGGCATGCATATGCAACATGACACTCAGGCGGGTGCTGCTGCCGGCCTGCACGCTGGCGGCGGTCGTCCACTCCAGCAGGCTACTGCGGCTGATGGTGAGGCGGTACAGCGAGCGCAGCACGGCATCGCCCGCTAGCAGGGTCTGTCGCAAAAGCTGCATGCATTGCCAGCCGCCCAAGGCCAGCACCCGGGCAAAGTCCACACTGGCACAGGCATAAAAGTAGCGCAGCTCCAGATGTGGCCGCCCCGGAAACAATCCCGCCACTGCGCCAATAAACGGCCCCGCTGTATAGGCAAGTAGCACCAGCAACAGGGCGAAGCCCGGCGCCAGCCCCACACCACTCACAGACAACACCAGCAGCAACAGGCAGGCTGGCGCCACCAGGGAGCGGCGCAGGTTGTCCAGCATCTTCCACAAATTAAGCGGCGTAATTCCGTAGCGCCAAAAGTGCAGCATGAAGGGCAGCAGTTGCCAGTCCCCCCGCGTCCACCGGTGGATACGGGCATTGGCGGTGTCCGGGAGGTGCGGGCCGTCTTCGAGCACGGTGACATCGGTCACCGTCGCGCAGCGCACCAAAGCGCCCTCCAACAAATCGTGGCTTAGTACCTGCCCATCAGGAAAGCGACTGCCCAACACCTGATGCACCGCCTTCACGTTCAACAGGCCTTTGCCGGTAAAAGTACCCTGCCCGAATACATCCTGGTACACCTCCGAGGTGGTAGCACTGTAGGTGTCAATACCGAACTGCCCTGCAAACAGCCAGTGATAAAAGGTGCGCGCATGTTCACCGGGCAAGGGCGCAGACACTCGGGGTTGCAGCACCCCGTAGCCTTTGACAATGGTGCGGCTCACCGGATCAAACACCGGGTGGTTGCTCGGGTGCGCAGCAATGCCCACCAGGGAGCGCAAGCGCCCCGGTGGAAGCTGGGTATCAGCGTCCAGGGTCAGCACATAAGGCGTGCGTCCAGAAAGTCGGTCAGCAACACAAACTGGGCCTGGGGCTCCGGGTTGGCCAGGTAGTGCAAGTGCAGGCGTCGCGCCAATGCCTCTATGCCCGCGCCATCCACCAGCATGCAGGGAATGACGACGGCCACCCGGTGCTCTGCCGGAATGCCTTGCTTGAACGCCAGGCGGGCCAGCCGCTGCGGCTCCAACGATTCGCTGGCCAAGCGGTTCACCAGGGCCACCATGGCCTCGGAGGCGGGAAGCATCACCAGCAACATCAAGCTTGCACCCCACCAGCCACCGCCCGCCGCCAGGGCCATGCCGGTTCCGTGGTGGAGCAACAGCCACGCCAGCAGCATGCCACTGGAGATACCGATAGCCCCCAGATACAAAGGCAGTGCCCACAAGCGTGCCCAACGCTCCCACGCAAAACGCGGGTGGGCCGGTAAACCGAGCACCACACGCAGCGTGCCGCCCCCTGCCCCAGCCAGCCAATACGCCGGGACATGCGCGCCTTCATCACCCGCCGTCGCACCAGCCATCAAGTGCAACAGCGCCTGAGTGACATGGGCTTCGGGCTTGCCACTGCGCTTGGCCAATTGCTCAATGCCGTGCAGCGTGGTTTCGCGGGTCATGGCGTGCTCCGCCTCAAACACCGGGTTGCCGAGCATGAGGCGGGTACACAGGTTGGTGCGCATCACCACATCGGGCCAATCCGCGTCCCCAATGGTGCGCAGCGAGGTAACCGAATTACTCACACTCAGGTTGTCTGCCGCCTGCTCGGCGCGTTGTTGCAGCAGCACGGCCGGCAAAAAAGGCACCACCGTCTGCAGCCAGGTTTTCACCATGACCCGGCTGCCGGGCAAGGTCGTTTGCAGGCGCTGCGCAATTTGCGCCAGAAACACGCCTTCCACCCCACGGCGGCGCGTGCGCTCTGCCAGCTGCTCCAGCAAAGCAATGCTGTATTCCTCAAGGTCGTCACAACAGCGGTTCGCCAGCTCGCGGGCCGCCTTGTTGGCTGCCACGCGGTCGGCCAAGCGGCGCAGGTTTTCCATCAGCACCACCCGCAAGGAGGTGGGCAAGGCCCACAGCTCGCTCAGGCGCAGCTCGCAGCTTTGCTGGTATGCATTCAGAAAATGAATGAGCAAGGACTCGTCAAACGCGCCATCGGTATGCGCCACAAAGGCCCAGGCCACCCCGTACACCCGAGGCAGGCCGGCCAGGGGCGGCTGCACCAGTACCGGCAGGCCTTTGAAATAGTTGGCGGGCAAGCCCTCGTCCACTTCCTTGAACTGGGCTTCCAACAAATGAAAGTTCTCCAACAGCCACTCTGCCGCAGGGCTGATGTCATAGCCCGTACGGGCCTGGCTGCCGATGTAGGCATTGACGCTACGAAGCCGCTGGATGTTGTCTCTCAGCCGGGGGGTGAAGCTCGTCTGCAGGCTGCGCTCGCGCACCACGCGGTGCGTCAGCCCCAGGCTGTTGCCATGGCGTTCAAAGCGCTCCAGCCCGAACACTTCTGACCGTATGGGGGCATCCAGCGGGCCGGCATCCAGATCGAGCACGGCCCACAGCCCCTCAGGCACCAGTTGCAGTGCGTCTTTTCCCCGAGCGGGCGGCATGCCCTAGGACGCCAGGGCCAGCACAGCCCCCAGCACCAGGACAAGCAATACCACGCAGCTCATCAGGCGCACACGCATGACACTGCCCGCCCAATGCGCAGCACCCTGCAAGCGCTCGGTATGGCTGGGCATTCCACTGCAATGCTGCACATGGGCCGACAGGCTCTGCAAATCGACCGGAGAGGTATCCGCAGCATCCGAAAAGGCCGCTGTACTCCAGCGAGCCAGGCAAGGATGGAGGTTGGAGGGACGTTCAGCGGAAAGGGGCATGCTATTTCTCCTTGGGATAGGCTGTGCCGAACACCCGGTCCCACACAGCATTGGTGACACCGAAACACACTGCGTGCCGGCTATGGTGGTGGTGCCGGGCGTGCCACAGCTTGCGCTGCTGCATCCAACTTCCGGACAGGCGCCAATGGTGCAAAGCGTGGTGCGTGGCGGCATACAGCACATAGCCGCCAACCACGCCCAAGGTAAGAAAGCGGTGCAGCGCGTACTCCACGCCGCTCCAGACAAACATGCCTGCCACCGTGTACGCCAACACCAACCATTGCAAGCCCGGTGGCGTGCGAAACAGCAAAAGCAAGGTTAGCGCCACTACCGCAACGCCGTAAAGCGCAAAGTCCAGACGGTAAGCCCACTTGCTGTTGTCGATAGTCCAAAATCCCATGGCGGCCTCCCTGTGCATTAGGGATTCATGCTGCGCCGTTTCAACTCCAAGGTCTGTTCGGGAGCGAACGCTTACGGCGCCGCGACCCAGAACGGAGGTGCGCTATCGCACAGACGCCTGTGCCCTGAGGCATACACTGGTCCACAGCACCGATCACCGCTCCGGCTGATCTGGCTACCAGGGATGAAGAAATTTAGAGGTGCTTATGCCCCCACATACCGACCCGCGCCGCAACCAATTGCTGGCCTCACTACCCGATGCCGAATGGACCCGATGGCAACCCCACCTGGAGTTGACCGACCTCCCTCTGGGCAAGGTGCTTTACGAGTCCGGCGCGGTGCAACGCCACGTGTACTTCCCCACCAGCGCCATCGTCTCTTTGCTCTATGTGCTGGAGGACGGGGCATCTGCAGAAATTGCGGTGGTCGGACTGGAGGGAGTGGTGGGTGTTTCGCTCTTCATGGGCGGTGGCTCCACGCCCAGCCGCGCCGTCGTGCAAAGTGCAGGCCACGGCTTCCGCTTGAGCTCGCAGATCATGAAAGAAGAGTTCAACCGCTCCGGCCCGGTCATGCACTTGATGCTGCGCTATACCCAGGCTTTGATCACCCAGATGTCACAAACCGCCGTGTGCAACCGACACCACTCCCTGGACCAACAACTCTGCCGCTGGCTATTGCTAAGCCTGGACCGCCTGCGCGGCAGCGAGCTCGTAATGACCCAGGAGCTGATTGCCAACATGCTCGGCGTGCGCCGTGAAGGTGTGACCGAGGCTGCCCTCAAGCTGCAGCGCGCAGGCCTCATCAGCTATGCGCGCGGCCACATCACCGTGCTTGACCGCCCCGGTCTGGAGAAGCGCACCTGCGAGTGCTATGGCGTGGTCAAAAAAGAATACGACCGCTTGCTACCGGCCATCATCGCGGTCTAGCGGGTCAGAGGCTTGCGCGGGGCCAATACGTTTTCGTAGGTAGTGCAGTCCCGCGCATAGCAACAGCAGGCCGCCGCCAGCAAACCCTGGTGATTCACCACGGTCAGATGGCCGCGGTGGTAGTGGATCAAACCGCGCGACTGCAATTCGCTGGCGGCATTGGTCACACTGACGCGGCGCACTCCCAGCATGGTGGACAAAAACTCTTGGGTCATAGGAAAAGTGTCTCCCGGCGAGCGGTCACGACACATCAGTAACCAGCGTGCCAGACGCGGCGAGATTTCATGAAAGCGGATACATGCGCTTGCCTGCGACAGCTGGGCCTGCACGACATAGGCATAGCGGTCCAACACCCTGCGCAGGCCACTGGACTCGGCCAGCACTGCGAGGAACGCCCGACTCTCCAACTGCCAAGCCACGCCACTCTCTTGCACGAGGGCCTCCACCGCAGCGACTGGCACCCCCTGTGCCACCCCCAGGCCCAGCATGCCCTCCGTGCCGACCATGCCGACTTCCATCCTGCGGGTGTCCCCCGCGTCAGCCAGCAAAGAGATGTACCCCTCCATCGGAAAGTGCACGTGGGTCTGCTGGGCGCCCGGCGTCCACAAGACCTCCTGAAACACCATTGGAACAGCGGTACCTGCCACCTTGATCTTGCGCAGGTCGGCCTGCGAAAGGCTGGCAAGTAATAGGTTGCGATGCATGATCTGACCTTTCAGCGGAAAACTGCAGCTTGCGCGCCACAGCCGCCAACGTCTGTGCGGTAGACCCGACGACTTGTTCGCTCGCGCACAGACCTTGTTGGCGCACCCGAATTACAAATAGATCACCCCCATCCAAAGGAGTGTGCAATGACCAGCATCACCATGAGCAAACGCCATCGGCAACCGGTAGCCGACGACGTCATGAGTCGCCAGTCCAATGTATTCACGCCGGGCGGCGTGCCCGACCCGGAGCGCCAGGCCCGCAAACCGGTGATGACCCTGCACCTGCCCCACCGCCGTGAGGCTGCGGTAAGCACACCGGAAGACCCTACCCAATTCTCCTTGCTTGACACGGACTCCGGCACATGAGCGCCCAGCCCCTACCGGCAAGGCCGCGACTGCTCCTATCTGCGGATCCCTTTACCAACGGCCACGACACTGAGCCCACCCGCCTCGAGGCCGCGCTGGAGAGCAAAGCCCATTTGGAAGAGCAGGTCTCCCAACTACGGAATGCGTTAGCCAAAGCCCGCCGTGATCTGCAAGGCACACGGGCCGGTGAGCGCCGTGCCCGTCACAGCGCTGAGCATGATGGCCTGACGCAGCTGCCCAACCGCAGGCACTTTGAAGCCTGCCTTCAAGAAGCACTGACGGAGCAAATGAGCACCCGCAAGGGCCTCGCGCTTTTCTTTCTGGATCTGGATGACTTCAAGCAAGTCAACGACACCCACGGCCATGCCGCAGGCGACAGGCTATTGCGGGTAGTGGCTGCACGCCTGAACCAGGCGGTGCGCAAAGAAGACGTGGTGTGCCGATTGGGTGGTGACGAGTTTGCCTGCCTGCTGCGCGGCCTGAGCCAGACCCGGCAACTCATGCAACTGGCCGCCAAACTCTTTGATTCGGTGGCGGCCAGTTGCATGAGTTGCCGGGTCTGGCTCAGGCCGCGCAGCAGGCAGGCAAACTCGTCACCACCCAATCGGCACACCACGTCTTCTTTGCGAAACCCTCGGCGGTACGCCATGCCAGCTGCACCAAAGCCACTTTGACGGCCGCACTCGGGCGCAACCAGCGCCACGGCTTGGTGCCTATCAAAAGCGCAGCGCCTGCCACCACCACAACGACAGTTGCCAAAGGGTAGCGTTGGGATAGTTGCCGGGCGGCGCGACGCGCCATCTGTAACTCGGGCCATGGCCCGGCTTGCAGCACTTTGCCCATGCTGATCCGATTGGCTTCCAGACGTTGCGAGGGCGTCGACACGACGGGAATGGGGCTCATAACCCCTCCGGGGAAAGCATGCTGCGGTCCGCTTCCCATTGGGCGCGCGACTCTTCCAGTCCGGGAGCAGCAGGCCCGTAAGCCCCGGCCCACCAGCACAAACAGGCGGCCACCAAGGTCACTGCCGGCACCGCAATCAGCAACACCGCATTCACCGGCAAAACGCTTGCCAGCATCACGGCAACACCGGCGAGGGTCAGCCCCACTCCGGCGAGCAGCACCGCACCGGTGTACCAGACCAGCTTGACGGCCCAGAAGGCTGCCCACGCTGTGCTCTCGTCACGTAACAGGTCTGCGTAGGCCTGCGCGTGCTCAAGCAGCAGGTCCGGGCGCTGGTGCAACAGGGCCCAGACCGCCCCGGCAGCACGGGATGGTGGTGCTGCCATGGCTCAATGGCTATGGTGGGAGCGACCACGCACCAAGAGACCGACCACGCCCATCAGCACCGCGCCCGCTGCAGCCGCCATCAGCAAAGACTTCAGGGGCTCCTCGCGCACATAGGTGTTGACCTGTTCCTGCGTGCGCACAGCACGATCTTGAAGCAGGTCGCGGTTATCGCGCAGGGCGTCGGCACCCCGCTGCAACAGGCCATCGGCCTGTTGGGCGGCGTGGTTGAGTACGGGCATCACATCAGACTCCAGGGGGCCATTGGCGCCCAGGGCATTGGAGAGGGTGCTGGAAAAACTCATGGGAAGATCCTTTCGGATGGTATCGATAAATAAGGGCGGCAAATGCCGCTTCACGGTTTGGTGACCTCATGGCCGATAACGCCGCCGACGGCTGCGCCCCCCAGGGTGCCCAGCGTGCCGCCCCCCAGGACCGCACCGCCGACCGCGCCTACGCCG
>RFQA01000140.1 GCA_009925925.1 Betaproteobacteria bacterium
CGCACTGCATGCAGTGCGCTTTTTTGTCGTCTGGCAACTTGCGTTGCCTAGAGACCTGCAGTGATTAGCGGATCACAGCGATGTCAGACAGCTTGCCGCCCTTGACGGTCTTCAGTGTCAAAGCGCCGTTCAGGATGTCGCCCTTGTTGTCAAAGGAGATGGTGCCTGTCACGCCCTTGTAGTCCTTGGTAGCTGCCAAAACAGGCAGGTACTTGGCTGGGTCGGAAGAACCGGCCTTGACCATGGCAGCAACCATGACCTTCACACCGTCGTACACGTAGGGTGCGTACACTTGAACTTCAGTACCGAACTTGGCCTTGAACTTCTTCTTGAAGTCTTCCATGCCGACCTTTTGCTGGCCTTCCACGCCACCGGCTTCCGCGCAGTAGACTTGGTTGTCAGCAATCGCGTCGCCACCCAACTTCACCAATTCGGTGGAGCAGATGCCGTCGCCGCCCATGAACTTGGCGTTGATGCCCAGGGACTTCATTTGACGCAGCATGGGGCCTGCAACAGCGTCCATACCGCCGAAGAACACGACGTCAGCTTTCTTGCCCTTGATGGTGGTCAGGATAGCGGAGAAGTCAGTTGCCTTGTCGGTTGTGAATTCCTTGGCAACCACGGTGCCGCCGGCAGCTTCAACAGCCTTGGTGAATTCTTGAGCAACGCCTTGGCCGTAAGCAGTACGGTCGTCGATCACGGCGATGGACTTGCCCTTCAATTCCTTGACAGCGTAACGGCCCAGTGTGCCGCCCAATTGAGCGTCGTCAGCCACCAAACGGAAGGCTGTCTTGAAGCCTTGGCGTGTGTACTTGGGGTTGGTAGCGGAAGGAGAAATCTGGGGGATGCCTGCATCGGAGTAGATGCTGGAAGCAGGAATGGTGGTGCCGGAGTTCAAGTGACCGATCACACCAGCAACTTTGGCGTCAGCCAGCTTCTGGGCAACAGCAGTACCTTGCTTGGGGTCAGCTGCGTCGTCTTCAGTCATCAGCTTCAGGGTGACTTTCTTGCCACCGATAGTCACGCCAGCTGCGTTGAGTTCTTCCACGGCAAGGATGGCGCCGTTTTCGTTGTCCTTACCCAAGTGGGCGATAGCGCCACTGGTGGGGCCAACGTGAGCGATAGTGACAACCGCGTTTTGTGCGAAGGCCATACCGGTAGACAAGGCGATGGCTGCGGCTGCAACAATTTTCAACTTCATAAAAACTCCAAATTAAAAAAGTGTGAATAAATTTCTCACCAGGGCGAACATTAGCGCAAGTCTTGAAAGGTGAGCATCAGGCTTGTACTGATATGTTACTAGTATTTAAATCTCTAATGGGTCATGAATTCGATTGCTCCCAAAACAGGGATATTCCCTCTGGAGAAAGTCTTTATTTGGTGCCATGCGAATACAAATGCACAGTTCTAGTGCGTGTAAACCACTAGAAATTGACCCCGGGCAAAACGGGGAGTGCCGGGCAGGGAGGCTCAGTCGAGCAGGGTGCGGGCGAAGGCGTTGATGGCGTCCACATCCGGCGCTAGGGAGGTGTAGTGCAGGCCTTCACGGACCAGCGTGGCGCGCAGGCCGCGGTCGACCTCGCGGGCCTGTTCTTCATCCTGGAAGCGGCCGGTGTGCACGTATTTTTTCTCGCCGCGCTCGACCAGGATGTTGATGTTGTTGTGCTGCTTGTACCACTCCAGAATCTGCGCGCGGGTCTTGCCCACATCGCAAATGTTCTCGGGGTAGTGCTCGTTGTAGTAAAGCACTTGGGGCAGTGAGCACTCGGTGATCAGGAACTGCACCTGCCCGTCCAGTAGGTTAAGCATCTCGAACTGGCGCTGGGCGATGAAGTACTGGTTCTTCAGCACCTCGAAGTTTTGTTGCCAGACCAGGGACTTGGCGTAGTCCGGAATGGTCTCTACGGTTTTGTTGTGGAGGTTGAGGAACAGGATGATGGCTGCGGAGAACAGCGACTTGTCGCTACCCGGCCCGCCGATGATGTTGATCACCTTGGTGGGGTACATGCGCATTTTGCTCTCGGGCAAGGTGTTGGGCACGGTGGTGTAGCGCAAAGTCATACTGTTCTCCTCAGTGGTCTTTGCCGGGGCGGTTTACCAGCTGTCGGACCGCATTTGGGGTTCCCAGAGCCCGCCATTGGCACTGTACACCCCGATCACGCCGTAGCGCTGCTCGCCCTTGTCGTCCCATTTCATGGAGCCGGTCACAGGCGCATAGCCGTCGATTTTCTTGAGCATGGTCACGATGTCTTTGGGCTTGGCCGATTCCGCACGGCGGATGGCAGCAGCCACCACATACATGGCGTCGTAGGTGTAGTGGCCGGCGTAGGCGGGGTCTTTTTTGAACTTGGCGCGGTATTTGTCAAGGAAGGCGGCACCTGCGGTGAACTCGCGGGCGTCCAACACCGGAGAGGTGGCGTACAGACCTTTGACCACACCGGTGCCTTTGAGCATGTCGGTGGTCTTGATGGTGTCGGCCCCCAGGATGGTGATCTTGGTGTAGTCGATCTTCTTGAGTGCCTCGATGAGCGCGATGATCTGGAAGTCGCTCACGGTCGTCACCAGCACCTGCACATTCTCGGCTTTGAGCTTGGCGGCAAAGTCATCAAACGCGACGGTCTTGTCGTCAAAGCTTTGCTTGACCAGAATTTCGCGCTTCGCAGCCTTGAGCTGCACCTCAGCGCCGGCGGCCAGGTCTTTGCCGTACACGGTGCCGTCGTCCTGCAGGGCGTAGCGTGTGCCTGGAAACTGCGAGGACGAGTAGCTGCCGATGGCTTTGGCCTGCAGGGTGTCGTTCGCCACCAGACGGAAGGTAGTGGGCAGACCCAAAGCGGTGAACTTGGGGTTGGTGGAAATGGCCAGCTGGGGGATGTCCTTGTCCGCGTAAATCGGGGCTGCGGCAATGCTTTGGCCGGAGTTCAAATGCCCGATAACCGCGACCACACCGGCATCCACCAGTTGCTGCGCCACTTGTTTGGCAGTGGCTTCGTCGGCCTTGTCGTCCACCGCCACGATCTCAAACGTGACGGTCTTGCCCTTGACCTTGTAGCCTTCCTTGTTGAGCTCTTCCACTGCCAGCGTTACGCCGTTGAGCAAGTCTTGCCCCAGTGCCGCGAGGTTGCCGCTCAGGGGCTGGGCCACGCCGATCTTGATGACGGAGGGGGTGGAGTCGCAGCCTTGCAGCAAAGCGGCAGGGGCGGCAGCGCCCACGGAGAGCAGACGCAGGGTGTGGCGACGCGAGAGTTTCAATTGCATGGAAGGGGTCCTGGTGAATCGATGGCGCATTGTAGGGACCAATGCCCCGCAACACCCATGCCAGCAGCCACTGGTTTACCCGATGTTTCTGCCTGTGGCTACGCGCCTTACATGGCCTTGAAGCGCTGGGCGTAGAGGCGGCTGACGGCGAGTTTGTCGTCCCGGTTGCGCAAACTCAAGGTGAGGCGGCCTGCGTCGTCACGGCTGACGGTGTCGATGGCGGTGGCCCGCACCACCGTGCCCCGGTGCACTTGCCAGAAGACTTGCGGGTCCAGCTGGGGTAGCAAGTCTTTGAGGGCGGTGCGCAACAGATGCTCGCGCTCGCGGGTGAGCACCCGCACGTATTTGTCGGCCGCCTCAAAGTACAACACTTCGTCTATGGGCACCATGCGGATCTGGCTGCCTGCGCTCACTTGCAGCACCTGCAGCAGGGGTGTCGTGCTACTCGCGTCCGCCGCTTGCGCCGGCATGCCCGTGTGGGCCTGCAGCAGGCCACGCAGCTGGCTGAGGGCGGCTTCCAGCGCCGGGTCTGTGGCCGGGTTTGCTATGATTTCAGGAGCTGCTCGCGCAGAGTCGGCGAGCGCCAGCTGCAGTTTGGACACAGTTTTTTGCAGCCGCGCAGGCTGCACGGGTTTGAGCAGGTAGTCCACTGCCTGAGCCTCAAAGGCTTGCACGGCATATTGGTCATAGGCCGTCACAAACACCAGCGCCGGGAAGGGCTGCTGCGGTGCGTGGGCGGGCGGCCACAGGTCGGCCAATTCGAGGGCAGCATCCAGTCCGCTCATGCCCGGCATACGGATGTCAAAAAACAGCAGTTGCGGCACCAGCTCCAGCGCGGCCTTCACGGCGGAGGCTCCGTCGCCCACGGTGCGCAGCACCTGCAGCTCCGGCCACGCACGGGTCAGCTCGGCTTGCAAGGCTTGGGCCAGCAGGGGTTCGTCTTCTGCGATCAGGGCGGTGGGCATGGTGTGCTTACGCTTTCAAGGGAAAAGTGATGCTAGCGCTCATGCCACCTGCGGGAGCAGCTACCAAAATCATAGCGCCACGCTCGCCGAAGGCAGTAGCCAGCCGTTCGCGCACTTGCTGCAGCCCGAAGCCGTGGCCGGTGGTATCGGGGGCCGGAGGCAGCAGTTCGGCAGGGTCTGCGCCCAGGCCCGTGTCTTCCACGTCGAGCTTCAGCACGCCGTCTGCCGCAGAGGCGGCAATGCGGATGCTGCCGCCTTCCACCTTGGGCTCCAGCCCGTGCTGAATGCTGTTTTCCACCAGCGGCTGCAGCAGCAAAGGAGGCACCGGTTGGGCGCGCAAGGCATCCGGCAGGTCCAAGCTGAATTGCAAGCGCGGGCCCATGCGGATGGCCATGAGCTCCAGGTAATCCTGCAGGCGGGCGAACTCGTCGGCGAGGGTGTGGGTGTTGCCGCCTGAGGGGGCGCGTGAGGCGGACAGCGTGGCGCGCAGGTAGGCAATCATGTGGTCCAGCATGGTCTGGGCCCGTTGCGGGTCCAGGGCAATCAGGGCGCGCAGGTTGGCCAGGGTGTTGAACAGCATGTGCGGTTCCAGTTGCGCTTCCAGCAGTTTGAGCTGGGCCTCGCTGGCTTGGCGGCGCGCGACCTCGAGGTTCTGGCGCTCGGCGGCGAGCTGCTCGCGGCTTACAAACACCCAGCTGATCACCCCGCCCGCCACCAGGCTCACAAACAGCATGCCGAAGGCCATGCGCGGGGTTTGCTTCCAATACAGGAAAGAGGTGGTGCCCAAAATCAGGTCGGTCAGCAGGTGGCCGGTGAAGTAGCCCAGCACCACCGCCACCGGCACGATGAACAGCAAGCGGTGCACATGCACCTGCCAGTTATCCACCAGGAAATGGTTGAAGACTTCGATGAAGGCCCAGATGCTGATGCCGATGCAGTGCGAATACACCAGGTTCAGACCGAAGGAATGGTTGTCAAACAGCGTGATGGCGATCGCTATCACGGTGTTGAGCACCAGGACTTTCAGGCCGCGCAGGACCATCGCGTGGGAGAAAAAAGAAGCCATAGAGCCCGCAGTATGCCGCCAACTACAGCTTGCCTACCAGGGGTCGCGCAGGGTTTCGAGGCGCTGGCGTTCGCGCTGCAGCAGGGTGTGAAAGAGGCTGAAGTTCTGCAAGCTCAGGTACACCACCACACCGTGCACCGCCAGACCCAGGCCCCAACCCATGGCGGGGAACACCGCCCAGTGCTGGCCCTGCAGGGCCGACAAGGCCGCCAGTCCGGCATTGACCAGCACGAACACCAGGGCATGGATGTACCAGCCCATTTTGGCGCCGGCGCGTTTGCGGGCCAGACGGTCGAGTTCAGCAGGGGAGAGGTGGGTGAGTGCGTTCATGGTGTGCTCCTTGAGAGATGCGGTGGGTTACAGGAGACCGAGCCACTGGCCCCAGACCAGTTGGCCCAGGTAGCGGCCGGGCAGCAGGGTGAAGGCACCTGCGCCTATGCAGGCCCCGAAGTACAGGCCTTGCATGATCTTTTGGTGGCGGCTGATGTCTTTCAGGTACAGCGCGCGGAACGCCCCGAACAGGCCCGCCAGCGTGAGCGGTACGAACAGGTGGATCCAGGTATAGCCGGCGATGTTGAATTGCAGGTAGTCGCGGATGAACAGGGCGCTGATGGCTGTCGCCAGCATCAAGGTCACCCAGGCATAGCCCGCGGCACGGTGCAGGCGGGTGCGCTGCACGCGGCCTTTGCGGGCCCATAAGGCGACGGGTCCGATGACCAGTGCTGCCAGCGCGGCAGTCATGTGGATGGCGATAACGGGGGTGAGTTGCATGGCGGGGGCTCCGTGGTCTGGTGGCGTGACTGTGCCGACAGCACGCCGCCCTGCCCACCGGTTTGCGACGGAATGCAGCGCGGGTGGAGCGAAATGCAGCCGCGCGGCGTGAATGGCAGCCGGAAAAAGGGGGCTCTGACGCCGTGCCACGTGCGTGCCACAGGGGCTTTCTAGAATCGGGGCATGAATAAACAACGCACAGGAGTCGCTGCTGTCCTGGTGGCTCTGCTGGCCGCCGGCGCTTGGTGGTGGACCCAGCAGTCCGGCACGGGCCGGGTGGAATACCGCACCGCCGCCATCGCGAGGGGCAACTTGCAGGCCACGGTGGCCGCCAGTGGTGCCGTCAGCCCTGTAGCACAGGTGAGTGTGGGCACCCAGGTCAGCGGGCAGATCCGCGACGTGCTGGTGGATTTCAATAGCGAAGTCAAAGCCGGCCAGCTGATCGCCCAGATCGATCCTGAGACCTTTGAATACCGCGTGCGCAGCGCCCAGGCCGATGTCGATGCCGCCCGCGCCGCCGTACTGACCGCGCAGGCCAACGCGCTGGCCGCGCAAACGCAGGTATCGCGCGCGCAGGTGGACCTGGACGAAGCCCACCGCGACTCCGACCGCAAACAAAGCCTGGCCGACAAACAGTTCATCGCCACGAGCGAGGCCGACAAGGCCCGTGCTCTGGTGAACACCAGCTTGGAAGCCATGAAGAGCGTGCAGGCCCAGGTAGGCGTGGCGCAGGCGCAGGTCAAGACTGCGCAGGCCAATGTGGCCCAGCGCGAGGCCGCTTTGGCGCAGGCACGTATCGACCTGGCGCGCACCCGCATTACGTCCCCCGTGAACGGCATTGTGATCAAACGCACCATCGAGCGCGGCCAGACCGTGGCCAGCAGCCTGCAGGCGCCTGAGCTGTTTGTGATTGCCCAGAACCTCTCGGACATGCAGGTGGAAGCTGCGATTGACGAGAGCGATGTGGGCCGCCTGCAAACCGGCCAGAAGGCCAGCTTTACCGTGGATGCCTTCCCCGGTCAGACCTTTGAGGGCAGCATCCGCCAGGTGCGCAAGGCGGCCACCAATGTGGCGAATGTGGTGACCTATGTGGCCATCGTCGGTTTCAAGAACGAAGGCGGCAAGCTGCTGCCCGGCATGACAGCCAATGTGCGTGTGATTACCGACCAGCGCGACAAAGCGCTCAAGGTGCCTAATGCCGCACTGCGCATGCGCATTGAGGGAGTAGACGCACCCGCAGGTGCGCGCGGTCAAGGCAAGGGCCGCGTTTATACATTGGGTGCAGACGGCAAACCGCAGGCCGTGGCCGTGCGCATTGGCGTGTCGGATGGCAGCAGCACCGAAGTGCTGGAGGGCGGTGAAGGTGGCTCGGCATTGGCTGAGGGCACCGAGGTAATCACCGGCATCAAGACTGCGGCAACGGCCAAGGCCGGCGGGGCTGGCCCGCGTCCGCCGTTCTGAGGCGACAAGCATGCTGATTTCGGCCCGCGAGCTGACCAAAACCTACGCCATGGGCGACCAGACGGTGCACGCGTTGCGTGGCGTGTCGCTGGACATTGCCGAGGGCGAAATGGTGGCCATCATGGGCACCTCAGGCTCGGGCAAATCCACCTTGATGAACATTCTGGGCTGTCTGGACCAGCCCGGCAGTGGCAGCTATCGGTTGGCCGGCGAAGCCGTCCAAGGCATGGCGCCGGACGCGTTGGCCTCCATCCGCAACCGGCGCATCGGCTTTGTGTTTCAGCAGTTCAACCTGCTCAACCGCACCAGCGCGCTGGAAAACGTGGAGTTGCCCATGGTGTACGCCGGCATCAAGGCGCCTGAACGCCACGCCCGCGCGCTGGAGGCGCTGCAGCGCGTAGGCTTAAGCGAGCGCGCGCACCACACACCCGCCGAGCTGTCGGGCGGACAGCAGCAGCGCGTGGCGATTGCGCGTGCGCTGGTGAACCGGCCGCAGCTCATCCTGGCCGATGAGCCCACCGGCGCGTTGGACTCGGAGACCAGCGAAGACATCATGCAGCTGCTGACCGACCTCAACCGCCAGGGCATGACCGTGGTGCTGGTGACCCACGAACCCGACATCGCCGCCTGGGCCCGCCGCAAGCTGGTCTTCAAGGACGGCCGCATGGTGGAAGACACGGTGCAGGCGGGGGCTCCGAAATGAATTTTTTTGCGGCATTGCGCAGCGCCTGGCGGTCGCTCGCGGCTAACACCCTGCGCAGCTTTTTGACCATGCTGGGCATCATCATCGGGGTAGCTGCGGTGATCACCATGATTGCGGTCGGCCGGGGCGCGACCGAACGGGTGCAAGAGCAGATGAAGGGCTTAGGCTCCAACATCATGCTGGTGTTGCCCGGTGGCGTGTCACAAGCCGGTGTGCGCTTGGGAGCACAGACCCGCCAGCGCCTGACCGAAGAAGATGCCACTGCCATCGGGCTGGAGATTCCCGAGGTGCAGGTGGCAGCACCCACGTCACGTACCAGCGGGCAGCTGGTGTTCGGCAACACCAATTGGGGCAGCTCCATCATCGGGGTGAACAACGACTATCTGGAAGCGCGCGACTGGCCGCTGGCCGCCGGCCGCATGTTCGATGCAGGCGAGCTGGCCGGCTCGGCCAAGGTGGCCTGGATAGGCAGCACGGTGGCGCGTGAGCTGTTCGGCGACCAGGATCCGGTGGAACAGGTCATCCGGGTGCGCAACATCCCGATGACGGTGATCGGCGTGTTGGCGCCCAAGGGTCAGAACTCGATGGGACAGGACCAGGACGACGTGGTCATGGTGCCGCTGGGGACGCTGCGCAACCGCATCTGGGGTGGCGACGCTACCAGCCGGCTCAAGCGCGTGGGCAGCATCAGCGTGAAGGTGCGCGAAGTTCAGGACATGCGGGCGGTGGAAGACAGCATCAAGGACTTGCTGCGCCAGCGCTTCAAGGTGCAGGAGGGCACGGACGATCCCTTCGTGGTGCGCAACCTCACTGAGATCTTGCAGGCGCAGGAGGAGAGCAGCCGCGTCATGACTTTGTTGCTGGCGGCAGTGGCGGGCATCAGCTTGGGTGTCGGTGGCATCGGCATCATGAACATCATGCTGGTGAGCGTGACCGAGCGTACCCGGGAAATCGGACTGCGCATGGCGGTGGGAGCGCGGGGGCGCGACATCCTGGCCCAGTTTTTGATTGAAGCCGTGACTTTGAGTCTCTTGGGGG
>RFQA01000015.1 GCA_009925925.1 Betaproteobacteria bacterium
GTACTGGCGGCGATTGCTTCGGGCGATGTGCAAGTGGGTTATGTGGGCTCCAGTCCCTACGCCGCCGCAACTTCCCGCGGTCTGGATGTGAAGGGCTTTTACCTGGCTTCCATCTCCGGCACTGACGAAGCGTTGGTCGTGCGCAATGGCTCCGGCATCAACTCCTTGGCCGACCTCAAGGGCAAAAAGCTGGCCGCAGCCCCTGTGTCCACCGACCACTACCAGTTGCTGGCATTGATCAAGAGCCAAGGCTTGACCGAGAAAGACGTGCAAGTGTTTGCCATTCCCCAGCCTGAAATCGTGGCGGCCTACAACCGTGGCGACATCGATGGCGGTTTCGTTTGGGATCCGGCCCTGACCGAACTCAAGAAGAACGGCAAGGTCCTGGTCACCTCCAAGGACGTGGCTGAAAAAGGCGCTCCTACCTTCAGCGCATGGGTGGCCACTGGCGCTTTTGCCAAAGAGCACCCTGAGTTTCTGAAGTCGTACTCCGCGGTGATCGACAAGTACACCCAGTCCTTTTTGAACGACAAGGCTGCATGGGGCCCCGAGAGCGAAAACGCCAAAGCGCTTGCCAAGCTGCTGGGTGGCACCCCCGCTGACCAGGCCGCCGGTTTGAAAAATCTGAACCTCGTGCCCCTGAATGTGCAGGCATCTGACGCATGGTTGGGCGGCGGCGACAAAGGTGGTGTGGCCCGCATCCTGAAAGAAACCGCTGCCTTTCTGAAAGAGCAAAAGAAGATTTCTGACGTACTGCCGAGCTACGCAGCCTATGTCACGCCTTCTGCACTGGTTGGTCTGAAAAAGTAAGCGTTGAGTCCTGAATGCCGCGCCGGGAAACCGGGCGCGGCATTTCCTTTTTATCCCCCCTCCACGATTCACACCATGCTCAAAGTTCAAAATGCCAGCGTGTACTTTGCGGCCCGCGACGGCAGCCCGATCCACGCGTTGGACAATGTGTCGCTCGATATTCCCGACAAGGGTTTTGTCGTTGCTCTGGGCACTTCTGGTTGTGGCAAGTCCACGCTGTTGAATGCCATGGCAGGCTTTTTACCGTTGTCCCAAGGCATCATCACCCTGAACGGCAGGCCCATTGAAGGCCCCGGGGCGGACCGGGGTGTGGTGTTCCAGAAAGACACCTTGTTGCCTTGGAAGACCGTGGCTGAAAACGTGGCACTGGGCTTGAAGTTTGCCGGTGCCAGCCGTGCTGAGCAGCGGGATCGTGCCCACGAACTGCTGCAACTGGTGGGTCTGCAGGACTTTGCGGACGCCGCGCCCTATGAGCTCTCCGGTGGTATGCGCCAACGCGTAGGGCTGGCACGCGCTTTGGCACCCAACCCTGACATCCTGTTGATGGATGAGCCTTTTGGCGCACTCGATAGCATGACCCGTGAGCAAATGCAGGAGCTGCTGGTCGAGGTGTGGGAGCGCACCGGCAAGCAGGTGTTTTTCATCACGCACTCGATTGAGGAGGCTATCTTTCTGGGCACGGAAGTCATCGTGATGTCGCCACGCCCAGGCCGCATCGTGGCCCGCTTCGACCTCGACTTTGTGCAAAGCTTTGCCCGCGACAAGGATGCGCGGGCCATAAAAACCTCGCCCCGGTTTACGCAGTTGCGTGAAGAAATCCGCGGCATTGTCCACGCAACCGAATCCCATCAAGAGGTCCTGGCATGAGCGATATGGCAGTCACCGCAACCGTGCTTCAAGAGACTTCTGCAGTCCCCACGGGCAGCACCGCACCACGTATCGTCAAGATGCGCAGCTTCGGCATCGGCGAGAAATCCACCGTCACCATCAGTGCAGCTACCGGTGCTGCATTGCTGCTGGCCTGGTGGCTGGCCACGCAGGCGGGCCTGGTGTCCAAGCTCTTTTTGCCTACGCCGGCGGAGGTGCTCCGCCTGGCCGTCGACATCTTTCATGAGGGCTATGCCAATGCCACGCTGTGGGAGCACGTGTCTGCCAGCCTGATGCGCATTCTGTCGGCAGCCGCCATCGCCATAATCTTGGGCATCCCGGTGGGCATCTTCATGGGTCTGAACCGCTGGGCCAAAGGCATCTTCGATACCCCCATTGAGTTTTACTGGCCTTTGCCGCCCTTGGCTTATTTGCCGTTGATGATCATCTGGCTGGGCATCGGCGAGGCGTCCAAGATCGTGTTGCTGGCGCTCGCCATGTTTGCACCGGTGGTGTTGTCGGCGCAGGCCGGCGTGCGTTCGCTGCCGATTGAGCGGGTCAATGCCGCGCTGTCCCTGGGCGCCAACCGCTGGCAGCTGTTCACGGACATCGTGCTGCCCTCGGCCTTGCCCGAGATTCTGACCGGCATCCGGATCGCTCTGGGCGTGGGCTGGAGCACGCTGGTGGCAGCAGAGCTGATCGCGTCCACCAAAGGCATCGGCTACATGATCATGTCGGCCTCGCACTTTCTTGCTACGGATGCGGTGTTTGTCGGCATTGCCGTCATCGCGCTGTGCGCGTTTGCTTTCACGCTTTTCATGCGCTTCCTGGAGAAGTGGCTGGTGCCCTGGAAGGGCAAGTACTGACTGGATGGGCCGCTAACATCAGCGCATGCCCCTGTTTTTTGAGCGATTGAAAGAAGGCAACCCCCGCAGCATCACTGCCATGTTGCTGGCGGTGATGTTGTTCTCTGTGATGGACACCCTGATCAAGGTGCTGTCTGAGCGCTATCCCCCCATCCAGATCGCTGCATTGCGTGGCGGACTTTCGCTGCCGTTGATTGTGTTGTGGATTCATTGGCGGGGAGCGTGGCCGGAGGTGATGCGTGCACGCTGGCCCTTGCACCTGCTGCGTGGGGCGCTGGTGATCGCCATGCTGGTGCTGTTTACCGTCGGTGTGCGCGGCTTGCCGCTTAACCACGCCTATACCCTGATGTTCTTTGCGCCGCTGTTGATCACGGTGCTCGCCTGGCCGGTGCTCGGTGAGCAGGCGCCTCGCGCGCACTGGTGGGCGGTAGTGGGTGGACTTGCCGGGGTACTGGTGGCCTTGCGGCCGAGCGCGGAGGGTTTTGTCAGCTGGTCCGGGTTGGCAGTGTTGGGTGCCGCAGTGTGCTACGCCGTGTCTGCGGTGGTGACGCGTCTTTGCAGTCGCACCGACTCCAAAGACAGCCTGGTCTTGTGGGTGATGGTGATTTTGACGTTGGGCGCAGGCGTGCTCGCCGCCCCGCATTGGCTGCCTGTGCAGAGCGCGGACCTTTGGCTATGGCTAGGTTTGGCGATTTCCGGTTTTCTGGGGCAACTTGCGATTACCGAAGCTTTCCGGCATGGGCAGGCCAGCGCAGTGGCCCCTTTTGAATACACCGCTCTTGCATGGAGTCTGGCCATTGATTGGATGGTGTGGCGGCAATGGCCAGATGCATTTACCCTGCTCGGTGGCGCCATCATTGTGGCCAGCGGCTTGTATGTCCTGCGCCCCGAGCAGGTGCATGCCACCGCTGAGCATCCCTGATGCGTTGTACCACCGCGTGCTTTCCGATGTTAGGGGATTCAGCTAGTTCCAATACGTTGTTCGTTATCGTCAATACCTTGGCAATAGAACGCTCATAAATCTCATAGCTTGGCAATCGACACTTCGGTGGACTTGACCAGTGCCACGACCTCGGAGCCAATGACCAGGTGCAGGTCGTCTACAGAGCGGGTGGTGATGACGGAGGTCACGATGCCCCAGGGGGTTTCGACATCAATCTCAGAAACAACATCGCCCCGGATGATCTCTTTGACTTTGCCTCTGAACTGGTTGCGTACGTTGATGGCTTGAATAGACATGGTTAAAAAGCTCTTTAGGAAATAAAAAAAATCAAATGGCCCAGCGCACGCCGTGTGCAGCTACGCCGGGCCAGTGGGCGTCCGCTTCGGGTTCTTCGGTGGCCGGTTGTTGCAGCACCCGGTCCAGAATGCGTTTTTCAAGAGCTGCGAATGCAGCGTCACCACGGCTGCGTGGCCGGGCCAGCGGAATGCGTTCGTCCAGGGCAATGCGGCCTTCTTCGATCAGGATCACGCGGTCAGCCAAAGCCACGGCCTCCTGCACATCGTGGGTCACCAGCAAGGCGGTGAAGCCGTTGGTTTGCCAGAGACCTTCGATCAAGGCGTGCATCTCGATGCGGGTCAGTGCATCCAGCGCACCCAGGGGTTCGTCCAGCAAGAGCAGGCTGGGGTTGTGCACCAGCGCGCGGGCCAAGGCTACGCGCTGACGGGTGGCGTTGGTCTTTGGGCAGACCCAGTGCCACGTTGTCGATCACGCGTTTCCAAGGGAGCAAACGCGCGTCCTGGAACATGATGCGGGTGTCTTCTCGCAAGCCAGTCACAGCCTGGCCGGCGACCTGAAGCTCTCCTTCGGAGGCGGGCTCCAGGGCCGCCACCAAGCGCAGCAGCGTACTTTTGCCACAACCGCTGCGACCCACAATAGCCACGAACTCGCCGGGCGCAATCGTGAGCTGGGCACGATTGAGCACGGTGCGTTGGCCGTAGCGCTTGCTGACTTTGCGCAATGACAGTGCGACACCGCCGGCGGAAGAAGAGGTTGTTTTTTCAGTCATATCGGGCTCCAGCGCTCGTGGAATGTGCGCAAGCAGCTATGAAATAAATAGTGAGTGTCGAGTTAGTGCTTTTGGTAGCCGGGGTGCCAGCGCAACCAGTAGTGCTCCAGACCGCGGGCAAAAAGGTCGGCCAGCTTGCCGAGCAGCGCGTACAGCAGGATGCCGACCAAAACGATGTCGGTCTGCAGAAACTCACGCGCATTCATGGTCAGGTAGCCAATGCCCTCTTGGGCGGAGATGGTTTCCGCCACGATCAGGATCACCCACATCAACCCCAGTGAGAAGCGCAAGCCCACCAGAATGCTGGAGAGCGCGCCGGGCAGGATGACCTGCCAATACAGTTGCCACCGGTTTAAGCCATAAGTGCGGGCCATCTCGATCAGGCCGGGGTCCACATTGCGGATGCCGTGGAAGGTGTTCAGATAAATAGGGAAGAACACCGCCACGGATATCAGGAACAACTTGGCCGCTTCATCAATGCCGAACCACAAAATGACCAACGGGATCAGTGCCAGTGCGGGGATGTTGCGCACCATCTGGATGGTGGAGTCCAGCAAGGTTTCGAAAAATCGGATGGAGCCGGTCAGCAGCCCCAGCAACAGGCCCAGACCACCGCCAATTGCCAAGCCGGTCAATGCCCGGCCGGCGCTCACCTTCACGTGCGTCCATAGGTCGCCGGACTCGGCGAGTTTCCACGCTGCTTGGGCCACATCCAGCGGTGCCGGCAGCACGCGTACCGATAGCCAGCCCAATGCGACCGAGGCTTGCCAAAGAATCAGCAGAGCCAGGGGCACCAGCCAAGGGATCAGGCGCGTTCCGATTGAACTCGCGATGGTTTGCAGGTGACCCACCCACGCCGCCGCAGTGCGTTCGGGACGGGACTGGGCGTTGGGGTCTCCCAGTGCGGGCACGGGAGTCACTTGCAGTTCAGGTAGAGGTTGGGTCATGGCAGAACTCTCAGCTTTGAGACGCACGTGGCGCGTAGTTGTTGCCAACGACTTCACCAAACGGTCCGGAGATTTGCGGGCCCGCCAGCTTTTCTTGGACGTTTAGTGGCAACAGGGGGAACACCATCTCGGCAAAGCGGTAGGCCTCCTCAAGGTGGGGGTAGCCCGACAGCACAAAGGTGTCCAGCCCGAGGTCCGCGTATTCCTTGATGCGGGCAGCCACGTTTTCCGGCGAACCCACCAGTGCTGTGCCGGCTCCGCCGCGCACCAGGCCTACACCCGCCCAGAGGTTGGGGCTGATTTCCAGGTCGGCACGGCTGCGCTTCGCGCCACCCGCATGCAGGGCAGCCATACGGCGTTGGCCTTCGGAGTCCATGCGGGCAAAAATGGCTTGTGCACGGATGACGGTCTCGTAGTCCAGGTGGCTGATCAGGTCTTCAGCGGCTTGCCATGCACGCTCTTCGGTTTCCCGCACGATCACATGCAGGCGGATGCCGAACTTCACGGTACGGCCGTGTTTGGCCGCGCGTTCGCGTACGTCGGCCACTTTTTTGGCGACCTCGGCAGGGGGTTCGCCCCAAGTGAGATAGGTTTCCACCTGTTCGGCAGCAAGGTCATGGGCGGCGTTGGAAGATCCGCCGAAGTAGACAGCCGGATGGGGCTTTTGTACCGGGGGGTACAGAAGCTTGGCCCCCTTGACGCTCAGGTGTTTGCCCTCGAAGTCGTAGGTATCGCCGGTATGGCTGCGGGCGAGAATCTCGCGCCAGATGCGGATGAACTCGGCGCTTTGCTCGTAGCGGGCAGCGTGGTCCATGAACACACCGTCGCCTTCCAGCTCGACCTGGTCACCGCCGGTCACCAGGTTCACCAGCAGGCGGCCGCCGGAGAGGCGGTCAAACGTGGCAGCCATACGTGCAGCCAAGGCCGGCTGATGCAAACCGGGGCGCACAGCTACCAGAAACTTCAGGCGCGTGGTTACGGGCAGCAGGCTGGAGGCGACCACCCAGGGGTCCTCGCAGGAACGGCCGGTGGGAATCAGCACGCCTTCATAGCCCAGACTGTCGGCGGCTTGCGCGACTTGTTTCAGGTAGTCGTGGCTGATGGGGCGTGCACCCTCGGAGGTGCCGAGGTAACGGCTGTCGCCGTGGGTGGGGATGAACCAGAAAATGTTCATGGAGGTCTCCGTGGGAAAAGGGGTTACTTGCCGGCTTGTGCCACGCGCACGCCGTCGAGGCGCCAGACGATGTCGGCCACTTGCACTTGCTTAGGGATGAGGCCCAGCTTGAGAAAGGCATCCGCCACGCGCTGCTGGTCGGCGGTTACCGCTGGAGTTATTGGACCGACGGGGGAGGCCGGGCGGCGTTGCAAAAAGAGACTGACCACACCGGCATCCAGACCACTGAAATCGGAAATCAGCTTGATGGCTTCGGGGCGCTTGGTTTGCACAAAGCGGTCGGCAAGTGTCAGTTCTTCGAACAGGGCTTTGACCGTCGCGCCGTGTTGGGTCGCAAAGGGCTTGGAAGCCAGGTAGAAAGAGTTGTTGCCGCTCAACCCTTTGCCGGTGGCCAGTGCACGGGCCTGGATCGCCAGTTCCGTGGCGGTGTAGAACGGGTCCCAAATGGCCCAGGCATCCACGCTCTTGCGCTCAAATGCAGCACGTGCGTCGGCAGGTGCCAGGTACACGGGCTGAATGTCGGACCACTGAAGACCCGCTTTTTCGACGGCGCGCACTAGCAGGAAGTGAGCACTGGAGCCTTTTTGCAAAGCAATCTTTTTGCCCTTGAGGTCTTCCAGTTTGGTCAAGGGCGAGTCCTTCAGGACGAGGATGGCGGAACTCTCCGGCTTGGGCGGCTCCACGCCGACATACACCAACTCTTTGTCTGCCGCCTGTGCGAACACGGGTGGCGCATCCCCTGTGAGGCCGAATTCCAGGCTGCCGACCGAGAGGGCCTCCAGCAACTGCGGGCCTGCTGGAAACTCGATCCATTGCACCTTCGTGGTGGGGAAGCGCTTTTCCAGTGCCGCCTGTTGCTTCAGGACGACCAAATTGACAGCAGATTTCTGGTAGCCGATGCGTAGCAAATCCGGCGCTTTGTTGGTGGCGCTTTGGGCGAGAGCAGGTGCTGACAAGGGGCCCATCAGCCCCCAAGTGCCTGCGGTGGTGGCAAGAACTTGCAACAGATTGCGGCGGGTAAGTGCTGTAGGGGCGGTGGGCTTCATGGCATGTGCTCCTTTTCAGCGCTTAGCTCAGGTTCACCGGCGCGGCGTGGCGCAGGTTCAGTGGTTTGGGGAGCAACTTCAAGTCATAGAAGGTGTCCGCAATCTTTTGTTGTTCGGCCAGGATGTCGGCGTTCACCGGCACGATGCCGAAAGGCGTACGGCTCAGGTAGAGCTCGGTGATGGATTTGTCCAAGCCCAGCACTTTGGAAAGCTCGGCTGCCGCGGCATCTTTGTTTTTGGCGACCCATTTTTCGATGCCATCGATCTCCTGGAGGGCGATCTTGAGTACGTCGGTGTTGTTGGTCGCGTAGTCGCGGGAAGTGAAGTAGTAGCCCCGGTTGTTCACGACACCGGTGGCATCCGCCAATATCTGCGCGTTCAGCTGTTTCTGCGCAGCGGCCAGGAACGGATCCCAGATCAGCCAGGCATCGATCGCACCTTTCTCAAAGGCGGCACGTGCATCTGGGGGTGACAGGAAGATGGTTTGGACGTCGGTGTATTTCAGTCCGTTCTTCTCCAGCAACTTGGCCAGGAAGTACTGCACATTCGAGCCCTTGTTGAAAGCCACGCGTTTGCCTTTGAGGTCAGCCACCGTCTTGATCGGTGAGCCTTGAGGAATCAGCAGGGCTTCAAGCTTGGGGCGTGGTTGCGTAGCACCTGCGTACACCAAAGGTGTGCCATTGGCCTGCGCGAAGATGGGGGGAGCTTCGCCTACATCACCGAAGTCGATGGCGCCTACGTTCAGAGCTTCGAGCTGTACGGGGCCTGCATTGAATTCCACCCAAGTCACTTTGACACCCAGGGGCGCGAGTTTTTGTTCCAGCGTGCCACGGCCCTTGAGGATGTTGAACCAGCCTTTCTGGTGACCCACGCGCAGCACGCGTTGGCCGCTCTGGGCGAAAGGTGTGGATGTGGCTGCAAGGGCGCCGGCAGCGGTCGCTGTGGCCAGCAACTGTCGACGGGTGATGTTCAAAGAGGTGCTCATAAAAATCTCCGGTAGAGGTTTGCGCAGGCAAGGCTCCGCCCATGCCGCAGGCGCGGTTTCAAAAAATGGAATCGAAAGAGAAAAAGAGTGGGCCTGTCGCCAAGGCCCGGTGGCTTACACGCTACATCGCACTTGCGAAAAATCGACCGCCGGGAATCGGCCTGCAATAGCCAAACCGGTTTGCAGTGTCTCGGTAATCAGTGTGTGGACTGCGTCGTCCAGGCGCTCCCCGATATCGGCGCTGACTTGGTAGCTGCCGCTCTCGTTCACCGTGACTTGCGAGTCAGTCGCATAAATGCCGGGAAGGATGTGCTTGGCACCAAGAGACTGGAGAACTGGGCGCAAGGAATAGTCCAGTGCGAGCATGTGGTGCGGGCTGCCGCCGGTCGCCAATGGCAGTACCACTTTACCTTTAAAGCCGTCCTGCGGGAGCAAGTCCAGAAAGACTTTGAGTACGCCGCTGTAAGCGGCCTTGTAAACCGGTGTGGCGACGATGATGACGTCGGCCTCTGCAACCCGTCCGGTGGCCTGGCTAATGGAGGGGTGCCCGAAGTCGGCCAACAACAAGGCCTGGGGTGAAAGGTCTCTTACGCGCAAGCGATCGACGAGGACGCCACGTGCTTCCAGGCGCTGACCAGCGGCCTCCAATAGGGCTGCGGTGCGTGAACGCTCTGAGGGGCTTCCGGCGATGAGTAAGACAGACATGGGGGGCTTTGCTTTTTGTAATGAATGCACGAATTGTGAGATGTCATAACCTTTTGAAGAAGGTCTGATTTTTCATTTCGTTATTACATTTTTGATTTTTGCCACGCTCGCCCGAAGTGGCTCCATGCCGCTCTAGTTGCTCACCATGCGAATTGCAGGTCGTACTCGATGCGACGTTTTTGGCGTGTCGCGGGTTTCGCAATCGCTTCATTGATGAAGGCGCTCCGGTACTGAGCCACAGGCGCTATCTGCCAATGGCGTGTTGTCACAGCCAACACCCGTGTCAGGTTGGTACGGATGGTGTCGGAATGCGCTGGCGTGCCCATAGTGCAGGCGCTCAAATCATTTTGACCGGCAACAGCCAGAGGTTCACGATCAGTGCAACTGCGGTCACTCCTGCCACTGCATAGCCCAAGGACAGCGCAAGTTCACCCAAGGTGAAGGGGCTGTCAGTCTCGTGGGTGGAATGGTTGTCTTGCATTGTTTCTCTCCTGCGGCTGTTGCCGCTTACACATGGGTTCATTGTGCGAACTCCGTATGCAGAAGGGAACGAATGAAAAGGCAGCAACAACTGCGCAAACCGAATAAGGGCGGGCTATCGCAGCCCGTCCTGTGCACTCATGCTTCGTTATTGTTGGCTTCGGCCAAAGTACGTGCCACCACTTCTTTGGTTAGGGTGGGCACAAAGGTTTCGATGAAGCTGTAGGCGTAGCCCCGAAGCCACACGCCTTTGCGCAAACCCAGTCGGGTCACGTTCACCTGGAAGAGGTGGCCCGCGTCCAAAATGCGCAGGTTGCGGTCGCGCTCGGCATCCAGCGCCACGGAGGCAACGATACCCACGCCCATGCCGAGTTCAACATAGGTCTTGATCACGTCCGCATCCATGGCTGTCAGTACGACATTGGGGTGGAGGTTCTCCGCTGCAAAGGCGTTGTCGATGTGGGCGCGACCGGTATAACCCAGCTCATACGTGATGATGGGGTAGTGCGCCAGTTGCTGTAGCGTGACCGGTTCCGTTTGCTCCAGCAGCGGGTGCCCGGGTGGCACCACAATGCTGTGTGTCCAGCGATAGCAGGGCAATGTGACCAGTTGGGTGTAGTCCGCCAGTGCCTCGGTGGCCACACCAATGTCGGCCTCGCCGGAAAGTAGCATGGCGGCCACTTGCTTGGGCGAGCCCTGATGCAAGTGCAGAGTTACTTTCGGGAACTTGTCGCGGAAGTCCTTCACCACATGGGGCAGGGCATAACGTGCTTGCGAGTGCGTGGCAGCAATCGACAGCTGACCCTCCAGTTGCGCGCTGTAGTCCTGGCCGGCACGCTTGAGGTTTTCAGCATCCAGCAGCAGGCGTTCTACGATGGGCAGCAGATCTTTGCCTGGCGGCGTCAAACCCGTTAGGCGTTTGCCGGCACGATTGAAAATTTCCACGCCCAGCTCTTCCTCCAGCTCGCGGATCTGCCGGCTCACACCGGGCTGCGAGGTGTGCAGCATGGCTGCAACGTCGGTGAGGTTATAGCCGCAGCGCACGGCCTCCCGAACGGATCTCAGTTGTTGAAAATTCATGCCGCCTTAAACAATCTGAGCCACGTCGTTGAAAGCCAATCGGGGGCCGCGGGGATAGATGCCAGCAGGCTCTGCATAGCCCAGGTTGATCAGGAAGTTGACCTTGTAGCGCCCATCCGGGAAGAAGGCCTGGTTGACTGCAGCGGCATCAAAGCCGGACTGCGCACCGCTATCGATACCCAAGGCGCGTGCGGCCAGAATCAGGTAGGCGCCTTGGAGTGCGCTATTGCGTTCTGCGGTGGCTTGTGTCAGTGCTGCATTGCCGTCAAACAGTGGCTTGGCGTCGTAGGCCGGGAACTGCTGGGGCAGGTGCTCTTGAAACCGGGTGTCATACGCAACGATCACTGTGACGGATGAACCCAGTGTCTGGGCCACGTTCCCGCCGGAGAGGGCGGGCTTGAGCTTTTCCTTGGCTTCAGCAGAACGCACAAACACCAGCCGGGCCGGCTGCGAGTTAAACGCGGTAGGCCCCCACTTGAGCAGGTCATACAGCGCATGCAGCTTCTCATCAGGGATTTCCACGGGTTTGAACGCGTGCACGGTGCGCGCTTCGCGGAACAGTTGGTTCAGTGCCAGTTCACTCAATGCTTGGGACATGGTGTGTTTCCTTCTTGATCAGATTCAAACGGCCGCAAGCGCGTTGTCGAGATCGGCCAGCAAGTCGTCAATGTGTTCAATGCCCACCGACAAACGCACCGCATCCACAGGCACACCCGCTTTGGCCAGCTCCTCGGGCGAGAGCTGACGATGGGTAGTGGAGGCCGGGTGGGTGGCCAGCGACTTGGCATCGCCAATATTGACCAGGCGGGTGAACACCTGCAGTGCGTCGAGGAAGCGGGCGCCGGCTTCGCGGCCTTGGCCTTCAGCCGACTTCACACCAAAGGTCAGCAAGCCGGAGGCTTTGCCGCCCAGGTACTTTTGCGCCAGTGCATGGTCAGGGTGGCCGGGCAGGGCGGCAAAGTTCACCCAAGACACTTTGGGATGTTGCTGCAGGTGCTGCGCAACTTTCAGCGCGTTGTCGGTAATGCGCTCCAGGCGCAGGGCCAAAGTCTCAATGCCTTGCAGGATCAGGAAGGCATTGAAGGGCGAAATGGCAGCGCCGGTGTTGCGCAAGGGCACCACGCGGGCGCGGCCAATGTAGGCGGCCGGTCCCAGAGCTTCGGTGTAGACCACGCCGTGGTAGCTGGGGTCTGGCTCGTTCAAACGCTTGAAGCGGGCCTTGTGCTCGGCCCAAGGGAATTTGCCGCTGTCCACAATGGCGCCACCGATGGTGGTGCCGTGGCCGCCCAGGTACTTGGTGAGCGAGTGCACCACGATGTCAGCGCCGTGCTCGATGGGGCGAAGCAGGTAGGGCGTGGCCACCGTGTTGTCCACGATGAGCGGAATGCCATGGGCGTGGGCGATGTCGGCGATGCTGCGGATGTCAGTCACATTGCCTTGGGGGTTGCCCAAAGATTCGACAAAGATGGCCTTGGTGCGTTCGTCAATCAGTGGGGCAAAGCTGTCGGGGTTCTTGTGGTCTGCAAACCGGGTGGTAATGCCGAACTGCGGCAGCGTGTGGGCGAACAGGTTGTAGGTGCCGCCGTAGAGCGCGGTGCTCGAGACGATGTTGTCACCTGCTTCGGCAATCGTCTGGATGGCATAGGTCACCGCTGCCTGCCCCGACGCGAGCGCCAAAGCAGCAATGCCGCCCTCCAGTGCTGCGACGCGCTTTTCCAGCACATCCTGGGTTGGGTTCATGATGCGGGTATAGATGTTGCCCGGCACCTTCAGGTCGAACAGGTCGGCGCCATGCTGGGCGCTGTCAAAAGCGTACGCGGCGGTTTGGTAGATCGGCACGGCCACGGCCTTGGTGGTCGGATCGGGGCTGTAACCGGCGTGGACGGATTTGGTTTCGAATTTCCAGTTCTCTGACATGGTGCTTCTCCTTGTGGTGTGACAGGTTTGCTATGAAATAAAGAGCTGCTTGCGCATATTCCACGAGCGCTAGAGGCTGATTTGGTGCTTGGAATACCAAGATAAAGGCAGTCGGCAGCTCTGATTGAAAACGACTGTAATCAGCCGTCGTCAAAACTCAAACGAATAAAAAGTTAATTCTTTAAGCCGAAATCATCTGAGGCGAACGGTGGGCGCGCACACTGTTCCAAGCCAGCCACGCAAACAGCGGGACAAAAACCAAGAACATGGCTTGCAGCCCTATTGCCGCACTGGTGCCGCCGCCCATCAGGCCGCCAAGAAAGCCGCCTGTGGGCCCGGCCAGCGCGCTCAGGCCAGACACCCGACCGCGCCCCAACTTGGCGCCCCACACGGCAAACTGGCTCAGCGTATGAATCTGCAGCAAACCCAGGCCCAGACCCAAGAGCGCACCGCCCGCCCACAGCCCGCCAATATTGCGGGCACTGGCCAGCAGCACCATGGCAAGTGCTGCAGCCGCCGCACCGCCCACCACCGTGCGCAAGGGCCCCAAGCGTGCTGCCCAACGGCCTAAGAAAATCAGGGAGAAGATGAAAGCGCTTCCCTGCACCGCCACCAGCGAGCCGGCTCCCAGCGCAGGCAGACCCAGCTGCTGCACCGCAATCACCACGATATAGAAGGCGTAATACATGTGCGCCGCTTGCACTACAAACTCGAGGCTGGCCAGGGTGCGCACTGCTGGTTCGGCCCATAGTGCGCGCACCGAACGGAAGATGCCCATACGGGTACCGGCTACAGGTGGGGTATGCGGCTGCTCCTGCAATACCGGCCCGGCCAGCAAGGCGGTGAGTGCGAACATGCTTGCAATCAGCCAATAGCTACCGGCATGGCCGCCCCAATGGATCACGCTGGCAGCAGCCACCGGCCCGAGCAAAAACATGCCTGACATGTGCGCGCCGCGCTGCCAGCCCGCCTGCGAATGGCCGATGCGGTCCAGCGCCGTCATGAACACGGTGTTGAGCGACACGAAGCGCAGTGGCATCAGAAAGCTGATGCATGCAGTCAGACCCAGCAAGAAAAAGGCATGGGGAACCGCAGGAATAAGGGCGTACAGCGCACCCATGAGCCAGCTGCCCGCGATGAATAGCCGCGCGGGACCGAAGCGCTCCACCCAGAATCCCACCGGCAAACTCATGAACAAAATGCCCACTGATTGCGCGCCTGCCATGGCCGCCAACAACCAGCCCTGGGCGCCCAGCTCCAGCGCGTAGAGGGTGGTGGTGAACTTGGCCAGGCCCACGCTGGTCCCCATGAAAGAAGACAGCAGGGCAAAGCGCAACAGAAAGGCGTGGCGGGTGAAGAACCCGCGCATCAGGCGGTGTGCGTGGCAGCGTTGCCGGGCACGAAGCTGCGTTGGCCATCCACAGCGACTGGAACCTCACCACGAACGGTCACGCGGCGCACTACGCGGTGTTGCTTGCCGTAGTCGTTAATGGCGTAGTGCTGGGTGGCACGGTTATCCCAAATGGCGACGTCACCCGTGGTCCACTGCCAGCGCACGGTGTTTTCCAGGCGGGTGATGTGGTGCTGGAAGATCTCGAACAGGCGGTCCGAATCGTGGGTGTTGTAGCCGGCAAAGCGCTTGACGAAGTGGCCCGCCACCAAAGTGCGTTCGCCGGTTTCGGGGTGCACGCGTACCAGCGGGTGCTGCGCTTCAATCAAGCGGGCGCGAAATACTTCGCGGTAGTGCTGGGCACCTGCGTCATCGGGCTCCACACGGGTGGCAGCGTAGTCGTAGTCATTGCTGTGTATGGCCCACAGTCGATCGGCGAGCGCACGCAGTTCTTCAGGAAGTTCGTCGTAGGCAGCTGCCGTGTTGGACCAGACCGTGTCGCCTCCGGATTCCGGGATGGTGACTCCGCGCAGTACCGAAACCTTGGGGTAGTCCACATCAAATGTCACGTCGGTGTGCCATGAATTGGCGCGCCCGCCATGCTGGGAGTCCAGCTCCAGGATCTGTGTGCCGTTGCGCGAAGGTACCGTGGGGTGTGCCACCACGTCGCCCCACAGGGATGCAAACGCTTGTTGCGAAGCGTCGTCGAGGTGGTGCTGACCCCGGAAGAAAACCACCTTGTAGCGCAACAGCGCTTGGTGGATCGCTGCGAAGGTCTCAGGTGCGAGTTCGCTGGAGAGACGCACGCCCTGAATAAGGGCACCAATGCGGCCCGCCAGGGGTGTGATCTCCAGCGGCGCAGCTGCGGTGGCGAGTGGGCTTTGCAAAACAGCAGACATAAAAACTCCTTGATGTGACAGCGTGAAAACAGAGAAGAGGCTTGCATGCTAGGAAGCCGGAGCCCTTCTGCGAAGCGCGCATTTCGCATGAGTACATCTGCTTTTTGTAGCGGTGTTTGCTTGTCTGTTTTTCTTCGTTGTCGGTGGAGTGGCGCGTCTCTACGCTGACTCCCCATGAACAACCAACGAGGGAAACCCATGCAAAAAATCTTCAAGCTCTTTACCGCCGCGTGGCTGGCATGGAGCGCCATCAGTCCCGCCGCAGCCCAAGAAGCACTGGAGGTCACCGACATCCGCTACCAGGGCAGTGTGGGCACTGTGGTCTGGATCGAACTCGCCGAACACTTGGGCTATCTGGCACCGCTCAAGGCCAAATGGGTGGGCAACACCATCAGCGGCCCACAGGACGTGCAGGCCGTGGTGACCAACGACATCGACATTGGCGGTGCCTTCAATGGTGCACTGGTCAAGCTCATCGTCAAGAAAGCACCTGTGAAGGCCGTGATCGGCTACTACGGTGTGGATGACAACACCTGGACCGGCTACTACGTCAAGAACGACAGTCCCATCAAAACTGCCCGTGATTTGCTAGGCAAAAAGGTGGCGATGAACACCTTGGGTGCTCACCACGACTTCATGGTGCGTGAGTATCTGGAACGTAACAAGGTGACGGATGAAGAGGCCAAGCAGGTCACCTTTGTCATTACCCCGCCCGTCTCCGGAGAGCAGGCTCTGCGCCAGGGACAGGTGGAGGTGAGCACATTGGGCGGCATCTTGCGGGACAAGGCGCTAGAGCGCGGCGGTATCCGCCCGCTGTTTACCGACCGCGACTTGTTCGGCAACTTCACCGCAGGCTCGTACGTGCTGCGCAACAAGTTCATTGAGCAAAACCCCAAGGCCTCCAAGCACTTGGTAAGCGCCATCGCCAAGGCGATCGAGTGGGCCAAAGTGACCCCGCCAGCCCAAGTACGCAGCACCTTTGAGGGCATCATCAAAGCCCGTGGACGTGCGGAAAGCGCAGACGCCATCCAATTCTGGAAGAGCACGGGCGTGCCCTCCACCGGCGGACTGGTGCTGGACAAAGACCTGCAGACCTGGATCGACTGGCTGGTGAAGGAAGACATCATCAAGGCCGGACAAGTCAAACCTGCCGACCTGTACACCAATGCCTTGAATCCCTACGCCAATGGCGCCAAGGTAGCCCTGAAATGAGCGCCGCCAAAATCCAGTTCGAGCATGTGAGCAAGACCTTCGCGGTGCGCTCCGAAGATGGCACACCTGCCAGTACTTTCGTGGCCTTGGACGATGTGAGCCTGGAAGTGCGTGCCGGCGAATTTCTGGTGCTCGTAGGCCCCAGTGGTTGTGGCAAGTCCACGCTGCTGGACTTGCTGGCCGGACTCACCCTACCCAGCAGCGGTCGCGTGCTGATCGACGGCAAATCCATCACCGGACCGGCGCGGGATCGGGGGGTGGTCTTCCAGCAATACGCCTTGTTCCCCTGGCTCACGGCGCTCGACAACGTGGCGTTCGGGCTGGAGATTGCCGCGCTGGGCCGTAGTGAGCGCCGCGCCAAGGCAGCCGCTTATCTGGAGCTGGTGGGCCTGAGCGCTTTTGCCAAGCACTACCCGCATGAGATGTCCGGGGGCATGAAGCAACGCGTGGCCATCGCCCGCAGCCTGGCGTATGAGCCCGAGGTGCTGCTGATGGACGAGCCCTTTGCCGCGCTGGACGCGCAGACCCGGGAGACGCTGCAGGAAGAGTTGGTCGACATCTGGCGTCGTACGGGCAAGACCATTGTGTTCATCACCCATGGCATTGACGAAGCGGTGGTGCTGGGCCAGCGGGTGGCGGTGATGACCTCGCGCCCGGGGCGCATCAAAGAGATTGTGGATATCCCCGACAGCCTGCATGCCGGCACGCCGGATGTGCGCTCATTGCCGCAGTTCGGCGAACTGCGTCACCAGATTTGGAGTCTGCTGCATGACGAAGTTGCCGCAGCCCGCCAACAACGCCGTGCGCATATTGCGACACTGCCCAACACCCGCAAGGAGACCAGCCATGTCTGATATCGGTTTGATTACCGCCAATGCGGGCAGCGTGTCGGCGCCAGCAAACATCAACATCCCTTCGCCCGCTTACGGACTGCGACTTTTGCGTCAACTGGCCCACTGGGGATGGCAGTCCGCGCTCGTGATTGCACTCGCCGCTTGGTGGGAGGCTGCACCCCGTCTCGGGCTGACTGACCCTGCATTCTTTCCGCCTCTGAGCGAAGTGTTGGCGGCTGGCTGGGCGCTGGCCCAGAACGGCCAGCTCTGGCAGCACACCTCCGCCAGTGTGGCACGTGCCTTGAGTGGCTTTGCGATTGCAGTTCTGTATTCCGTCCCATTGGGCCTCGCCATAGGCTGGTACCGGCGTTTGGGTGAGTTCCTGAACCCGCTGATTGAGCTGTTGCGCAACACCGCGCCCTTGGCCTTGTTGCCGGTGTTCCTGCTCCTCTTGGGTATTGGCGAGGTATCCAAGGTCGCCATGGTGGTGTACGCCTGCTCCTGGCCGCTGCTGCTTAACACCATTGCCGCCGTCAAGCAGGTGGATCCGCTACTCATCAAGTCCGCGCGCACCATGGGGGCCAGTGCCCGGCAGTTGTTTGTCAAAGTGATCCTGCCGGCGTCTATCCCCACCATTTTTGTGGGCGTACGTCTGGCCAGTGCTACGGCGATTCTGGTGCTGGTAGCCGCCGAAATGGTGGGCGCGAAATCAGGCTTGGGTTACCTGATCATTTATGCGCAGTACAGCTTTTTGATCGGCGACATGTACTTCGGAATCATTGCCATCACCTTCATCGGTGTGTTGTTCAACGCATTGTTGCAATTTGCGGAACGACGCCTTACCGCCTGGAAGCCTGTTCCGCTGAACGCCTGACGGTCCCTTTTTCTCTCTTTGTCCTATTCAAGGAAAACTTATGTCACAACGCAAGCTGCGCCTGGGCGCCTTCATCATGGCCACGGGCCACCACATCGCCGCCTGGCGCCACCCCGGTTCGCAAATCGATTCGGGCACCAACATCGACCACTACATCGAAGTCGCAAAAACGGCAGAGCGAGGCCTGTTCGACCAGGTGTTTGTGGCCGACAGCCCCGGTCTGTGGTTTGAAGGCAGCGACGAAGCCTTCAGTCGCCAGGGCCGTGTCTCGCACTTCGAGCCGGTGACCTTGTGGGCTGCCTTGGCCACAGCCACCAAGCACATTGGCTTCGTGGCTACCGCTTCGACCACCTATGAAGACCCGTATCTGCTGGCGCGCAAGTTCGCGTCCTTGGACCACATCAGCAAGGGTCGTGCGGCCTGGAACGTGGTGACCACGGGCGCGGAGAATGTGTATGGCAATTTCGGTTTTGACAAGCACCCCGACCCGGAAACCCGCTACGAGATCGCTCACGAGTTTGTGGATGTGGTCAAAGGCTTGTGGGACAGCTTTGAAGACGATGCCTTCAGCCGCGACGCGGCCAGTGGCGTGTACTTTGACCCCGCCAAACTGCACACCCTGAACCACGTGGGCAAGCACCTCAAGGTGAAAGGCCCGCTCAATATCGAGCGCTCACCCCAGGGCTACCCGGTGATCGTGCAGGCGGGCTCGTCCGAGCCGGGCAAGGAACTGGCTGCTGCCACCGCAGAGGCGATCTTCACCGCCTGGACCAGTTTGGCCGAGGCGCAGGCCTTTTATGCGGATGTAAAAGGCCGGTTGGCCAAGTACGGTCGCCGCCCTGAACAGCTACTGGTGCTGCCTGGCATTTCCCCGGTGGTGGGCCGCACGCAAGAAGAAGCGGATGCCAAATGGGCCGAGTTGCAAAAGCTCATCCACCCCTCGGTGGGCCTGAGCACGATTGCACCGTTCTGGCCGGGCGAAGATTTGACAAAGTGGGACCTGGACGCGCCGCCGCCCTACATTCCGCAGCCACCTTTGGGCCGCAATAGCCGCGCCCATGTGGTGCTGGAGTTGGCACGCCGCGACAAGCTCACCGTGCGCCAGTTGTATGAGTACCTGGCGGGTGCGCGGGGGCACTGGGTGGTGGTAGGCACGCCTGAGAAGATTGCCGACGAAATCCAGACCTGGTTCGAGAACGGCGCGGCGGACGGCTTCAATGTGATGCCACCGGTGCTGCCTGAATCATTGGACGACTTCGTGGAGCTGGTGATTCCGGAGTTGCAGCGCCGTGGCTTGTTCCGCACCGAGTACGAAGGCACAACGTTGCGCGAGAACCTGGGGCTGGACCGTCCCGCCAACCAGTTCACCGTACGCAAACAAAAGGCGGCTTGAGGGCGTGCTAGTCTCAGACCACTGCAGGGCTTGGTACTGGAAGCAAGCTCTGCAGCAGCGCACTGCCCAGCGGCCAGGGGCCGAAACCGGCCTCCACGTTGATGTGGCCGGCGTCGGGCAGGCGCACAAATTCACTCTTCCACGCTCGCGCATAGGCACCTGCGGTGCGTACCGGGCAAAACGGATCGTTGGTGCTGGCCACCACAATGCTGCGGTAGGGCAGGGGCTGGTAGGGCACAGGGGCGAAGTCCGCCAGAATGCCACGCCGTTCAGGGTCGGCCGGTGCCACCAGCAGGGCGCCCACAATGCGCTCTACGGCTTCGGGCGGGAGATGGCTGGTCGCAATACACCCGAGGCTGTGCGCCGCAACAACGACCGGACCATCAATTTCCAGAATGTGGCGGGTGATAGACGCCACCCAGGCAGAGCGGATGGGGGTGATCCAGTCATCCTGATGCACGCGCACTGCATTGGGCAGCTGCTCGGCCCACAGGGTTTGCCAATGGCCGGGGCCGGAATCACGCCATCCGGGAACAATCAACACAGTAGACATGGGCTCACCCTCAAAACTTGCGAGGGGCCATTCTGCGCAAGCGACACGTAAAACCCAACGAATACTTTGTTGTTTGCTTATACGGGTCGGGCATGGCGAGAAAAGCTGGAAGTGCAGATCTTTAAGATCGGTGGATGACTTCGCGCTCCACCTCTTCCGCCTCGCCACTGGCCGCCCTGTATCCGCTTCTGTTTGTCGCCCTTTGGAGCACTGGTTTTATCGGGGCCAAGTTCGGTTTGCCGTATGTGGAGCCGCTCACCTTTCTAGCCGTGCGCTACGCCGCCGTGCTGGTGCTCATGGGCCTGGTGGTGTGGCGCACGCGTGCACCCTGGCCTGCCACTTTGGGCGAGTGCGGTCACATTGCAGTGACCGGCGTGCTGGTGCATGCGGTGTACTTGGGTGGTGTGTTCATCGCCATCGGCCATGGGCTGCCGGCAGGTGTGGCGGCCATTGTGGTGGGGCTGCAGCCCTTGCTCACCGCGCTGGGTGCCGGCTGGTTATTGCGAGAAAAAGTACGGGCCACGCAGTGGGCGGGTCTGGCGGCAGGCTTTGCGGGCGTGGCACTGGTGGTGGCGCACAAGGTGGCTGCCGGTGCGGGGCTGACCACCTTGTGGACCTTGTTGTTCCCGGTGGCTGTGGCCCTGCTGGCCATCACCGCAGGCACGCTGTATCAGAAGCGCTATTGCCCTTCGTTTGATTTGCGTACGGGCTCGCTCATCCAGTTCATTCCGAGTCTGGTGTTGACGGGCTTGGCAGCCGCTGCCACCGAGACCATGCAAATTGAGTGGACCGGGTCGTTCGTGTTTGCGCTGGCGTGGCTGGTGCTGGTGTTGTCCTTGGGGGCGGTCACGCTGCTCAATGTGCTGATCCGCAGTGGCACGGCCGTCAACGTGGCCAGCCTGTTTTACCTGGTGCCACCCGGCACCGCACTGGTGGCCTGGGCCCTGTTTGGTGAGACGCTCACCGGCTTGGCGCTGGTTGGTATGGTGCTCACAGTGTTCGGGGTATGGTTGGCCCGACGTTGAAAGGGAAATAATGAATAACTGTATATGGAAGTTAGCCGCTACCGCGCTGATAGCATGGGTGATGGCACTGCCCAGCGTACACGCTGAAGTCAGCTACAGCTATGCCGAGGGGATTGCACTTTATGACTTCGCTTGGAAAACTTGCGGCTCTCTGTACCCCCAGGAGGTAGCGGCTGAACGAGGCGGAATGCAAGCGCGCTGGAGCAGTGCGGGCTTGACGCCGGAAATTCTGGACCGCATTCGGGCCAGCGCGGACTACCGCCGCGTCATGGCCGAATACGCCAATACGAAAGAAAATCTCCAAGTTGGTTGCGCGTCCACGTACGGTAAATCGCGCTGAGCTTAGAGATGCTGGACTTTAGAGCTTGGCGATAGACACTTCGGTGGATTTCACCAGAGCGACGACGTCAGAGCCTATAACCAATTGAAGGTCATCCACTGAGCGTGTAGTGATGACAGATGTGACGATGCCCCAAGGGGTTTCGACATCGATCTCCGAGACCACGTCACCGCGGATGATTTCACGTACCTTGCCTTTGAATTGGTTGCGTACGTTGATGGCTTGAATGGACATGGCAGTTTTCCCTTGATGTAGTTTGCTATATTTTTGATAGCTGCTGGAGCAAATTCCATGAGCGCCAGCAGGCGATTTGCTTACTTTTTGGTGTAGATCTGGTCGAAGCTGGCGCCGTCAGCAAAGTGATCCTTGTCGGCCTTTTCCCAGCCACCGAAGGCTTCTTCAATGGTGAAGGTCTTCAAGGGTTGGAACTGCTTGGCGTATTTGGCTTTGGCCTTTTCGGAGATCACGGGGCGGTAGAAGTTTTTGCCCGCAATGTCCTGACCTTCTTCGCTGTAGAGGTACTTCAGGTACTCCTCGGCCACGGCACGGGTGCCCTTCTTGTCCACGTTCTTGTCGACCACGGCAACGGCAGGTTCAGCCAGGATGGATAGTGGGGGAGCTACCACATCGAACTTGGCGCCGAATTCTTTCTCCAACAGGTAGGCTTCGTTTTCCCAGGCAATCAGCACATCGCCTTGATTGCGTTGTGCGAAGGTGATGGTGGAGCCGCGTGCGCCGGTGTCCAGAATAGGCACGTTGGCGAACAGCTTGGCGACGAACTCTTTGGCTTTGGCGTCGCTGCCGTACTTGCGCTTGGCAAATTCCCAGGCGGCCAGGTAGTTCCAACGGGCACCACCACTGGTCTTGGGGTTGGGCGTGATGACCTTGATGTCAGGACGGATCAGGTCGTCCCAATCCTTGATCTTCTTGGGGTTACCTTCACGCACTGCAAACACGATTGTGGATGCGTACGGTGTGGAGTTGTGGGGCAGGCGCTTTTGCCAGTCTTTGTTGATCCAGCCGCCGTTCTTGACGATGGCTTCCGTATCGCCGGCCAAGGCGAGGGTCACCACGTCAGCGTCCAGCCCGTCAATCACGGAGCGGGCCTGCTTGCCCGAGCCGCCGTGGCTTTGTTTGATGGTCACGTCCTGGCCTGTTTTGGCCTTCCAGTACTTGGCAAACGCAGCGTTGAATTCCACGTACAGCTCGCGGGTCGGGTCGTACGACACGTTGAGCAGGGTGATGCTTTGTTGCGCAAATGCATGGCCGGCAGAGGCAGCAACCGCGCCAGCAAGTACCAGTTTGCCAAGGCCGCGGCGGGAGAGGGAGGCGTTACGGAACGCAGAAGCAATAGAAGAAAAGGGCATATCAACTCCAGAAAAAGTCACACGAAATCAATAAGCGCGATTCTGGGAGTGCCCTAATAAAACTGGAACTACGGAATTTTCAGTTCTAAATAACTAAATCATCCTTAGAGTTCTTGGTAAAGCAGTGTTTGCCTGTTTAAGAGGCAATAGTGGACGCGAATCGATTGACCGGACTTCTCTGGCCAAACTTTGCAAAAATTTCCGAAGATCAATACGTTATCGCATCTGTGTGGGAAAACCCTAGTCCCATCGCGCATCAAAATACACGCAATCGTCCCGAAAGTATCAACCCCGCTAGGGGGCGACTTCTACTATTCAGCCCTGTCGATGCACGGTTGGCATTGGCTGAACACCACGAAATTAACAACAGGAGACAGTTTCATGAAACTCAAAGCATCTCTGGCTTTGGCCTTCGGTCTGATGGCAGGCGCGTCTTTCGCCGCTGACACCGAGTTGGTTATCGCCACCGTGAACAACGGCCACATGATCGAAATGCAGAAGCTCAGCAAGAACTTCGAGCAGGCCAACCCCGATATCAAGCTCAAGTGGGTGACCCTGGAAGAAGGCGTGCTGCGCCAGCGCGTGACCACCGATATCGCCACCAAGGGTGGCCAATTTGACGTGATGACCATCGGCATGTACGAAACCCCGATCTGGGGCAAAAAAGGCTGGCTGCAGGAACTGAAGACCGACGCCAAATACGACGCGGACGACATCCTGCCCGCCATGCGCAATGGTTTGTCAGTGGACGGCAAGATGTTTGCAGTGCCTTTCTACGGTGAATCCTCCATGCTGATGTACCGCAAAGATCTGGCTGATAAGGCAGGCATCAAAGTGGCCGACAAGCCCACATGGACCGACATCAAAGCCCTGGCTGCCAAGATCCATGACCCCAAGAACGGCGTGTACGGCATCTGCCTGCGCGGCAAGCCGGGCTGGGGTGACAACATGGCCTTCCTGAGCACTTTGGTGAACACCAACGGCGGCCAGTGGTTTGACATGCAGTGGAAGCCCCAGCTGGAAAGCAAGCCCTGGAAGGACTCCATCAACTTCTACGTGGACCTGCTGAAGAACTACGGCCCTCCCGGCTCTTCCGCCAACAGCTTCAACGAAATCCTGGCGCTGTACAACGAAGGCAAGTGCGGCATGTGGATCGACGCGACCATTGCAGCGTCTTTCATTACCGACCCCAAGCAGTCCAAGGTGGCTGACAAGGTGGCATTTGCGCAGGCACCAACCGCTGTGACTCCCAAGGGTGCCAACTGGTTGTGGGCATGGGCACTGGCCATTCCATCAGGCTCCAAGAAAGTGGACGCAGCGAGCAAGTTTGTGACCTGGGCAACCTCCAAGGAATACATCGAGCTGGTGGCCAAGACCAACGGCTGGGCCCACGTGCCTACCGGTACCCGCAAGAGCACCTACGCCAACGCTGAGTTCCAGAAGGCTGCCAAGTTTGCAGCTGCTGAAAAAGCAGCCATCGACTCGGCCAACCCGAACGACAGCACCTTGCCCAAGAGCCCGTATGTCGGCGTGCAGTTTGCAGCGATTCCTGAGTTCCAGGCCATCGGCGCCACCGTGGGTCAGGAAATGAGTGCAGCACTGGCCGGCAAGAAGTCGGTAGACGCAGCCTTGAAGGCTTCTCAAGTCGCGGCAGAGCGCGAAATGAAGAAGGCCGGCTACTACAAGTAAGCATCTCTCCCGGTAGGTTGACTTCAGGCGCGCGGGGGAACCTGCGCGCCCTTTTATGTCACGTTTTCCGCCGCACTCCATGCCCCGGCTGGCCGGCGACGCTCAGTGAGAGACATCTTCATGAACCGATTTATTCCCCGCGCCCTGATGGCGCCGGCAGTGATCACCCTCTTCTTGTGGATGATCGTGCCCTTGGTGATGACCATTTACTTCTCGGTCATCCGCTACAACCTGATGCAGCCCGACCAGAGCGGCTTCATCGGACTGGAAAACTTTGAATACTTCGTGACCGACCCTTCGTTCGGCACGGCAGTGATGAACACCCTGCTGCTGCTCGGCAGCGTGATCCTGATCACGGTGGTATTGGGTACTTTGATTGCGTTGCTGATCGACGAGCCTTTTCCAGGCCGTGGTCTGGTGCGCATCCTGCTGATTTCTCCGTTCTTCGTCATGCCCACCGTGAATGCCTTGCTGTGGAAGCACATGATGATGAACCCCATCTACGGTGTGCTGGCGCAGGTCTGGATCTTCTTCGGCGGCACCCCGGTGGACTGGCTGACCGACTTCCCGCTGTTCAGCGTGATCGTCATCGTGTCCTGGCAGTGGCTGCCATTTGCGACGCTCATTTTCATTACCTCCTTGCAGAGCATGAACCGCGAGCAGTTGGAAGCCTCCCGCATGGACGGCGCCAACTACCTGCAGCAACTGCGCTACCTCTACCTGCCCCACATGGCCCGCTCGGTGGCAGTGGTGGTGATGATCGAAATGATCTTCCTGCTCAGCGTGTTCGCCGAGATCTACACCACCACCGGTGGTGGCCCGGGGGATGCGAGCACCAACGTGGCCTTCCTGATCTTCAAGCAGGCGCTACTGAATTTCGATGCCGGTGTGGCCTCCGCGGGCGCGCTGTTCGCCGTGGTGCTGGCCAATATCGCCGCCGTCTTCCTGATCCGCATGGTCGGCAAGAACCTGGACAAGTGAGCTGCACATGACACAACCCAAATCTATCCCCTGGCTGCATTGGCTGCGCACGCTGGTTGCGTGGCTGGTGACTCTGGTGCTGTTCTTCCCGCTGGGCTGGCTGGTGCTCACGGCCTTCAAAACCGAGTTGCAAGCCATCTCGGTGCCGCCCCTGCTGTTCTTCACCCCTACGTTGGAGAACTTCCAGATCGTGCAAGAGCGTAGCGACTACATGCTTTACGCCAAGAACTCGCTCATCACCAGCGTGGCCTCCACCATTCTGGGATTGATGCTGGCATTTCCGGCCGCGTATGCCATGGCCTTCTTCAAGGGCAAGTACACCAAGGACATCCTGATGTGGATGCTCTCCACCAAGATGATGCCCGCCGTGGGAGCCCTGGTGCCGGTGTATGTGATGGCACAAACCAGTGGCTTGTTGGACACCCGCACCGGCCTAGTGATTGTGTTCACCTTGTCCAATCTGCCCATCATGGTGTGGATGCTGTACTCCTACCTGAAGGAGATCCCGAACGAGATTCTGGAAGCATCCCGCATGGACGGCGCCACGTTGTGGAGCGAGTTCCGCTACGTGCTGCTGCCTCTCACCATGGGCGGGCTGGCTTCTACCGGTTTGCTGACTCTGGTGCTGAGCTGGAACGAGGCGTTCTGGTCGCTCAACCTGAGTGCCGCCAAGGCCGGCACGCTGGCCACGCTGATTGCCAGCTACTCCAGCCCGGAGGGCCTGTTCTGGGCCAAGTTGTCTGCCGCGTCCTTCATGGCGATTGGCCCCATCGTGGTCTTCGGCTGGTTCAGCCAGAAGCAATTGGTCCAAGGCCTGACCTTCGGCGCCGTGAAGTGATGCACACCCCCCGGCTTGCCCACTGCGTGTGGCCGCTTTCCCCCTTGCAGGGGGCGGTGCCAGCAGTCCGGCATAGCCGGTCCTGCGGCACCCCTGGGTTGGGTGCTTGGTACTCAAACGTTTCTCAAAAATAAAGATCAGGAGACCTCATTCATGTCTTACCTCCAACTCAGCGGCGTTGAAAAGCTGTTCGGCGAACACCGTGTCATCAAGGGCATTGACCTGGCCATCAAGCAGGGCGAATTCGTGGTGTTTGTGGGCCCGTCCGGCTGCGGCAAGTCCACCTTGTTGCGCCTGATTGCCGGTCTGGAAACCATTGATGGCGGCAGCTTGCAGCTCGATGGCCGCGACATCACCCACCAGCCTTCCAGCAAGCGCGACCTGGCCATGGTGTTCCAGAGCTATGCGCTCTACCCGCACATGAGCGTGTTCGAGAACATGAGCTTTGCCTTGAAGCTGGCCAATGTGGACCCCGCCATCATCAAAGACAAGGTGGACCGCGCCGCAAAGATCCTGAACCTCACCAACTACCTGCAGCGCACACCCAAAGAGTTGTCCGGCGGTCAGCGCCAGCGCGTGGCCATCGGCCGCGCCATCGTGCGGGCCCCCAAGGTGTTTTTGTTTGACGAGCCGCTCTCCAACCTCGATGCAGCGCTGCGCGGCCAGACCCGTATCGAGATTGCCAAGCTGCACCGCGACCTGGGCGCCACCACCATTTACGTGACGCACGACCAGGTGGAAGCCATGACCCTGGCCGACCGCGTGGTGGTGCTGCGCGACGGCAACATAGAGCAAGTGGGCACGCCGCTGGAGCTGTACGACCGCCCGGCCAACCAGTTTGTGGCCCAGTTCATCGGCACCCCGCAAATGAACGTGGTCGAAGCCGCCAAGCTGCCCTCGGTGACCTCCGTGGCCGGTGTGCAAGTGCCTGCGCTGGGTTCTATCGGCTTGCGGCCGGAGAGCATCACCTTGGTCGCAGCCGGTCAGGGCGCTGTGCAAGCCAAGGTAGAGCTGATCGAGGCTCTTGGCGCCGAGACACTGATCTATGTGACCACCCAGAGCGGCGCTCAGCTGGTGGCTCGCTTGAACACCCGCACCGAGCTGCATGTGGGCGCTGACGTAGGCGTACACATCGATGCCGATGCCGCCCATCTGTTTGATGCCAACGGCCGTGTAGTCGCCGCGGGCGCACGTTGATGTCCGCCGTTATGACCTCTCAATCACAGCAACCTCTGCAAGGTCAGGTGGCCGCGGTCACAGGTGCCGCCTCGGGTATCGGCTTTGCCAGTGCGAGCGCCATGGTTCAAGCCGGTGCCCGCGTGGTGCTGATCGACCGCGACCGCAGCGCGTTGGACAAAGCCTGCTCAACTCTCGGGTTTCAAGCTGTGCCCCTGGTGCTGGACCTGCTGGACCGCGACCAGTGCGCCAGCCTGCTCACCCAGGTGCTGGCCTTGGAGGGGCGCCTGGATGTGTTCCACGCCAACGCCGGCCTGTATGTGGGAGGCGACTTGGTCGACAGCGATCCGGATGCCATCGACCGCATGCTCAACTTGAACGTGAATGTGGTGATGAAGAACGTGCACAACGTGCTGCCCCACATGATTGCGCGGGGCTCAGGCGACATCATTGTGACCAGCTCACTGGCTGCGCACTTTCCTACCCCGTGGGAGCCGGTGTATGCGTCGTCCAAGTGGGCCATCGACTGCTTTGTGCAGACGGTGCGCCGCCAGGTGTTCAAGCACGGCCTGCGCGTCGGGTCTATTTCGCCGGGGCCGGTCATTACCTCTTTGCTGGCCGATTGGCCCGCAGACAAGCTGGCAGAAGCCAAGGCCAAAGGCAGCCTGCTCGAAGCTTCCGAGGTCGCTGACGTGGTGATTTTCATGCTGACCCGCCCGCGCGGCATGACCATCCGCGACGTGGTGATGATGCCCACCCAGTTTGATCTGTAAGCGACCCCCGATTCATTTTTTTCACGCCTGACCATGACCACGATTCTTCACCTCGGACTGGGCTCGTTCCACCGCGCACACCAGGCGCTTTACATCCACGAACTGCGACAGCGTGGCGATACCGCATGGTTCATCACCGGCGGCAATTTGCGCCCGGACATGCTGGCCACCATGGAAGCCCTGCAGGCCCAAGGCGGCGCGTACACGCTGGAAACCGTGACACCCCAAGGCGCGCGCAGCTATACCCGAATTGAGTCGATCAAGAAAGTCATTCCTTATCAGGATGACTTGGCTCCGCTGATTGCAGCAGGCGCTGATGCCGCCACCCGCATCATTTCGTTCACGGTGACCGAAGCCGGCTACTACCTCGACGCCAAGAACCAGCTGGACTGGGCCACTTTTACTGACCTGCGGGCTGACCTGGAGGCGGTAAAGGCAGGCCGCGCCGGCCACACCATTTATGGCGGCTTGGTCAGCATCTTGCGGGCCCGCATGCGCAGCGGCGCCGGTGCGGTGACCCTGATGAACTGTGACAACCTCCGCCACAACGGCGAGCGTTCGCGCGCTGGCTTGCTGCAGTTCATTGATGCGTTGGGCGACGCCGCGCTCAAGGCATGGGTAGAGCAGAACACCAGCAGCCCCAATGCCATGGTGGACCGCATCACCCCGCGGCCCACGCCGGATGTGGCCGAGCGCGTGAAGGCCGCGACCGGCTGGGACGATCAAGCCTCCATCATGGGTGAGAGCTTTATCCAGTGGGTGATTGAAGACAACTTCATTGCCGGCCGCCCTGCCTGGGAGCAGGTGGGCGTGGAGATGGTGCAGTCGGTCGACGCCTTTGAGGAAGCCAAGATTCGGCTGCTGAATGCCACCCACAGCTGCATCGCCTGGGCCGGCACCCTGGTGGGCTACCAGTACATCCACGAAGGCACGCATGACTCCGTCATCCGCCGCTTTGCCTATGACTACGTGACGGACGACACCATTCCCGTGCTGGATACGCCCGAAAAGCCCAGTCCGCTGGACCTGCGCGCCTACCGCGACGTGGTTCTGGATCGTTTCGGTAACCCTGCCATTTGCGACACCAACCAGCGCGTGGCCATGGACGGCTATTCCAAGATTCCAGGGTTCATTGCCCCCACCATTCGCGAGCGTCTGGCCCGGGGTGAATCCATCGCTAGCGTGGCCATGTTGCCTGCGCTATTTCTGGCTTACCTGCAGCGCTGGCACCGGGGTGAGATTGCCTACACCTACCAGGACCAGGCCATGGATCCGGCTGCAGCGCACGCCATTTGTGAATCTGCCGACCCGGTCGCTGCCTTTGCGGCAGACACCGTGCTCTGGGGGCCGC
>RFQA01000141.1 GCA_009925925.1 Betaproteobacteria bacterium
CCGGAGTGATCACTCCGGCTTTTTTCATGGCGCTATCAAGCAGCGCGACGCGCCTTGACGGCGGCAGACAGCACTTCCAGCGACTCCACCGAATCGTCCCAGCCCAGGCAGGCGTCGGTAATGCTCTTGCCGTATTCCAAGGCGGATGCATCGTCCTTGCCGGGGGTGAACTTCTGGGCTCCGGCGTTTAAGTGGCTTTCCACCATTACCCCGAAAACGCTGCGCGAACCGCCGCTGATCTGGCCGGCAATGTCTTTGGCCACATCGAGCTGCTTTTCGTGCTGCTTGCTGCTGTTGGCGTGGCTGCAGTCCACCATCAGGGTCTGGGGCAACTTCGCCTTGGCGAGGTCCGCACAGGCGGCGGCCACATTGGCGGCATCGTAGTTGGGCGCCTTGCCGCCGCGCAGGATGACGTGGCAGTCCGGGTTGCCGTTGGTTTGCACAATCGCCACTTGGCCATTTTTGTGCACCGACAAGAAGTGGTGACCACCGGCTGCAGCTTGAATAGCGTCCGTCGCGATCTTGATGTTGCCGTCCGTGCCGTTCTTGAAGCCGATGGGCGCGGAGATGCCGGAGGCCAACTCGCGGTGCACCTGGCTCTCGGTGGTACGTGCACCAATGGCGCCCCAGGAAATCAAGTCGCCCAAGTACTGGGGGGAAATGACGTCCAGGAACTCGCTGCCCGCGGGCATGCCCAAGCGGTTGATCTCGATCAGCAACTGGCGTGCAATGCGCAGGCCTTCGTCAATGCGGTAGCTCTCGTCGAGGTAGGGGTCATTGATCAAGCCCTTCCAGCCCACGGTGGTGCGGGGCTTCTCGAAGTAGACGCGCATCACGATTTCCAGCGTGTCCTTGTACTTCTCACGCTCCACTTTCAGACGGCGGGCGTAGTCCAACGCGGCGGCGGGGTCGTGGATGGAGCAGGGTCCGATGATGACCAGCAAGCGATCATCCTTGCCGGCCATGATGTTGTGGATCGTGGCGCGGGTGTCCGAAATCAGGGTTTCGGTCGCGCTGCCGCGAATGGGGAAAAAGCGGATAAGGTGCTCTGGAGGGGGCAACACGGTGATGTCCTTGATGCGTTCGTCGTCGGTTTTACTGGTGCGGTCGGCGGGCTGGGGTTGTCCGTACCACTCACCGGTTGCAGAGGCTTTAGCGTTCATGTCAGGTCTCCAGAGTCCAAGTTGCGAAAAACAGGTTGAAAACGGCATAAAAAAACCGCCGGGGGTGCCGGCGGTTTTTGGGAAGATTCAGGACGTTTCTTTTGGGTACGTTCAGATCTCTCGACCGCCGGATGCGCGTGAGAACCAAAAGTGGCTAAAAAAGAAACGTGCGGAATGCATGGGGTTCAATGTAGCACAGGTTTCTGACAGCGGCTTACGCTTGCCACTAGGCAGTTCCACCTACGGTCAAACCGTCGATGCGAAGCGTAGGCTGACCCACGCCCACGGGCACGCTTTGGCCCTCTTTGCCGCAGGTGCCCACGCCAGGGTCCAGCTTCATGTCATTGCCGATCATGGAGACGCGCTTCAGGCACTCGGGGCCGCTGCCGACCAGCGTCGCGCCCTTGACGGGGTATTGGATCTTGCCGTTTTCCACCCAATAGGCTTCGCTGGCAGAGAACACAAATTTGCCGCTGGTAATGTCCACCTGGCCGCCGCCGAAGTTGGGGGCGTACAAGCCTTTTTTGATGCTGGCGATGATTTCTTCCGGCGCCTTGTCGCCGCCCAGCATGTAGGTGTTGGTCATGCGCGGCATGGGCAAGTGGGCGTAGCTCTCGCGTCGGCCATTGCCGGTGGGCTTCACGCCCATCAGGCGAGCGTTCATGCTGTCCTGGATGTAGCCCTTCAAGATGCCATCTTCAATCAACACATTGCGCTGGCTGGGGTTGCCTTCGTCATCCACGTTGAGCGAACCACGGCGGTCGGCAATCGTGCCGTCGTCCAGCACCGTCACGCCTTTGGCTGCGACGCGCTGGCCGATGCGGCCGCTGAAGGCGCTGCTGCCCTTGCGGTTGAAATCGCCTTCCAGCCCGTGGCCTATGGCTTCGTGCAACAGAATGCCGGGCCATCCGGCCCCCAACACCACAGTCATCTCGCCGGCAGGCGCGGGGCGGGCATCGAGGTTGGTCAGCGCGGCATGTACCGCCTGGTCCACATAGTCTTCAATCTGCGCATCGGTGAAATACGCCAGCCCGAAACGGCCACCGCCGCCACTGGAGCCTACTTCGCGGCGGCCTTTTTGCTCGGCAATCACCGTCACGCTCAGGCGCACCAGCGGGCGCACATCGGCGGCCAGAGTGCCGTCCGCGCGGGCGACGAGCACCACGTCGTATTCAGCAGCCAAACCGGCCATCACCTGGATGATGCGCGGGTCTTTGGCACGGGCCAGTTTCTCAACCTTGCCCAGCAACTCCACTTTGGCGGTGCTGTCGAGGGTGGCAATCGGGTCCAGGCCGGCGTAGAGTTTGCGGCCGCCCGCTATCTTTGGTGTAGCGGCTTTCGCACGCTTGTTCTGCGCTGCGGCCGAAATGGAGCGCACGGTGCGGGCAGCATCCAGCAGGCTGGCCTCGGAAATATCGTCGGAATACGCAAAGGCGGTCTTCTCTCCGCTCACCGCGCGAACGCCTACACCCTGGTCGATGCTGAAGGAACCGGTCTTGACGATGCCTTCTTCCAGACTCCAGCCCTCGGAGCGGGTGTACTGGAAGTACAGGTCCGCTTCGTCCACCTGGTGCGCCTTGATTTCGTTCAGCGCGCGGGTGAGATGGCTCTCATCCAGGCCGAAAGGCGTGAGCAACAGGGATTTGGCCGTGGCCAAGCGTTCGATAGTGGGTTCGCGGGAGATCATTCGGCCATTTTAGGCCGCTGCAGAAACTCCAGCAGAGCCGCATCGTCCAGCCCTTCCAAACCTGCGGCTACTGCGGCTGCAAACACGGCAGAAACATGGGTACCCAGGGGGCCGGAAAAGCCAACTTGCGATGCCGCGTCCAAGGCGAGTCGCGTGTCTTTGGCCAGCAAGGTCATGTGGGCGCGCGGAGCCAGATCGCCCGCAATGGCGCGGCGCATGCGGTCGCTACCGATCCAGCTCTGGCCACTGGACTGTTCAATGACATCCAGCGTGCGCCCACGGTCCAACCCCAAACGAGCGGCCAGCGCCATGACCTCGGCTGCCCCCACGAGGTTGATACCCGCCAACAGGTTGTTGACCAGCTTGGTCCGTGCGCCATCACCCGGCCGGTCGCTGATATGAAACACCTTGGCCGACAGGGCTTGCAGCAAAGGCTGGCAGCGTTCCCACGCCGCCGCAGGGCCGGCCACCATCAGACTCATGCTGCCCTCCCTCGCACGAGCAGGGCCGCCTGACATCGGGGCATCCAGCGTGAGTACACCGGTGGTCGCCAGCTGCGCTGCAATGTCTTCCGCATCCTGCGGCCCTATGGTCGGGCACAAGATCACCACATGCCCGGCAGGCAGATGCGGAGCCAGCCCTGCGGGGCCGAACAGCACTTCACGAGCCTGGTTGGCATCGACCACGCAAATGATGGTTGCTATGGATTCAGTAGCTGCTTGCGCAATATCCGTGAGCGCTAGAGCACCAAAAGGCACCAAACCCTGCACCTTGCTCGCATCGATGTCGTGCACCCATGGGGTCCAGCCCAGTGCACAAAGCCGCTGCGCCATGGCGCCACCCATATTGCCGACGCCGATCACGGTCACCGGCAAAGGCGCACTCATGACTGGACCAAACGCTTGGAATTGGAGATGGACATCAGGATGCCGAGCGCCAGCCCCAATGTCACCATGGCTGTCCCACCGTAGCTGATGAAAGGCAAGGGCACCCCTACCACTGGCAGGATGCCACTGACCATGCCCATGTTCACAAACGCGTAGGTGAAAAAGATCATGGTGGCAGCGCCCGCCAACAGTCGGGAAAACAGGGTCGGCGCCTCCAGCGCAATGGCCAGACCACGAAGCACTAGAAAGATGAACGCGCAGATCAGGAAGGTGGTGCCGATCAGGCCGAACTCTTCCGAATAGGCAGCAAATATAAAGTCCGTCGTCCGCTCTGGAATGAACTCCAGGTGGGTCTGCGTGCCCTTCATGAAACCCATACCGGTCACACCGCCCGATCCGATGGCGATCATCCCCTGGATGATGTGGAAGCCTTTGCCCAGTGGGTCGCGAGTAGGGTCCAGCAAGGTGCAGATGCGTTGCTGCTGGTAGTCGTGCAGCACCGGCCAGCGCACACCGTCGGCACACAACTGCGGCTCAAAGACCACGATCAGGAAGACACCGATCACTCCGATCGCCAGGGGCGGAATCACCAGTTTCCAGCTCATGCCGGCAAAAAAGATCACCGCCATGCCGGCCGCCAGTACCAACAACGAAGTACCCAAATCCGGCTGCTTCATGATCAGGCCCACGGGGACGGCCAGCAGCAGCCCAGCCACCACAAAGTCAAGCGGTCGCAACTGGCCTTCGCGTTTCTGGAACCACCAGGCCAACATCAGCGGCATGGCGATCTTGAGAATTTCACTCGGCTGAATCACCACGCCGACATTGATCCAGCGTTTGGCGCCCTTTTTGGTGATTCCGAAAATGGCAACGGCTATCAGCAGGGCTACGCCCACGGTGTACAGCGGAACTGCAACGAGCATCAAGCGCTGGGGCGGAACTTGGGCCACCACAAACATGATGGTGCCCGCGATCAGCATGTTCCGGGCATGGTCTTCAAACCGGGTGCCATGGTCAAAGCCGGATGAATACATGGTCAGCAGCCCGGCACAGGCCAGAATGAAGACTGCAAAGGCCAAGGGCCCGTCAAACCCCGAAAACCAGGGCGCAATGCGCTGGCGCAGGGGGACTTTTCCAAATTGGTACGACATGGGGGTGATTATCCCTAAGCGGCTTGGTGCGCTTTGGGAGATAGCTGTCGGTTTGCCCTCGCATATTGGAAAGTTGTGATTGCCAGAATCAGGCCAAAGACGATAGACGCGTAATACAACAATGCGACATCTGCTACGCCCGCATGGGTCCGCATGCGCAAAAGGTCCAGCAATCCAATGCAAGCGCTCAGCAACACGGCTCCGGACAGCAAGCGACCACCAGCGTTGCCACCACTGCCCATGGAATGTTTGACTAAACCCACACTGAATGCGAGCAAGGTCAGCCCCAGTACGGCATACCAAATCGTCAACAGCGCAGGGTGTGCCCCGATCAGCCCCCAAGGCACAAAGACCCATCCGGACAGGAGGATCGCGACCAGCCACAGCCTGAAGGCGGCAGCCCACGGCCTATCATCCCACTTGGCGACCAGCATGCACATGTGCGCGCAACAACATCCCCAGACGCCAAGCCCCAGCACCGGGATCGCGCCCCAGAGCGGCCACGGCAAGGGGGGCGTCTCCCATATCGAATCCGTCAGCCGCAATGCCCAGCAAAACATTGCGACGGCACTGAACAAAAAGACCGGTTGGGGACCAGCGCCACCCCAACGATTCCGCCCACTCCACCACCACAGCAATACGCTAAGGACCGCCAAGCATGCGTGCGCAACGGCGATGGCGGCAGGCACGCCTACCCGCCATAGGCGGTACTCGTCGAAAAGCGCGCTCACCTTTCCCCATTCATCAATGACTACCGCACTAACTCCCGCCTTGCGACCACTGTCAGCACGCAACTGAATGCGAAGAATGTTGTGTGGCTTGAACAACTCAGCGTTCACCGGCATCAGGCGGGGGGCTTTCCCGGTGTCTTGCCCTCCAGCTACCAAAAGATCCCCATCCCGCCCGATGACGACCCCATTCAGGGACACCACATACGCAGACCCCAGCTTTGGAAAATAGAGGCCGACAGGGCTTGGCGGCAACTGGTCTGCCATGAATTCGAATTCCAATACAGCCGAGCCTGCCAGCCCGGGGTATTGGAGATCCCATCGAAAGGGCAATGTCACGATATCCCTCGATACCTTGCCGTCGATGGTGGTGGAAACGATCGCATTTTCAAACTGCAGCTGACCCGCGTGCAGTCCTCCCCAGGATGACACAAGTACCAAAGCCAGCACTACGGTACGTGGAATCCGTGCCCGGAGGCAGAAAAGGACAAGTGCTGAAAAACAGTTCAAGGAAAGAGCCTGAAGAAACACTGATAAAGGTCGTCGACCTGTCGTGATGCTCCCATTGAGCGACAGAGCATCATAGAGGCAGTAAAAGTACGCGGCCAGCCCGTACTATCCCCCGATGACTACCACCCACCTCCTTTACCTTCACGGTTTCCGCTCGTCGCCTCATTCGTACAAAGCACAGGCCATGGCGGCGTACATGGCACAGCATTACCCGCAAGTGCATTGGTGGTGCCCGCAGTTGCCGCCCTCCCCCAAGGCTGCCATGGAGCTGCTGGTAAACGGAATTGCCGCTTGGCCGCGCGACAGCGCGGCGGTGGTCGGCTCCTCGCTGGGTGGTTTCTATGCGACCCACATTGCCGAGGCTACAGGATGTCGGGCCATGTTGATCAACCCGGCAGTGGACCCTGCACGGGATTTGGGCAAATACATAGGCGAGAACCGCCAATGGCATGCACCGGAGGAAAGCTTTTTCTTTTTGCCCGAATATGTGGACGAGCTGCGCACCCTGCAGGTCGGCGAATTGCAGCACCCACAGCGCTACCGCGCCCTCTTGGCCAAAGGGGATGAGGTACTGGACTGGCGCGAAATGCATGCCCGCTACGGTCACACCCAGGTCACGCTGCTGGAAGGCGGGGACCATGCCCTGACCGGCTTTGAGGAATACCTGCCGGATTTCGCCCGGTTTATGGGGCTGCCCCCGAACAAATGAGGGGTTGAAGCCCCTGCATCCGGAGCGGGTAGTTTTGCGGGGACAATCTCCCCCTATGTTTGTACTGTTTGAAGAAGCCGGAAAATTCATGGCCGGTCGTGTCCTGTCCGAGGCGGAAGCCTCTGCGCAGGTGGAGCTGGATTCCGGCAAGCGCGTCAAGGTCAAGGGCGCCAACATCCTGATCAAGTTTGAAAAACCCGCCCCGGCGGAGTTCGTTGCGGCCGCCCACACGCAGGCGGCGGGCATCGAGCTGGACATGGCCTACGAGTTCGCGCCCGACGAAGAGTTCGGCTTCGCAGACCTGGCCAAAGACTACTTTTCCGCCCAAGCCAGCCAGGCCGAGCAGGCGGGCATGCTGTTCAAGCTGTTTGACACCCCGCACTACTTCCGCCGTGCCGGCAAGGGCCGCTTCAAGAAGGCGCCCGCCGAAATCATTGCCCAAGCTTTGGCTGCGATTGAGAAAAAGCGCCTGATTGCCGAGCAAATCAACCAGTGGGCGCAAGAGCTGGCGGCGGGCAGCTGCCCCCAGTCCATCAAAGACCAGCTCTACAAAATCCTATTCAAGCCGGACAAGAACGCCCCTGAATACAAAGCGGTGGTTGAGGCCAGCCGGGCTACCCACATTGCGCCGCTGGAGCTGCTGCAAAAGGCCGGCGCGATTGCCTCGCCCTACCTGTTCCACTGGAAGCGATTTTTGCTGGAAAACTTCCCCAAGGGCACCGGCTTTCCCGCGATCAGCGCACCGGCCATTGCGGACGAGTTGCCGGTGGCGGCCGTGCAGGCTTTTTCGATTGACGATTCGCAAACCACCGAAATTGACGATGCCCTGAGCGTGCAGGGCCTGGGCACTGGCACCGTGACCGTGGGTATCCACATCGCCGCGCCCGGCCTGGCCGTGCAGCCGGGCAGCCCCGTGGACGTGCTGGGCCGCGCCCGGCTGTCCACGGTGTACATGCCCGGCTACAAGGTCACCATGCTGCCCGATGACGTGGTGCAGACCTACACGCTGATGGAGGGGAGGGACTGCCCGTCCGTTTCGCTCTATGTCACCTTCAATGAAGAGACGCTGGAAATCCAGAGCAGCGAAACCAAGCTGGAACGCGTGCCGATTGCCCACAACCTGCGCCACGACCAGCTCGACAGTGTGGTCACCGAGCAGTGGCTGACTGATGCCTCGTTTAACCATGAAAATGACGTCCAGCCCGCAGCAGGTCTGCGCGAGCAGCTATCATTTTTGCACCGCTTGGCGCGCGACCTGAAAGCCAAACGCGAGATCGTGCGCGGCAAACCCGAGACCTTCAACCGCCCGGACTACAACTTCCGCCTGCAAGGCAACGATGGCGCGGAGCCGCAAGGCGACGAGACGGTGCTCATCAGCATCCGCCAGCGCGGTGCTCCGCTGGACCTAATCGTCGCCGAAGCCATGATTCTGGCCAACAGCACCTGGGGCAGCTGGCTCGCCGAGATGGGCGTGCCCGGCATCTACCGAAGCCAGGCATCGCTGGCACCCGGCGTCAAGGTACGCATGGGTACCAAGGCCTTGCCGCATGCGGGTATCGGCGTCAAAGCCTATTCGTGGGCGACCTCACCACTGCGCCGCTACACCGACTTGGTGAACCAATGGCAAATTATTGCCTGTGCCCGCCACGGGAAGACGGCGGCATTGGTGGCGCCCTTCAAGCCCAAGGACGCGGAGCTGTTCGCCATCATCTCCTCGTTTGATGCGGCTTACAGCGCCTATAACGGCTACCAGGGCGCCATGGAGCGCTTCTGGACCATGCGTTACGCCCAGCAACACGGCATCACCGAGCTCACTGCCAGCCTGTTCAAAGACGGCATGGTGCGCGCCGACGACATTCCGCTGGTGCTGCCCGTCATGGGTGCGCAGGGACTGCCCCGCCACGCCAAGGTACGGGTCAAGCTGGGTGAGATGGATCTCATCACATTGGATGTGCAAGGCACGGTCCTGGAACGTCTGGATGCGCCCGTAGAAGCAGACAACCAGGACGAAGAGGACGAGGGCGAAGTCGAGGTGGCCGGCCCGATCGCGATTGCGGTGGATGTGAATGAAGCGCCGGATGCCGGCGGCGATAATCCCACCCCGTGACGCTTCCAAAACTCACCACACTTCAATGGGCCCTCGGTGTATCCATCGCGATACACGGGGTGCTCTTGACGATGCGCTTTGTGGATCCGGAGGCCTTCAACCGCGTGTTTGAAGACAAGCCGCTGGAAGTCATTCTGGTCAACGCCAAGAGCAACGAAAAACCGGACAAAGCCCAGGCTATCGCCCAGACCAATATGGCTGGTGGCGGCGATGTGGAAAAAGGCCGCGCCACCAGCCCGCTGCCGC
>RFQA01000142.1 GCA_009925925.1 Betaproteobacteria bacterium
GCGACCCTACCGAGGGTTCGAATCCCTCCCTCTCCGCCAGAACAAGTCCTGCTAACTCGCTCAGTCGGGTTGTCAGGCGCTCAGAGCCCAGCACCACGCGGGGCTTTTTGCTATGGGCTCTTGACTGCCCCGATGGCTACCCACCCCCGAAATCCGTCTCAAAACCCGTTTCGTCTCAGAACCTCCTGACTTTTTCGCCGTGGTACGGCGGCAGGGGGTTGGCGAAAAACTAGGCCATTGGAGACGTACCGATTAGCTGCGCGGCACTTTATAGAGCGCCGACCCCATAGCGAAGGTTCGCACGGCCGCAAATTTCAGCCTTCTGGCAAACCTCAGTTTTTCTGGCCGAGCGACTTATGCCGGGAGAGACAGTCAGTTGATTTCGACGGTTCTGAGTCTGAGTGCATTGCCTATCACACTGACCGACGACAGAGCCATCGCTGCTGCGGCAACGACCGGTGACAACAGCAACCCGAAGAAGGGGTACAGCACGCCGGCAGCCAGCGGTATGCCCGCCACGTTGTAGGCAAAGGACAGGAACAAATTCTGCCGGATGTTCTTCATGGTGGCGTGCGAGAGCTTGCGAGCACGCACGATGCCCATCAGGTCACCCTTGAGCAAGGTGATGCCTGAGCTTTCCATGGCGACGTCCGTACCCGTGCCCATGGCAATACCCACCTCGGCGGCCGCCAGGGCCGGGGCGTCATTCACCCCATCACCGGCCATGGCCACTACCCGGCCTTCGCTGCGCAGCCGCTGCACAATGTTCGCCTTGTCCTCGGGAAAGACCTCGGCCACCACCTCGTCGATGCCCAGTTCCTTACCCACGGCCAAGGCCGTGGTGCGGCCGTCGCCGGTCAGCATGACGATACGCACACCCGCCTCGCGCAACCCTTGGAGCGCCGCAGGCGTGGTGGCCTTAATGGGGTCGGCAATGGCCACAAAGCCAGCCAGGCGGCCGCCCAGGGCAACGAAAATCACGGTGGCCGCCTGGGCCCGTTGACGTTCCGCAGCGCCCTGGAGCGAGCCCACGTCGATGCCTTGCTCGGCCAGGAATTTGGCTGCGCCAGACACCACGGCCACACCGTCCACCTTGCCCAGTACGCCTTTGCCCACCGGAGAATCGAAGTCCGTGACTTCGACCAGTGGCAGCTTGCGTTCCTGCGCCGCGGCAACCACGGCCATGGCCAATGGGTGCTCGCTGGCACGCTCCACGCTGGCAAGCTTGACCAGAAGTTCCTCGGGCGAGATACCGGCCACTGGCTCAATGTGCACTACCCGAGGCCGGCCCTCGGTGAGGGTACCGGTCTTGTCCACCACCAGCGTGTCGACCTTCTCCATGCGCTCGAGCGCCTCGGCATCGCGGATCAGCACCCCGTGCTGCGCGCCACGACCGACACCCACCATGATGGACATAGGCGTCGCCAGGCCCAACGCACATGGACAGGCAATGATAAGCACCGCCACTGAAGTGATGAGCGCATAGGAAAACGCCGGAATTGGCCCCCACAACAGCCAGACCACAAAAGTCAACAGCGCCACCGCGATGACCACTGGCACGAACCACGCTGAGACCAAGTCGGCCATGCGCTGGATGGGGGCGCGGCTGCGCTGGGCAGCCGCCACCATGTGCACGATCTGGGAGAGCAAGGTGTCTGCCCCGACCTTCTCGGCCCGCATCACAAAGCCGCCGGTCTGGTTCATCGTGCCAGCAGTGACCTTGGAGCCCGTTGCCTTAGCCACGGGCATGGGCTCGCCCGTGACCATGGATTCGTCCACCGTGCCTTTGCCCTCCGTGAGTTCCCCATCCACGGGTACCTTTTCGCCGGGACGCACCCGCAGCAACTCGCCCACCTGGATGGTGTCGATGGGCACCGTCTCGTCGATGCCCGCCTCAGACACCCGTACTGCCGTCTTGGGGGCCAGGTCCAGCAGTGCCTTGATGGCGCCGGAAGTCTTTTCACGTGCCCTGAGTTCCAGCACCTGTCCCAGCAGCACCAGGACCGTGATTACCGCGGCGGCCTCGAAGTAGATGGCCACAGCCCCATCCTCGCCGCGCAAATCCGGCGGAAACAGGCTCGGGGCGAGCGTGCCGAACATGCTGTAGATCCAGGCTGCTCCCGTACCTATGGCGATCAGCGTGAACATGTTGAGGCTGCGGTGCTTGACGGATGCCCAGCCCCGCACGAAGAACGGCCAGCCCGCCCAGAGCACCACGGGTGTGCCCAGCAGCATTTGGATCAGATTGGAGGTCTGCGCGCCCACCAGGTGCTTGATCTCGAGCAGGTGTCCGCCCATCTCCAGGGCTAGCACAGGCAAGGACAGCACCAGCCCGATCCAGAAGCGGCGGCTCATGTCGCGCAGCTCGGCGCTGTCGCCGGTCTCGCCCGTGGCGATCACGGGCTCCAGCGCCATGCCGCAGATGGGGCAGTTGCCGGGACCGATCTGCCGCACCTCGGGGTGCATGGGGCAGGTGTACTCAGCGTTCAGGTCACCGCCTTTGGCTTTGACGATAACTGACTGATGTGATGAACCCGACACATGATGCTGTTCGTGGCTTCGATGTCCGGTGTGGTCCGCATGCACCGATTTCTCCTGCGGATGCTTCTGACTAGGTGCATCCGCCGCGCAGTGAGAATGAATCTTTTCGTCACCCGCTAGTGGAGGCGTTGGCTGCGATTCTTTTGGCGTCGCAGCATATTGGGTGTTGTCAGAATGTTTGTGTTCCATTATCGAGTCTCGCCCTTGCCTCAGCGCCCGGCTACCTTGAGAGCCAGCCATGCAGCAAGTGCGAGCAGCATGACCCAGCAAAGCAAAAACAAGGCGCGCTCCCACATCACTGGGGGGCGCTCACGAGCTTCCAGTCTGTACTTGAGGGTCATGCCGCTAGCGTGCACCAACATCCCTACCAGCAATAGAGAACCTGCATGTTCGCGCAGGAGGTCCGGCGCGAAAAGCGCAATACCTGCGCCCAGGATGATGGCGCCGAGGCTTGAAGTTAGTTCAGTGGCCTTGACTGCGAGAGATGCTTGCGTCATGGTCGCCCCGCTTGCGCTGAGGAATGAACCTGGGCGTGGCTGCCGCATAACTGCGCCATGCCTCACCAAAGGCAGCCTCGGAATCCCGTTCTTCGGAAATGGCAAGACGCACGTACATGATGACTAGAACCGGAAACATGGCAGCCGTCAAAATCGTAGGCCATTGCAGCAGAAAGCCGAACATGATGGCTACAAAACCAATGTATTGCGGGTGTCGTACCACTCGGTAAGGGCCTGCGGTGGCAAGTTCATGCTGATGCTGAGCTTGGTAAAGCACATGCCATGACTTGGAAAGTAGCCAAAAGCCGCCGCCTATGAACACTAAGCTAATCAAGTGCAAGATTCCACCATGGGGGTCCCCATGCTGACCTGTGAATAACCACCATAGATGCCCGGCCTCATGGCCGAAAAGATTGACGTTCGGAAATTTGCTGCCAAGCCATCCGGAAAGCAGATAGATCGTGAGCGGGAAACCGTACATCTCGGCAAACAACGCCACGATGAAGGCCGTGTACGCGCCGAAGCTGCGCCAGTCGCGCAGATTCTTCGGTTTGAAGAAACTGTAGGCGAATCCAACAAAAATGAAGACGTTGAGGGCTACCAAGCCCCATAACCCGTAAGCGTTCGAAGTGTCATTCACGTTCACGTCCTTCGGCCGATGCGTGGTCGCGCGCAGAGCGATTGTTGTTGTCGCGTTCTTCGCCATGGTGATGGCCCCGATGCATGAAGATATGCATCAGGGGGCAGGCCAACAAAAACAGATACGGTAGAACACCATACAGGTGAGCTTTGTGCTCGGTGATGAGGTAGAAACCACCCACTAGGGCCGCCACCAGAAAGGCCAAGCCGGACGGTGACTTCCAGAATGGCGTCTGGTTGTTCTGATGAGAATGATCCATGAGAGCCTCCGATCAGGATTACTTGCGAGGCACGCCTGCGTCTCGATCGATCATCATCTGCATCATCTGTTCCATCATGGCCATGCGGCGTTCCATTTGCATGTGCATGTTCATCATGCCGCCCATGCCTGAGTTAGATCCTGCCTGGGACTGACCAGTTGAACCTTGCGCGCTTGGAGGCATCCCACCCATACCTCCGGAGGTCGAGCCGCTCATGCCTGACATACCGCCCATGCCAGAGGCTCCTCCACGCATTTGACTCATCATGGCCATACCGGACTGCATGATCCGCATGTGGTCTTCCATCAGCTTTGCACGCTCGGCGGGAGACTTGGCAGCTTGCATCTTCTGGTGCATGTCCTGCATCGCCTTCATCTGCTGGTTGAAGGCCTCCGGACTTGGCGTCGCGCTAGGAGCAGATGCGCTTGCGGCTGATGCGCTACCCGCTGGGTGGTGGGCGGAATGATCCTCCTCCGCTTTAGGCGTCTGGGCAAAAGCAGTGCCGGAGATGATCGCGGTGGCGAGGGCGGATGCTGCAAGAATCTTTGTGCGCATGATGTGGCTCTCCTTTGAATTCCAATAAATCATGAAGGAATCTTTGAGATAGTCTTCTGATTTACATCAAGCTTCTGTGTGCGACTTGATACACAACAGCAACTTTTTGCATGAGACGCGGCCGCGGTGGTTCCGTTAGGCTTACTCACCCTTGGTGAGTAACCTTCTGCTTCGATGGCATTTCGAACGAGTTCGGCGGCATACGGGCTGGCGCCTTTGACCAAGCGCACCTCGCGTGATTCCGTGTCTATGTCTATCCCGAGCTCTGGAGGCAAGTTGGCCTGTTTTAGCGCTTGGCTGATTCGGCTGGCACAAGCGCCACAAGTCATGTCAATAACAGTGAAACTCGTCATTTAAACCTCCGTACGCTTGTCATGGCCAAATAGTGACGCCTTGCAGCATGTAGCTTTTGACTTGATGATCAAACTCCAATTTGCATGTGCCGTACGCCCGCAAAAAGCTCGTGTTGATCTAGGCCAAAGACGCCCAACGTCACTGAGTAGTCGCAGCAGAGCTTACGCGTGGAGCCCTGTCAGGAAAATTGCTCATCGGCGTTGAGGCTCACGCAGCGCTAAGTTCAGTTGGTCAGCCACCTCAGCCCAATCAGCATCCTGAGCAATCAATTCACGCAACAGTTTTGACTGAACCTGACTCCAGCAGGGTGCGTCCTCAAGCCGCGTCGCATCATCCAGCGGCGAGTGGCGTTCAATGAAAGCCCTGATGGATGAAGCATCCGAGGCTAAGCCAAGCTGTGCAAACAGCTCCGAAAATCGGTGATAAGGTTTTTCCATTGTGCTAAGACCCCTCAGTTAATGGTGATGCAGAGGAATGCGCTCGTGAAGCAGTTCATTGTGCGGGCGTAATGGCCGTTACGACCATCTTCCCGGCCTCATCAACCACCATGAACTTAACCTTATCCCCTGGCTTCACATCGGTGAGCAAGCCTTTTTCCTTGGCAGTGAAAACCATTGTCATGCTCGGCATGTCCAAATGCTTGATGTAGCCGTGCCGGATGGTGATCTTGCCTGTCTCTAAATCGACCCTTCTGACTTCGCCATCCGACATTGAAGGAATTGTTTGTGAGGTCTCGGGCTTAACGTGATCCATCTTGCTGTGGTCCATGCTGGACTGTGCATTGCCCGCGAAAGGAATGCTCAAGAGGGCAGAGGCGGTGCACACTGCAAAAGCCTGTTTAAGAACTTGCACGTTTTTCTCCTGGATAAGATTTAAAGACCTTTGATGTTCCGTCTTTCTGCACCAATAGAACATCAAAAGCATCCCGCCGATTGCCGTAAACCGATCCATCCATTCCTGGTGATCCGACTGGCATTCCTGGGACAGCTAGCCCTAGGGCGCTCGGTCTGACTTTGAGCAAATACAGAATTTCTGATGCTGGAACATGCCCTTCAATCACATAACCTTGAATCAAAGCAGTGTGACAAGACCCAAACTTCTGCGGCATGCCTAGCTTGCTACGTATGCCGTTGTTTCCCTGTTCGAGAATCGTTGCGGTGAACCCAGATTTTTCAAGGTGATCAACCCAGTCCTTACAGCATCCGCAATTTGGATCCTTCCAAATCTGAATCGCAAGTGACGGATTCTTTTGCGCAAAAATAATCGGCGTAAAGCCTGCTGCTGCCAGACCGATAACTAGCTTTCGTCTTGAAAAGTTCATAGCCTTGAGCCAGTCACTTTTCGTCGGATGAACGTTCGTACCCAACTTACTTCTTTGCGACATTTATCGTCCCCCGCATGCCTGCCTCGTAATGACCAGGCAATAGGCAGGCGAAATCAAATTCGCCCACTCTGTTGAACGTCCAGACAATCTCCCCCTTTTTTCCAGGTTCGACGTGAGCCATATATGGCTCGTCATGCTCCATATTGGGAAATTTCTTCATCAAGGCTGCGTGTTCATCCAACTCCCTCTTGGTGCCGAGAACGAACTCATGCATCACCTTTCCGGCGTTGACCACCACGAACCGAACCGTTTCGCCCAACTTGACATCAATTCGATTGGGCGCAAAGCGCATGTTGTCAGTCATTTGCACTTCAATGGTGCGGGTCGCTTTTGACGAGGGGGCGCCGATTCCCCAGTCTTTCTGCTCTAACTTGATTTCCCCCGCAGGTTTGCCGTGATTTTGATTCCCGTGAGCCCAGGTGGGAACGGCAACGACAGATGCAAGAGCCAGTACAACACCCGGAAAAAGTTTTGCTTTGATCATTAAAGTTCTCCGTTCAATGAATTTCAATGAGATCCGTGCGATGCAGGCTTTCGCACTCGAACCTCAGTTGCGGCTTCAGGCTTTTGAGTACGAGGCATCGATTGCCCCCCCTCAGCCTTAAATCTGGCTGGTTCGGCGAGTGGGCCAGTGTACTCATGCGCGACAGTGCCGTCTGGATGCTTGAACCAGCCTGGATCCTTATAGTCACCGGGCTTTTGGTCTTTGCGTACCTTCAGGACACTGAACATGCCGCCCATTTCGACTGATCCAAAGGGGCCGTCGCCAGTCATCATCGCTGCGGTGTTCTCAGGTGACCCATAGCGTTCATGGTGTGATGGCTCTTGTGGCAATGGAAGGCCCAATCTCCCTCCTCATCTGCCAGGAACTCAATCTGGCGCATTTGGCCGACCGCAATGTCGGTTGTAACCTCTGGCCAGCGAGAAGTTTTGGGCGTTGGACCACCATCAGTGCCAGTCACAGTAAATTCATGGCCATGAACATGAATCGGATGATTCGTCATCGTCAAGTTGCCCACGCGAATTCGAACCTTGTCGTTTAGTCTGACGTTGAGCGTATCGATGCCCGGAAAGATGCGGCTATTCCAGCCCCAAAGGTTGAAGTCCAGCATGGTCATCGTCTTGGGCGTGTAGCTTCCTGGGTCTATGTCAAAGGCATTCAAAAGAAAGCAAAAGTCGCGCTGAACCTCGTCGATCATTGGATGCTTAGATTTTGGATGTGTTACCCAGAAACCCATCATTCCCATGGCCATTTGCGTCATTTCATCAGCATGTGGGTGGTACATGAAAGTGCCTGGCCGTCGCGCCACAAACTCGTACACAAAAGTCTTGCCTGGTTGAATGGCAGGCTGCGTCAGACCAGCAACCCCATCCATGCCGCTGGGCAAGCGTTGACCGTGCCAGTGGATACTGGTGTGTTCTGGTAGCTTGTTTGTGACAAAAATCCGTACCCTGTCACCTTCCACAACCTCAATCGTTGGACCAGGGCTCTGGCCGTTGTAGCCCCACAAGTGCGCCTTAAAGCCGGGGGCCATTTCACGCACAACCGGTTCAGCTACCAGATGAAACTCTTTGACACCCTGGTTCATGCGCCAGGGCAAAGTCCAGCCATTGAGCGTGACGACAGGGTTGTAGGGTTGTCCGTTGTTTGGCATCAAGGGTGCCATGGTTTGAGGAGATGTCTGAATAACAGGCTCAGGCAATGCAGCCATGGCGACCCGACTCACAGCCGTAGCAGCAACAGCGCCACCTGCAATGCCTGCATATTTGAAAAACTCTCTTCTCGAAGTCATTGCATGATCCTTTGAATCAATGGCCAGCGCCACCAGCGCTTGGTGAGCTGGTTGTCACGGTCAGTGAAGTATTTGTGGGGCGGCCAATTAATGAGGCTTGAAGAGCGGCATCGGCCAGCCAAAACTGCTGTTCTGCGTTGATTGCGGCAATCACGGTATTGACTTGATCTCGCGCATCAGCGATCAGTTCGAAAATCCCGATGATCATTCCGTTGTAGCGAAGTTGGTTTTCTTCAGAAATCACTTTGCGCACAGGAATCACTTCATCTCGATGATGTCGTGCGATTTCGTGTGCTGTTCTGTAGGCTGAATAACTCTCGCGTAAATTAGATCCGGCTGTCCGAATGGTGGCCTCAAGCTGGTTCGCTGCAGCCAGAGTTCGGGCATTCCAAGCATCGCGCTGCATGCCGCCCCAATCAAAGATTGGTAGGCGTACGCCAATTTCATAGCCTCGAGGATCTGTTCGTGTGCCCGACGCATTGTCAATTTTTGTATTGCGACGGGCTGTCAATTCGATATCCGTAACGCTCGTTATCTTTCCTAATCCCTGCGCGCGACTTGCGCCATCAAGTGCAGTCTGTGCTAGTCGTATATCCAGGCGAGTTCTGTTCGCCATAGCACCCACGGCCCCTGGATCAAGGGCCTGCTTTGGTAGATCAGGTAAGCGCTCTGGCAGTTGGAGCAGTTCGGCCTGCCCTTCGTCTAATCCGAGAAGTCTGGTCAATTCTTCTCGAGTAGCAGTGGTTTGATGCTGTGCAGTTGCAAGGCGTGTTGCAGAATCTGCATAGAACGCTTGTTCACGGGCACGAGTTAGTCGATTAAAGTTTCCAACGGATTGCATGCGACGAGCCAACTCTGCGCTGGCCTCAGCACTCTCGAAAACTTGCTGCGCGTAATTCAAAGTCTGCTTTGCTGCAACCGCGCGAACCCAGGCCTGTCGGACTCGTGTGACATGATCTACAACCTCGCTGGTTAGGCGCAGTTTCGCTTGCTCAATACGACGCTCTGCAATTCCTTGACGAGCTGGAAGGGTCAATATGTCGAGTAAACCAAATGAAAGAGCTCTTCCCAGCTCTAGTTCATCGCCAGCGACGAGCCGTTCAAAACTGAACACTGGATTGGAAAT
>RFQA01000143.1 GCA_009925925.1 Betaproteobacteria bacterium
CGTCCATTTCATCTTGAGTAACTGGATTGGGACGTTCCGGCACTTCTTCAACGAAAGGCACTGCCTCACCGTCTTCATTACCCATTGATTCGGAAGCTAATCGGTAGGCACACCCTTGCAAAATCTTCGAGGTGTGAACGATGAGCTGAGATGCCATGTCCTGGAATTGAAGTTCAGTGACCGCGGCGTGCAGGGCACTACGAACCCGGTCCAGCTCTTCAGAGTGGCCCAAAGCGGGAGAAGACAGATTGGCGCTCGCTGTGGTAAACCGCTCCATGAGGTTTTCCATGGTGTGCGCAAGCAAGCCGTCAAGCCGAGTCAAATCATGCACAACAACTAGCAAGGAATCTTGCACTTCGGCGACCAGCATTACAGGCAGCTGAACAGCCGGAGCAGCAGGTGGCGTCAACGATGGTTCCATTGTCATTCTTCCTCAGTGCCTGTCTTGTTCGCTATCCTACGCCGGATTCATCAGTTTTAAGTTATTCAAGAAGCGTAGATTAGCAGGATTCACGAATTTTGGGGAAAAATCAATTACTTTGACAGAACAAAAACTTTAGGTTTAGCACTGGCAGCACATAATGAAACGCATGATAGCCCTGAAATACGAGTCCAATCCACTGGGTAACCCTGTAAAAGTACTGCACTTAGAGGATTCAGACGCCGACCACTTGCTCGTCAAGCGGGCACTGGCAGGAAGCGATCTCCACTTCAGCATTGCGCGAGCCGATGACAAACAGAGCTTGCTTGCATCTTTATTGGGACAAGAGTTCGATATAGTGCTCATGGACTACAGACTCCCCGGCTTTACTGCCATGGATGCTTGGGCCGAACTATCAAAACTGAGCGCCACTCCGCCATGCGTCATCGTTTCGGGTGCCATCGGGGAAGCAGCGGCTGTCGCAGCCATCCAGAGTGGAATCACGGACTACTTGCACAAAGACAACCTCAAGGAATTGGCAAGAGTCATTCTGCGCGCCCTAAAACTGCATCGAAGCGAGAAAGAAAGACAGCGAACGGCCGACGCCCTTCAAGAATCGGAGCTTCGCATCTCTGAGCTCGCAAGGCACTTGCAAAGTTCGCTGGAACAAGAACGAGCGGCCATTTCAAGGGAAATTCACGACGAAATCGGCGGGGCCCTCGCCGCAATGAAGCTCGATGTCGCCTGGATAGAGCGCCACTCGGAGTCCCCGGACATACTCGAAAGAGTGAGCGCCATGCAGCAAATGGTGGGGCAAGCCCTTACAGCCACCCAACGGATCATGCAGAAAACTCGTCCAGCGATACTTGATCAAGGCTTGGCAGCCAGCGTGCAATGGTTGACCGAGGCCCACTCCAAACGCGTTGGACGTCGGGTACTTCTCAATTGCAAGCTGGAGAACGAGGCCGCACTCAATGATGACGCTCGTTTGACCGCATACCGGGTTGTTCAAGAATCGCTGACTAACATCAGCAAATATGCGCCCGAAGCAGATGTGTTGATAGACATCGCCGACGGCGGTGACGGACTCACCGTTGAAGTCTCCGATAATGGCCCCGGATTTGAAATGACGCGACTCAAAAAACCTGCTGGCTTCGGCCTCAAAGGTCTCAGCGAAAGAGCGAAAAACATAGGTGGTTGGCTTGATGTCAGTAGCACTCCGGGACGGGGCACATCCATCACGTTGACATTGCCACTCCGGCTTCACCTTACCAACCCGACAACGCCGAAGAACCCATGATCCAAGTCGTTTTGTGCGATGACCATGCAATGATCCGCAGGGGTATCCGTGACACACTCGTCGACTCGGGCGGGATAGAGGTCACCGGTGAGGCAGGCAACTATCAGGAACTCAAAGAAACGCTCAAATCCGCGGCCTGCGAGGTACTGGTACTTGACCTCAATCTACCCGGTCGAAGTGGGCTGGAGGTTCTTGCCGCCGTGAAGGAGTCTCACCCCCATGTCAGGACCCTCATCGTCTCCATGTTCGCAGAGGACCAGTACGCCATCCGGTGCCTCCGGGCTGGTGCGTCAGGCTATTTGAACAAAGCAGGTGATCCTGCGGATTTGGCGAAGGCGGTCCGCACCATCCACTCCGGCCGGAAATACGTTACGCCGGAAGTTTCAGAGATGCTGGTCAATCAACTCGCAACTCCCAGCGAAGAGACTCTGCACTCCAGGCTCTCAGAGCGAGAGCTGCAGACACTGATCAAAATTGCTTCAGGCAAAAAACTCTCGGACATAGCGGAAGAACTCATGCTGAGCCCAAAAACCGTCAGCGTTTATCGAGCCCGACTGCTTGAAAAACTTGCGCTTAGCAACAATGCAGAACTCACTGTGTACGCCATTCGCAATGCCCTCGTCTAAGCCCTAACTGGATACGAAAAGTCCGATCATCTTACCCATCAAAGCCGTAAACGGTTGGTCCAGCATGGGTAGCGTCACGGCAATACCCACAATTCCAACGACGAGTGTGATGGGGAAACCAATGGCAAAGATGTTCATTTGAGGCGACACGCGCGAGATGATCCCAAGAGCCATGTTGGTGAACAGCAGGATACCTACCATGGGCAACGCAATCCAAAGGGCACTCGCGAAAACCTCTGCCCCCAACTTTTGAAGCTGCATGGCTGCTAATGCATCCAAAAAATGTGGCGACACAGGGAAAGCGACAAAACTCTGGGTAACTGCCATCATCACCATAAGGTGTCCATTCATCACCACAAAAAGCAAGGAAGCGATCTGAGCAAAGAATCTCGCAACCGCACTGGACTGCGTATTCATGGATGGATCGAAAAACGCAGCGAAGTTCAATCCCATCTGGAAACCCACCACTTCCCCTGCTAGCTCAACAGAAGAGAACACCAGGCGAACGGCAAAACCAATCGATAAACCGATAACGACTTGCTGAATGACGACTGCGAGCGCAGCGGGATCATTGAACGAAATGACGGGCGCATCCGGCAGACTGGCCTGAATAGCCAAGGCGACCAGAAGCGATAAACCGATCTTTGCCCGCATGGGAAAAGCCCGGGAAGAAAGTACCGGCGCTGACGTAAAGACGGCCAGGACTCTCAAGAAAGGCCAGATGATCGGTGATAGCCGCTGTGCAATCTGGGCTTCATCAAAAGAGATCACGGCTTCACTCTGTCACACCACAGAGGCCGGAATGGCCTCCAGCATTCGACGGATGTACTCCACCAGCATGGTCAGCATCCACGGACCAGCAATCGCAAACACAGCAATAACTGCCAGCAACTTGGGAACGAATGCCAGAGTCGCCTCGTGAATCTGGGTGACCGCTTGAAAAAGGCTGACCAGCAAACCGACCACAAGGGCCGCGCCCAACACCGGCGCTGACACCATCAAAAGCATCAACAACGCTTCTTGCCCCATGGTCAAAACGGTTTGCGCGTTCATGGTCGATACCTCAGGTTACAAAACTCGCAGCCAACGAGCCAATCAAAAGGTTCCAGCCGTCCGCCAGCACGAAAAGCATCAGCTTGAATGGCAGCGCGACCAACACCGGGGAGAGCATCATCATGCCTAGCGACATCAAAACGCTGGCCACCACAATATCAATCACCAGGAACGGGATGAAAATCATGAACCCGATCTGGAACGCTGACTTCAATTCACTGATCACAAACGCAGGCACCAACACGCGAATGGGGGCCGTGTCCGCCTTCATCTCCGGCGGAAGCTTCGCGAGCTTTGCAAAAAGTGAGAAGTCCGACTGGCGGGTCTGCTTCACCATAAAGCTTCGGATGGGAACCTCTGCTTTTTGAAGCGCCTGATCGAATGACATCGTGCCCTGTGAGTAAGGCTGGTAGGCATCGGCATAAATCCGGTCGAAGGTAGGCCCCATGACAAAGAAAGTCAAAAACAGGGACAAGCCCACGATCACCTGATTTGGGGGGGCAGATTGGGTTCCCAGAGCCTGACGCAACAAGGACAGGACAATCACGATCCGGGTGAAACCCGTCATCATCAACAGCACAGCGGGTATGAACGAGAGTGCTGTGAAAAACAGAAGTGTCTGGATGGGAACTGAGAAATTGACGCCGCTCTCCCCTGTCCCTACCAATAAGGGTAATTGACCGGGAGCCTGTGCAAATGCCGAAGCGGAGGCAAGCAAAGCAACCAAGCCGAGTGAAGCCAAACCCAACTGACGAATGACCGAAGAGGAAGCACCGGTCATTTCAAGCGATCCTTCCTGGCACCGTTGGAATTTCCATCGGCTCCTGAGGCTCAACAGGTGCTGAGGCAGTGTGCAGGCATTGAATACCGTTCGCGCTCACGCCCAAAGTCAACCACACGCGGTTGTGCATGGGCCCCACTTCGACGGTCACAACCCGCTGGTGCGGCCCGACGGCAACAGCCGATACAAAACGGCTCTGTGCCCCACCCAAGCGGGAGGACGATGGTACACGGGCTTTTAGCCAACGAATCAAAAAGGGAACGCAGGCCAGCGCAATAAGGAAGAGGATGACAGGTAAGAGTTGCAATGACATCGGCAACTGCCGTTTAGTTTCTACTGACTCGCTTCAACCGTTCAGACGGCGTGACGACATCCGTCAATCGTATACCGAACTTGTCATTGACTACGACGACCTCACCTTGAGCGATCAAATATCCATTGACCAGAACGTCCATGGGCTCACCAGCAAGCGCATCCAGCTCAACCACTGAACCCTGACCCAACTGCAATATGTGTTTGATGGGCACTTTGGTGCGTCCCAGCTCAACGGAGAGCTGAACAGGGATGTCCAACACCATGTTGATGTCGTTGACATGCCCATCGCCACCCGAGGTGAATGGCTTAGGTGTGTCACCCGAGAGCGGACCGCCTGGCGCAGCGTCGCCGGGACCATCGCTGGCCTTTTGCTCCAGAAGGGCCTCTGCCCAATCTGCCATGCCGTCGTCGGCAGCACCTTGAACTTCGTCGGGTTTATCTTCAGATGCCATTGCGTTCTCCCAACCAGTTTTGGTCATTGCCGCGAAGTGCTTTTTCAATGCGTATCGCGTACTTCGAATTGTGAGTGCCGTACTGGCACTCGAAAATCGGCACACCGTCTACGGTTGCCTGAATCCTAGGCGCACGGTCCAGTTCGATAAAGTCGCCTTTCTTCATGCCCAGTAATTGCTCAACGGTGGCATCTGCTCGGGCCAGCTCGGCAACGATAGTGACTTCTGCTGCTTGGATTTCTCGGGTAAGCACATTCACCCAACGGCGGTCTACCTCAATCGAATCCCCTTGGGTAGAGGAATACAGCACATCCCGGATCGGCTCCAGCGTTGAATACGGGAAGCTGAAATGAATGGCGCCCGTGATATCCCCGATTTCCAGCTGGAAAGAGGTGGAGATCACAATTTCGCTGGGCGTCGCGATGTTCGCGAATTGGGGTTGCATCTCCGAGCGCTGATATTCCAGCTCCAGAGGGTAGATGCCCTTCCAAGCCTTCTTGTATTCCGTCGTGATCACATCCACCAATCGGTTGATCACGCGTTGTTCTGTGGCCGAAAAGTCCCGTCCTTCAATACGCGTCTGGAACTTTCCGATCCCACCGTACAAGGTGTCAATGACACCGAAAACCAATGCAGGTTCGCAAACTACCAGGCCACTACCCCGCAAGGGCCGGATCGCCACGATGTTGAAGTTGGTGGGCACAGCCAATTCACGCAAGAACGCGCTGTAGCGCTGCACCACCACCGGACCAACAGAAATCTCAGGGCTGCGTCGAATGAAGTTGAACAACCCGACTCGTAAATTTCGGGCAAACCGCTCATTCACGATTTCCATCGTAGGCATGCGCCCACGGACGATTCGCTCCTGGCTGGAAATGTTGTAAGCACGGACTTCCCCGTGCTCCGCTGCCTCTTCTACGGTTTTCTGGCTTTCACCAGTTACGCCTTCCAAAAGGGCATCAACTTCTTCCTGGGAAAGAAACGATTCGCTCATAGCAAGCCCACAGTTCCTTTACTGAACGATAAAACTCGAAAACAAAACGCCGGTGACAGGGTACTCCACATGCACCACTTTCTTCTTTTTCTTCTTGGAAGTGGACTCTTCTTCCTCTTCACCACCGCCGAACGGCACTGAGGCTGCCTTCAAAATGTCCTCCACCAGCTTCTCTTTACCTTCTGCCTTGAGCAACTCGTCGGCGGTCCGCTGGGATATGAGCATCAACACGCTGCTGCGGATCGTCGGCAGATACGCCTTGACCGAATCCGAGGCCTTGGCATCGATCACTTCGAGAGTGATGCCGATCTGAGCGACACGCTCGCCACCAGGGTCTGCCAGATTAACGACCATGGAATCCATGGGAAGGTACACCGGTGGAGTTTTGGGTGCTGCATGCGCCGCAGCCTTGGGAGGCGGAGCCGCCTCCTCGCCGTCCTCTGCAGCGGCATGCTGTTTACTGATAAAGAAAAAGGCACCACCACCACCCAAGACCAGCACGAGCACAGCCGCCACGATGATGATCAGCATCTTCTTGCTCTTGGCTGGCGGTTTGGCGGCATCTGCCGCTTCAGGTTTTGCTGACACGTGAATACCTCGAATGTGTGAAGTTAAGGGGATTATTCATGGCTCCATGAGCGCATAAGCATGAATAAAGGGGATTATTCATTTCCACCTGTCATTTTCACCAAACCCATTTACACGAACAGGTCAATCGATCGCCCCGATGCTCCGGTTCTGGAAATGCTTGGGGCGGGCTCAGCTGCAGCCTCCACCGTCCCGACTTTCCAACCGGAAGGTTTTCCGCCGGAGCCCTGCCGCTGTGAATCACCCGAATTCGAAGTACCAACCGAAACCCCGGACAAGACCACACCTTGGCGACTCATGGCATCTTGCAATTGGGAACTGGCATTGGCGAGGGCCTCACGGGTCAGGGCCTCGTCAGAGCGGAAAACAACCGTGGCCTCTTTGCCTTGCATGGAAATACTGACCTCAACAGGGTTGGCACCCAAACCATCCAGTGTCATTTCCGCTTTTTGTACATCCTGGCTAATCCAATAGCTGACCTGCTCGGCATATTGCCCATCGGCGCTGGCGGTTGCAGCTCCGGCAACAACGCCATCTACGCCCATGGCACCACCCGCACCTTGAGGCGCAGCCCAGTTCTGTGCAGACACCTCGTTCGATGACACTCTGGGACTCGCCTGGAGTTCCTGCGGACGTTCCCTGCTCGAACCCAGGGCCAATGTGCTGACTTCCGGAGCTTTGGTGAATGAAGCTGTCAGCTCTTGGACAAATTTGTGAATCCGCTCTGGGGGTGCTTCCTTGCTCGCAGCAGCTATTGCTGCTGCACCTGTGTTCGCAGCCGAAGCGCCTGCCAACTCAGGCTGAGCGGCCTGGGCCGCCGCATCCAAAGCCACTTTGCCCGATTTGGCTTGCAGGGTGCTCCATGGCTTACCAAGTGCAGAGTCCAGAGCCGCTTGCAAGGGTAAAGCACCATCCCTACCCGCTACTGACCCCGACTTTCCGCGAGCGATTTCAGCGGGTAAGGACGCAACCGTGACCGGCACTGCGGCTACTTGCGCCAACAACAGTGCAGGATCCGACAGTATTCCGGACACACCGTCCAGCGGCTTTTCCTGAAGAAGTGCCGGGTCCGTTGCCACCAACCCATTGGTCGCCGGATCCACTGCGGGTGCAATCGTCGCATCAACAGCCACAGGTGCCACTGCTTCTTCAGCACATGCTAAAGCCGCCAAAAAACTTTTGGCGTTGTTCGTGCTGCCCCCTTCCGGCTTGTCGGTGCTTTTCTGCCCGGAACTGCCCTCGGGAGGTTTTGCGGATGCGGGAGCTTTGGGTGCGATTTCGATGGTCATCGTGCTTCACCTTGGGTTTGCTGAGCGCGGGTTCGCGCAAAAAGTTGGGCTGCCATTTCGTCCATCTGCGCCTGATCACGTCGCTGGGCAATGCGTTCCGCCTCAGCCCGTCGTTTCTTCAGCACGCTGTTCAATCCCGACAGGCGGCTTTCGGCTAGCCGAAGTTGTTGCTTTACGCCTTCGACTTGGCGCTGCAGATTGGCAATCACGCCGTCTTGCATCGAAATAGCTTGCTGTAGTCGGCCACTGAACTGGTAGTGATGCTTGATCAACTCCACCGAGAGCCCCACTGAACCCGTGCTGACCCAACGGTGATCCGTGTCGCCGGCATAGGAGCGCAAAAGGTCCAACTGGCCCATCGCAGCTTGCACGTTTTGCTGGCTCTGTGCCAAAGCGCGAATGACCTCATCCCGCTTGCGCTCTGCCAGTGAGATTGCCAGCAAAAGGCCGGATGAGTCAGCCATGCGAACCGCCGATCACACCGCAAATCATGGCAGCGCTTCCACGGAAGTACTCAGCGCCAGCTCGGCCAATGCCTGCTCCATGGGCGCTGCTTCCTGCATGTCCTGTTGCAAAAACTGGATCATGCCGGGTTGCAGAGCAATGGCCTCGTCCAGCACGGGGTCCGAGCCCGGCGCATAAGCACCAATCTGAACCAAATCCCGACCCTTCTGGTACTTGGAATAGAGGCTGCGGAAACGCCGCGCCTGCTCAAAATGCCCGCGATCCACCACGTTGTGCATCACCCGCGAGGCCGATTGCTCGACATCAATCGCGGGGTAATGCCCGGACTCGGCCAAGGATCGCGACAGCACAATGTGCCCGTCCAGAATGGCGCGGGCCGCATCTGCAATCGGGTCCTGCTGGTCGTCACCTTCAGACAGCACGGTGTAAAAAGCGGTGATGGACCCGACGCCGTTGAGGCCATTGCCGCTCCGCTCCACCAACTGCGGCAACTTGGCAAAGCAGGATGGCGGATAACCCTTGGTGGCTGGCGGCTCGCCTATGGCCAAGGCGATTTCGCGCTGCGCCATGGCATAGCGGGTGAGCGAATCCATCAGCAGCAGCACATGCTTGCCCTGGTCACGGAAGTACTCGGCAATCGCGGTGGCGTAAGACGCACCTTGCATACGCAACAGAGGTGGCGCGTCCGCAGGTGCTGCCACCACCACCGATCGTTCCCGCCCGTCCACGCCCAAAATGTCTTCAATGAATTCTTTCACTTCGCGGCCGCGTTCGCCGATCAGTCCGACGACGATGACGTCCGCTTGGGTGTAACGGGCCATCATGCCCAGCAGCA
>RFQA01000144.1 GCA_009925925.1 Betaproteobacteria bacterium
GGGGGCCATTTTACGGGGCACCTTCCGTTTTGCGGGTGCCGGCGTGAGTGGCCTTGCGACGCGCTTGCCTGGTAGCTTTTTCTGCAAAAAAAACAGCGCCGGAGCGCTGTTTTTGTGAGGACTGGCAGATGCTTATTTGCCGTCGCGCGCGGACACCGCGGTATCCGGGAAGTCGCTGAACAAGCCATCCACACCGAGAGCATAGAAGCGCTTGTATTCGGCCTTGGGGTCACCCTTGTAGTCCGACAACAGAAGAGGCGCTTCACTGCGGAAGGTGTAGGCGTGCACAAACAGGCCGGCGGCGTGGGCGTTCTTCACCACGTCCGTCGGGGGCAGGGCCACGCGATCAGCGTCGGTGATTTTGCCGTCGCCGTTCAGGTCGCGCGGCTTGCCGTCGGCACCCAGCACATGGGCGGCGCTGGCCAGGTAGGGCTTCCAGGGGCCGATGCCATCTGCGTAGGTTTTGACTTCCGCCAAGCCCTTGGGGGTCAGCAGGTCGGGGAAGGTGCGGCTGTCTTTGGCTACCGCAAAATCATAAGGCTTGTCGAAAGGAGCGACCAGGGTCACATTGCCTTTGGAGTCCACATCGTCCGCATCCACCAATTGGACCAGGCGCACTTGGGTGAGCTTGCGCAGGGCTTTGAGGTTGGACACTTCAAACGACTGGATGATGACCGGAGAGTCTTTCTTGGTGTAACCGTATTCGGCCAGCATGGCCAACAAGCGTGGTTCGATGGGCAGACCGGCATCCACGTGGTAAGTGGGGTGCTTGGTTTCGGGGTACACGCCGATGGTGCGGCCGGTGCGGGCCGACTCGGCCTTGGCAAGTTCCAGAATTTCGCGGAAGGTCGGGATCTGGAATTGGCCATCAAACGACTTGTCGCGTGCAGCATTGGGCTGCTTGGCGCGCAGGGTGCGCAGCTCGGCCAGGGTGAAGTCGGTCACGAACCAGCCGGTCTCGTTCACGCCATCGACCTTGCGGGTGGTCTTGCGGCTGGCAAATTCGGCGCGGGTGGAGACATCTGTGGTGGCGGTGATATTGGGTTCGTGGCGGGCTACCAGCTCACCGTCTTTGGTGACGACCAGATCAGGCTCAATGAAATCGGCACCCATTTCAATGGCTTTTTTATAAGACGCGAGCGTGTGTTCGGGCAAGTAGCCGCTGGCGCCACGGTGGCCGATGACCAGGGGCTTGGCGCCATTCAAGGTGGGGTAGCCGCTGGTGGCTGTACCCATGGTGGTGCAGGCAGCGAGCAAGGTCGCGATCGACACAGCGACGGCAGTAGCTGCAAAACGGATGGTTTTCATGAAAGTCCCTTGTTGTGAAATAAACCAACGCGGGATCATGGTGGGGCCGGATGACTGTTGCGTGACTGCCCCTAGGGCTTGGCATCAATCAGGTCCAGCCATCGCTGCAAGGGGTTGAAGCCGGTGATCAGCGTGCTGGCCACCAGCACCAGGCTTCCTCCCAGCAGCAAGCCGTGCCCTAGTTCCTCACCCAAAAAGAGATGTCCCCACAACACTCCGAACACCGGCACCATGAAGATGGGGCTCATCGCAGCGACAGGTGTGACGTGTCGCAGGATCCGCAAATGCGCCCAGTAGGCCAAGCCCGAGGTGGCGATGCCCATCACTGCCACTGCGCCCAAAGCCTGCCAGCTGAAGCGGGCATCCGGCAAGCTGTAGACAGCGCCAGGGAGCAGCATTGCCAAAGACAAGAGGTGAATGCCTGCTGCAATTTGCAGCGGCTGCATGTGGCCCACTGCACGTTTGGTGATCGGGGTGGAAAAACCATAGCAGGCAGACGCCGCTAAACAGGCCAACACCGCCAGCACCACCTTGAGCGAGGGCTCCACCGGCCCCAGGCTCACGATCAGCGCCACCCCCGTAAAGCCGCAGGCGCAGCCCAGGAGCTTTTTCAAGGTGATGGTGTCCTCGCCCATGCGTGCGGACGCAAACATGCCAAAGATCACCGCCGTGGAGTTCAGCAGCGCGCTGTAGCCCGCCGGCAGTTGCAGCCCGGCCCACGCGAATAGCAAGAATGGCATGGCCACTGACAAGGCGCCGATGGCGGCCAGGGAACGCCAGTGTTGCCACGCCCAGCGCTGACCCATCAGGCGCATCAGTACGGCGAGTGTGGCAGTCGCCATGGCCACCCGTAGCAGGGCGAGCACGTTGGGGCCGAACACCGGGCTGGCAATGCGGATAAACAGGAAGGACGCGCCCCAGAGTGATGACAGCGCCAGCAGCTGCAGGAAATATTTGGTTTTCATGGGTGCTGATAGGGTGCGTTGGTTGATGTGGGTTAATGTCTTCGCGGCCGCTTTTGCCGGTGGCATCAGGATAGTTCCGGGATGACGTTTTCCGCCGCACCCCCACCCCCCAAAACACCCGAACTCCCGGCCCCTGCCGGCTCTCTGGCTATGCTGCAAACCGCGCTGGCGGCTGGCGCTACTGAAGTGTATGCGAGGCAGCCCCGCTATTCCTTGCGCGTGCGCAATAACGACTTCGGCTGTCTCGATATGCTGCGCGCGGGCATGGCGCACACGCACGCGCAGGGCAAGAAGTTCTACCTGGTTTCCAACATCTTCCCGCACGGCCACCAGACGCAGAGCTATGGGAAGAACATGCAGCCTGAATTGACCTGAAGCCCGACGCGATGATTTTGATGCAGAGCGGGGGCTGGCGCAGGTGACTGTGCACAACAAGTTTGCGGTGGGCGACCGGCTGGAGATCATCCACCCCGCAGATAACTTCGATGCGATCCTGACCTGCATAGAAAACGCAGACTGCTCCGTGATGGACGTGGCCCCTGGCAGTGGGCACACCGTATGGGTGGATTTTCCAGCAACCAGCCTAAGTGGGTTTGTTGCTCGCTATGTGGCCGGTGCGGAGCCGTCTGCCCCTGCCCAAGTGGAAGATGTGATGCTATCAATTTAGGAGCTACTTGCGCATATTGGGTGAGCGTGAGCTATTGTTTGGACGATGAAATTCAATTTTTGAAGTGACCTAGAAGCATTGCCCCTCTTTGAGCGGCATCGAACTTCTCAATCGCATAGCGCAGCGTGGTGCGGGGCAGGGCGGCGTAGTGGGTTTGCAAGAAACCAAGTAGACGGGCTTCGTCCCGCTTTCCCAGCTCACGCAGCATCCAGCCACAGGCTTTGTGCATCAGATCGTGCGGATCGGCGAGAAGCTGTGCGTAAAGCTTCAGCGCATCGTCAAAGTCGCCTGCACGGATAAAGGCGAAGGTGCTGATCACTGCGATGCGCCGGTCCCACAGTACGGGGGAGTTTGCGAGTTCCCAGAGGATGCCCCGGTCGCGTTTCAGCAGATACGGGCCGCTGATATAGGGCGCCGAGCCGTCCACCAGGTTCCAGTTGTTGATGCGGTCACGATGCAGCATGAAGCATGCATACACCGCGGTCTGCACATCCTCCTTGCCCTTGGTGAAGCGCCGCACCATCACGTCCAGCGCCATGACGCGCACCTCGTTGTAAGGGGACTGCAGCAGCGCCGCGCAGTCGGCTAGCGTGAGGGTGTTGAACTGGCGCGCGATCTCGCGGATCACTGGCACGCGGATGCCCAGAAACTGGTCGCCTTCGCCATACTGACCCGGTCCGCTTTGGAAGTAGCGTGCCGCTGTGGCGGCCTTGCCGGTATCGGCCAGTGCGAACAAGGCACTCTGGGCCGCGCAAGCCTCGGGGCTCAGGCCCGGCGCCGGGGTGTGCATTTATCGCCCGCGCAAAAACAGCGAGTCCAGCTCCTTGAGCGTGAGCTGGCGCCAGGTGGGGCGGCCGTGGTTGCACTGGTCGCTGCGTTCGGTGGCTTCCATGTCGCGTAAGAGCGCGTTCATTTCTTCGAGTGTGAGCTTGCGGTTGGCGCGCACCGCGCCGTGGCAGGCCATGGTGCCCAAGATTTCGTTTTGGGCGCGCTGGATGACGGTGCTTGCGTCGTGTTGGGCCAGCTCGGCCAATACGCTGCGGGCCAATTCCACCGCGTCGCCTTGGGCCAAGGTGGTGGGTACGGCGCGTACGGCTAGGGTTTTGGGTGAGAAGGGGCTGATCTCCAGGCCGAGGGTGTTGAGGGTGGCCACATGGGCTTCGGCGGTGGCCACTTCGTCGGGGGTGGCGGCGAAAGTGGCGGGGATGAGCAGGGGCTGACTGGCCAGTGGGTGCACGGTGCCGTCGGGGGCGGTCAGGCTGATTTGCTGTTTGAGTCGCTCGTAAACGATGCGTTCGTGGGCGGCGTGCATGTCCACGATGACCAGACCTTGGTTGTTTTCAGCGAGGATGTAGACGCCTTGCAGTTGGGCAATCGCTCGGCCCAGGGGCCAGGCTTCTTCGCTCGCCAGACGGCTGGGTGACTGCGCGCTCTGCTCCGTGTCCCCCGCCCGCTTTGCGGGCTCCTCCTTGACCTGCGCAGAGCCCGCAATCACCCAGCCATCTTGGGTTGCTGGGTTACGCTGCCAGAGCAGGCTGATGTCGTTGACGCGGTGGCCTATCAGGCCTTCTTCTGCTTCAAATTTGATAGCTGGTTGCGCACTGTACATGGGCGCTACTGGCCTATTCGCCATATAAGTGCCGGGCGCGGGCAGGGCGCTGGTGTCGATCACGTTGCCAAACAGGCTGGGCGCCTGGGGCTGGCCTGCTGCGGCGCCAGCGGCGGCCGCAGCGCGTGGGGCAGCCAGGGTGTCTTCCACCGCGTGGCGAACGGCTTGGTGCACTTCGCGGCTGTCGCGGAAGCGCACTTCGATCTTGGTGGGGTGTACGTTCACGTCTACCCGCGTTGGGTCCATGGCGACATACAGGGCGTACACCGGCTGGCGGTTGCCGTGCAGCACGTCTTCATACGCGCTGCGGGCGGCGTGGGTCAATACCTTGTCGCGCACAAAGCGGCCGTTCACGTAGCAGAATTGCTGGTCCCCGCGCGAGCGGGCGGCATCGGGCACTCCGGCGCGGCCCCACACGCGCAGGGCGGGTTGGCCAAGTTCGTTGGTTTGCTTGCTGTGCCAATCGACCCGCACGCTTTGGGCCAGAAACTCGGGGCCGAGCACGTCAGAGAGGCGTTGGTCCAGGGCGGCTAGTGCAGCGTCCATGGCGGCATCCGCCAGGGGCACATCCAGGCAGCGGCGCCATTGCTCCACCAGCTTGCCTTCGTGCCAGATGGCAAAGCCCACATCGGGGCGGGCCAGGGCGTGACGGCGCACGGACTCGATGCAGTGCGCGAGTTCGGTGGCGTCGGTTTTCAAAAACTTGCGGCGCGCGGGCGTGCTGTAGAACAGTTCTTTCACTTCGACAGTCGTGCCCTGGCCGCGCGCCACCGGACGCAGCTCGCCGGTACGGCCGTCGAGCAAGTAAGCATCATTAATGCCGCTAGCCCTCGACAATATTGCGCAATCAGCTATGGAGTTGATAGCGGCCAGCGCTTCACCCCGGAAACCCATGGTGGCCACGCTTTCCAGATCGTGCAAGTTGCCGATCTTGCTGGTGGCGTGGCGCTTGAAGGCAATGGGCAGCTCATCGCGCAGGATGCCCTGGCCGTCGTCTTCCACGCTGATCAGGCGCACCCCCCCGGCCAGCAGGCGCAGGGTGACTTGGGTGGCACCGGCGTCCAGCGCGTTGTCCACCAGCTCACGCACCACGCTGGCGGGGCGCTCCACCACTTCACCGGCTGCAATCTGGCTGATGAGTTCGTCGGGGAGTTCGCGGATGGGGCGGCGGGGGGTGGTGGTTAATGGTGCGTTCACACAGGCATTTTAGGCGCCCGACTACTTTGCAGCGGCACCGCGCACTCTGCATTAGGATGACGACACACCAGGCGTTTCACTGCGGAGGACATTCATGGAGTTTTGGCAGTATCTGCAAGCCGGGCCATGGGGCGATTTGCAGGCGAGCCGGTTTTTGGGCAATTTTCTGAATGAAGGCGTGTTTTATCTTGTGGCGGCCAGCCTCGTGTGGGGGCTTTTGCATATGGCACTGCGCAGGCGACTGGCACACCGGCTCATTGCGCAATGGCCAAGCGCCGCCGATGTGCGTCGCGAGATGCTTTACTCGCTCAGCACCCTGTTGGTGTTTTCCGCAGTGGGCCTGGCAGTTCTCGCGGCCGTGATTTCCGGCAGGGCTGAAGTGTATTTCCAAGTGCGTCAGCACGGCTGGGCATGGTGGGTGCTCAGCTTTCCGCTGATGTTGCTTTGGCACGACTTCTATTTTTATGTCACCCACCGGTTGCTCCATACCCGCTGGTGGTTCCGGCATGTGCATGGGGTGCACCATCGTTCGCGAAACCCGTCCCCTTGGGCTGCGTATTCCTTTCATCCGGTAGAGGCATTGATCAATGCCATGGTCACGCCGCTGGCCCTGGCGGTGGTGCCTTTGCATGTCAGTGTGCTGCTGGCATTCACCGTTCACCAGATTCTCCGTAATGCGCATGGGCATGCCGCTGTAGAAACCATGCCTTCGGGATTTACCCGCCATGGGCTGTGGGGGCGTTTCACCACAACCACCCATCACCATTTGCACCACGAGACCGCCAAAGGGAACTATGGCCTGTGGTTCACCTGGTGGGATCGCTGGCTTGCTACGGAGAGTGGGCAATATCACCAGCGTTTTGCAGAAGTGACTGGCAGGGCACAGCCATAATCAGGCCATGGACATCATCAGTACCCTCTTTGATTTCATCCTTCATGTAGACAAACACTTGGAGGTTTTTGTGCAGACCTACGGCCTGTGGGTGTATGCCTTGTTGTTTGCCATCATTTTTGTGGAAACAGGTGTGGTGGTCATGCCGTTTCTGCCGGGTGACTCATTGTTGTTTGTAGTGGGTGCCATGTGCGGTGTGGGCTTGATGGACTACACCATTTCCGTCGGCCTATTGTTCGCGGCGGCCGTCCTGGGCAACCAGAGCAATTACACGATCGGACGCTTTATTGGGCCCAAAGTGTTTCAGTGGGAAGACTCCCGCTTCTTCAACAAGCAGGCTTTCAATCAGGCGCACGCGTTTTACGAAAAATACGGCGGCATCACGATCGTGGCAGCACGCTTCATGCCTTTTCTGCGAACCTTTGCGCCTTTTGTGGCCGGCGTTGCACAAATGACACGTTCCAAGTTCACCTTTTTTGACGTGACAGGTGGAGCGCTGTGGGTAGGCGGTATCGTGACGATAGGCTACTTCTTCGGAAATTTCCCCTGGGTAAAGGCGCACTTGGACAAAATCATCTGGGCAATGATCCTTATCCCAGGTTTCTTTGTGATGTTGGGAGCGCTGAAAAGCCGGGCTAAGCGGCCAGCCTGAACTTTACCGACCACTGTGCAAAAACTTGTTGGACCTCTGCTAGAGCGACTGACGACTTTCGTCTTTCCTTTTCTGTTGATCGGACTGGCCGCTGTTGCATTAGTGATGCAGGCAGGTCGGTTCGAGAACTCTGCAGGGCGCCAGCTGGATCTGAAAGTATGGGAGGACAGTAGTCCGTCCGGCACTTCGAGTCCGCAATTGGCTTTAGCCAACCTCAATGCTGTTTCGCCCACAAAACTCCTGGAGACCCATCTGTCGACACGGCCCTTCTGGATCGCTTTGAGCGTTGCCCGCGATGCGCCTGTCATTGATTTTCCGTCCCGGCACGCCATGTCATTGTCTTGTTCGGATGCGGCAACGGGCGTGCTTCTGGGATCCGGAAATCGATCCTTAACAGATGGACGCATGGCGACCAGCAGGGCCGGTTTCTCTTTGGACTTGGAGGATGTCGCAACCCGATCGCTACTTTGTATTGCGAGCTTCCGGGGGCCAGCCAAGATTTCAGCCGAAGGCTGGACACATGAGTCGCTAGAAAGTAGCCAATTGGCGCATCAGCGTTCAGGAATCATGATTGAGGCGGCGATCGGAATGTTGGCCGTTTTCATGCTCTTGACAGCCCTGGTGAACAAAAGCCGCCTGTACCTCACATTTGTGGGCTGGTTGCTGTTGAACATGCGGATGGCAGGTATCTCTGCGGGAACCGATTTCGAGTTCTTCGGTTATCAGATTCCTGCGGACTACTTGATTGCAGTGAGACAACTCACGGTTTGCTCGTACTTCGCAATCACCATCGTTTTGTTCAACTTGCTGTTCAGCAAGGAGCTGAGAAAGTTTGCTTTTCAGCAGCCACTGCATATTTTGCAAGTGTCTGCATTGACTGCGCTTGTCGTGGGACCCCTTCTTCCATTTGAGGCGATGTTGGTTGGAGTTTGGGTGGGTACAGCGATTGGTGTCGCGGTCATTTTTTGTTACCTGACACTCATTTTGGTAGGTCACCATTCAAGGGTTGCAGGATGGTATGTCGCCTCCATGACCGTGACCTTGGGCGCCAGTCTGAATGAAGTGGTCGCTGCTGCTTTAGACCAGCGGGCATTGCTTATCGGGCTAAACAGTGTTTCTGCGGCGATCGCTTCTGCACTTTTGGCATCCGCTGCAGTAGCCGAGCACATGCGCACGCATCGTCTTCAGACATTGAAAGCCCAGCAATTGCTAGAGGCCGCTTACCAAGATTCCCCCATAGGGTTGTTTTCTGTGGGCGACGGAGTTCGCGTCACCAAGATGAATCCCGCATTTGAATCATTGATGAGGGCTGACCCACAAAATAGCGCCATCGGTTTGCCGGATTTTTTTGATTTTGTGGCGGTCAAAAAAATCACTGCGCTGCATTCGGAAAAAGCAGGTGGAACCATGGAGTTACAAACCAGCGTTACGAGTGAAGACGGCCTCACACGACGTTGGTTTGCGATCCGCGCATCGACGGTAGATGGCAGCATCATCGAATGCTCCTTGCAAGACATTACCGAGCGGGTGTCTGCCACAGAGCGGCTGGAATTCTTGGCAAGCCATGATCCTCTCACCGGGTGCCTGAACTTGCGAGGTTTGGGGCTGCAGGCGGGCGCGGCTCAAGACCGTCCAGTAGCCCTCGCATACTTTGATCTTGACAGGTTCAAGCTGATCAATGATCTGTACGGTCACACCGCGGGGGACTTGGTTTTGAAGCAGGTGGCTGAGCGCATCCGGCGGGTTTTGCAGCCCGGGGATTTGTTGGCCCGCATAGGCGGGGACGAATTCGTTGTCGTTTTCTATCAG
>RFQA01000145.1 GCA_009925925.1 Betaproteobacteria bacterium
TGCAGCCCCTGAGATGTACCGGCGCGATGCTTCCATGGGCCCGTGGACAGATATTTACGCCATCGGCGCCTGTATCTATGCCTGCATGCAGGGCTATCCGCCCAATGAAGCGCCTCAACGCTTGGAAAAGGATCGCATCACCACTTCCTTGGCTCGACTCCGTGGCGTGTATTCCGATAATTTGATCGAGGTGGTGGAGTGGTGCATGTCCCTCGACCCCCTGTCGCGTCCGCAGTCTGTGTTTGCCTTGCAAAAAGAACTGTCGCGCGAGGGTGAACGCCGCTACACCAAGCTCACCGTGACCGAGAAGGTGCGCATGCAATTTGACTCCATGGTGTCGGAAACCAAAAAAACGGTCATGGGCGGAGCAACCCCACCTCCGGCAGGTAAGCCGAAATGAAGTTTTCCGTCTTCCAGATAAGCCGCAAAGGGGGGCGCGAGAAGAACGAAGACCGCATGGGCTACTGCTACACCAAGTCGTCCGGCCTGTTTTTGCTGGCGGATGGCATGGGCGGGCACCCTGAGGGCGAAGTCGCTTCCCAAATGGCCTTGCAGGTAATCTCGGCGCTGTATCAGAAAGAAGCGCACCCAGAGCTGATGGATGTGCGCGATTTTTTCAACAAAGCCATTCTGGCTGCCCACCGCCAAATCCTCCGGTATGCGGCTGAGCGTAACTTGCCGGATACGCCTCGTACAACGTTAGTGGCAGCGGTGCTGCAGGGTGGCGCCGCGCATTGGGTGCACTGCGGTGATTCGCGTTTGTACTTTGTGCGCCAGGGTGAGCTGCTGGCCCGCACGCGGGACCATTCGTACGCTGAACAACGGGACATGGAACGCCCCAACGGCGCGCCAGTAGGCTTTAACCGCAACGTGCTGTTCACCTGTCTGGGCTCACCGACCCGCCCGGTGTTTGATGTGACCGGACCGGTGCCCTTGCACCAGGGCGACCGCATCATGCTGTGCTCTGATGGCCTGTGGGGTCCCATGCAGGACAGCGATATCGTCTACCATCTGTCCCAAAAGCCGGTGGGTGAATCCGCCCCCGATCTGGTGGAAGAGGCCATGCTCAAGGGCGGCCCGCATTGCGACAACGTCACCGTGATTGCGATGGAGTGGGAGACACCGGACAGCTTCGAGTCCACCAAGGGCACGATCTCGACCGACAGCATTAGCGAAGGCGTATTTGCTTCCACAGTGCAAGCCGCGTGGGCGGACTCGGAGGTGGATGACTTGGACGACGCGGCCATTGAGCGTTCGATCGCCGAGATCAACGAAGCCATTCGCCGCTCGGCTGCCCGCAAGCTTTGACCGCTTTTCCGGCCTGCCCGGATCTATGAGGAAGTACCCATGACAGCATTTGTCCGCCAAGGCGCTCGCGCCGCCGATGCACTGCGCCCGGTGCGCATCACCCGCCACTACACCATGCACGCTGAGGGATCGGTGTTGATTGAGTTCGGTAACACCAAGGTGCTATGCACCGCGTCGGTCGAAGAAAAAGTGCCTCCGCACAAGCGGGGGAGTGGCGAAGGTTGGGTCACCGCCGAATACGGCATGCTGCCCCGTGCCACCCACAGCCGCAGCGACCGCGAGGCTGCCCGCGGCAAGCAGACCGGCCGTACTCAGGAAATCCAGCGCTTGATCGGCCGCTCGTTGCGCGCAGTGTTCGACCTGAAGAAACTGGGCGAGCGCACCATCCAGCTCGATTGCGATGTGATCCAGGCCGACGGCGGCACCCGGACCGCTGCTATCACCGGCGCCTTCGTGGCCGCGCAAGACGCGGTTAACGGCCTGCTGGCCGCAGGCAAGATTGCTGAGACGCCTATCACCGCTGCGGTGGCCGCCATCAGCGTCGGCATTGTGGAAGGCACACCCTTGCTGGACTTGGAGTACACCGAAGATTCGGCCTGCGACACCGACATGAATGTGGTGATGACCGGTGCCGGCCACTTTGTAGAAGTGCAGGGCACCGCCGAAGGCGTGGCCTTTACCCGCGCCGAGATGGACCAACTGCTGACGCTGGCTGAAAAAGGCGTGGGTGAACTCATGCTGTTACAGCAGCAGGCACTATCAAAATAATAGCTGCTCGCGCATATTCTGCGAGAGCCAGAGGCTTATTTCATATGAAAATTGTTCTTGCATCCAATAACCAGGGCAAGCTCGCCGAGCTCAATGCCATGTTCGCCCCGTTGGGCTGTGAGCTGGTGCGCCAAGGCGACCTGGGCGTGCCCGAGTCGCCCGAGCCATTCCGCACATTTATAGAAAACGCCCTGGCCAAGGCGCGCAACGCGGCCCAGCACACCGGCTTGCCCGCGCTGGCCGATGACGCCGGTTTGTGTGTGGACGCCTTTGGCGGATTGCCGGGAGTGGATACGGCCTATTACGCAACCCAGTTCGGCTACGCCAAAGGGGACGACAACAACGTCACCGCCCTGCTGGAGCAAATGAAGGACGTGACCAACCGCCGCGCAGCGCTGGTCAGCACCTTGGTCGCCGTGCGCAGTGTGGACGACCCCGAGCCGTTGGTTGCCGTGGGTCGCGTGGTCGGGCAGATTGCGCCTGAGCCGGTGGGCAGCAACGGCTTCGGCTTCGACCCGGTGATGTGGATCCCGGAGTTCGGCCAGACCTTTGCCCAGCTGCCGGTGGAAGTGAAAAACGCCCATAGCCATCGCGGCCGGGCAGCTGCGACCATGGCGGCCCTGATCCGCACGAACTGGCTCGAAACATGACGTACACCCCCAGACTTCGCGCACTGCGTGTCGCTTCGCCTCCCCCCTTGCAGGGGGCAACACCAGTGGTCCGGCCGAGCCAGCCCAACGGTGTTTCTGATGGGTGTGCCGGTGTGCGCGAGGAGTTGTTGTGATCCCCATCATTTCCTCCGTTGCCGAGGGCGCTGCCGCGGTGCAGCGCGACATCCAGCATTACATGCGCCCGGGCAGTTTGCAGTTCAGCGCGCTGCCGCCTTTGTCTTTGTATGTGCACTTGCCATGGTGCATCAAGAAGTGCCCTTACTGCGACTTCAACTCTCACGAGCAGGCCAAAGATGGCGTGCAAGAGCAGCGCTATATCGATGCTGTCATCGCCGACCTGGAGGCCGCTTTGCCTCTGATCTGGGGGCGCAACATCCACAGCATCTTCATCGGTGGCGGCACGCCCAGCCTGTTTTCACCCGAGTCCATCGACCGCTTGCTGGGAGACATCCGTGCCCGACTGCGGCTGGAGGCAGACTGCGAAATCACCATGGAGGCCAACCCCGGCACCTTTGAGAAAGACCGTTTCAAGGCTTTCCGGGGCGCTGGCGTGACGCGACTCTCTATCGGGGTGCAAAGCTTCAACGATACCCACCTGAAAGCCCTGGGCCGGGTGCATGACCGTGCGCAGGCCCTGGCAGCGGTAGAAGAGGCAGCTGCTTCGTTCGACACCTTTAATCTCGACATCATGTACGCACTGCCGGGGCAGACGCAGGTGCAGCTGGATGAAGACCTGTCCACCGCGTTGCAGTTCCAGCCGCCGCACATCTCGATCTACCACCTGACCATCGAGCCCAATACCTACTTCGCCAAGTTTCCGCCGCAGATCCCCGAGGACGACACGGCCTACGCCATGTTGGACCGCATCACCGAGGCCACCGCTGCGGCCGGGATGGACCGGTACGAGGTGTCGGCCTATGCCCGCCAAGGACACCGCTGTTTTCACAACGTCAACTACTGGCAGTTCGGCGACTACCTGGGTATAGGCGCCGGCGCGCACAGCAAGCTCAGCTTTGCCCACCGGGTGGTGCGGCAGGTGCGCTTCCGCGATCCGGCCCGCTACATGGAGCAGGCGCTGGCCGGCCATGCGGTGGCCCAAGACGACGAAGTGGCTCGGGCCGATTTGCCGTTTGAGTACATGCTCAATGCCTTGCGCCTGCGCAATGGTTTCGGGCTACGCGACTTTACCGAGCGCACCGGTCTGGCCATTACCGCCATCCAAAAGGGGCTGGAAGAGGCCGAGCGCAAAGGCCTGATTGAGCGGGACTTTGCCCGCGTGCGTCCGACGGTCAAAGGCTTCGACTTTTTGAGTGACTTGCAGGAAATTTTCCTGTCCAATCCGGACTGAACGGGCTGCGCCGCGGCCCGCCCGGCCATGCAGGGGGACGCCATGTTTTCGGTTTACGGTACAGCAGGGCAGATATTCCGGGGCTCGCTCGAAGAGTTGGGTAAGGTAGCCGGCCTACGCCGCGCTGCACGCACCCGCCGTATCGAAGCGCTGGGGCTGGATGCCCAGGACCATAGCCCTCTGCGCTTTGCCGATGTGCTGAACGCTCCTGCCCATGAAGCGCCTGCCACCGACATCGCGCATCGGACGGCACTGGCGGCCTATGGCGAGGTTAGCAAACCTGCACAGACCCGCCAGCCCTTGACCCGGGTGGCCGACATCATGAGCTACGAGGTGGTGGCGGTCCCAGACACCTCCACCATCGAGCAAGCCTGGGCACTGCTCAACCAGCATGGCATTGCGCAGGCCCCCGTGGTGTCTGCAGAGGGTGTTTTGGTGGGGCTGCTCACCCGTGCGGAGTTGACCCGTGCGGAGCATCTGCCACGGGCGGATGCCCATGCGCTGGTATGGCGCGCCTTTCTGGCGCAAAGCGTGCAGGACGTGATGTGGACCCCGGTGCCCAGCGTGGCCGCTGATACCGACATCCGCCGGCTTGCGCGCGTGCTGTTGGATACGGGCTTGCCCGGTTTGCCGGTGGTGGTGGAGGCGGGTGCGGTGCAGGGGTTCGTGTCCCGCTCCGACATTTTGCGGGCCGTGGTGGCCGACCCGCCGCTGGACCTGTGGACTTGAACGTTCGGCAGCCGTTTACCGCTTGCCTTGGGGCTCCATGTGGTCGCGGTGAGCCAAAGCCGGGAAAAGCTTGAACCACAAGCCAGCCACCAGCATGGTGCCGATGCCGCCCACCACTACCGAGCCCACCGGGCCCCACATGGCAGCCGTGGCGCCGGACTCGAATTCACCCAACTGGTTGGAGGCGCCGATGAAGATGGAGTTGACAGCGGCGACACGCCCGCGCATCTCGTCCGGTGTTTCCAGCTGAACCAGGGTATTGCGGGTGACCACGCTGATGCAGTCCGCCGCACCGGTCACGGTGAGGGCGAACAGGGACAACCAGAAGGATTCGGACAGGCCGAACAGCACGGTGGCCAGCCCGAACACCGCCACGGCGCTCAGCAGGCGCTTGCCCACATGTCGGCGCAAGGGCCAGCGGGTGATCACCAGTGACATGGTGAGCGCGCCCACTGCGGGCGCAGCGCGCAAAAAGCCCAGACCCGTAGGCCCGGTGTGCAGGATGTCGCGCGCATAAATCGGCAGCAAGGCGGTCGCGCCGCCCAGCAACACCGCAAACAAGTCCAGCGAACTGGCGCCCAGCAGTAGCTTGCGTTCCCACACAAAGCGCACGCCGGCAAACAGGCTGGACCAACTGGCGGCCAACTGGGACGGCTTGTGCTGGTAGTGCACGGCCAGAATCAGGCCGGTGGCCAGCACCATCAGCGCTGTGCAGCAGATGTACACGTTGGTGGGCCCTAGCGCGTAGAGCAGCCCGCCCAGCGCCGGCCCGCTGATGACCGCGATTTCCATGCCGGTGGAGCTGAGTGCTACCGCGCGTCCGAGCAAGTTAGTCGGGACCAGCAGCGCTACCAGGGCTTGCTGGGCCGGCATCTGGAAGGCGCGGGCCAGCCCGAGAACCACGGAGATAAGCAGGATGAGTTCGCGGGACGCGAAGTTTCCCATGGTGGCGCTCAGCAGCGTGAGCGCTACGCCAGCCTGCAAGGCCATGCACGCCGCAAAAATGCGGCCACGGTGCAAGCGGTCGGCCACATGCCCGGCGGGTAGCGTCATCACGAGCGCTGGCACAAACTGAAACAGCCCCACCAGCCCGAGGTCCCAGGCACTCGAGGTGAGGTCGTACATATGCCACGCGACTGCCACCATGAGCATCTGGTTGCCCATGATGCCGGCAATGCGGGCGAACCAGTAACGGACGAAGGCCTGGTGCTTGAAGAGCGCCGAGAGTGGGGGGAGGGATGCGTCGGTGGTCATGAAGCGGCGTTGTGACGCCTGAGCACTGCGCCAAGGAGGTATTTGGCGGAAGCTGTGAGATTCGAACTCACGGAGGGGATAAACCCTCGCCGGTTTTCAAGACCGGTGCCTTAAACCGCTCGGCCAAGCTTCCAGAGCTGCGTATTCTAGCCGGCCTTGAGCATGCCTTTGGTTTCGATGAACGCAATCACCTCTTTCAGGCCGGTCAGGTCTTTGAGGTTGGTCATGGCAAACGGCTTCATGCCCCTGGGGGTGTTGCGCATGCGCTCGGTGTCGGCGCGCATCACGTCGAGGTTGGCGCCTACGTGGGGGGCCAGGTCGGTTTTGTTGATGATGAACAAATCGCTCTTGGTGATGCCGGGGCCGCCTTTGCGGGGGATCTTCTCACCGGCAGCAACATCAATCACATAAATGGTCAGGTCGCTGAGCTCAGGGCTGAAGGTGGCAGCCAGGTTATCGCCACCGCTCTCCACAAACACGATGTCGGCGTTGGGAAAGTCCACCAGCATGCGGTCAATGGCTTCGAGGTTGATGGAGCAGTCTTCGCGAATGGCGGTGTGCGGGCAGCCACCGGTTTCCACGCCCATGATGCGTTCAGCGGGCAGGGCGCCGCTCACGGTGAGCAGGCGCTGATCTTCCTTGGTGTAGATGTCGTTGGTGATGGCGACCAGGTCGTACTGGTCGCGCATGGCCTTGCACAGCATTTCCAGCAGGGTGGTTTTGCCGGAGCCTACGGGGCCGCCTATGCCCACGCGCAAAGGGGGCAGGGTCTTGGTGCGGTTGGCGATGTGGTGAAGTGCGGACATGGTGTTTACTATCAAAAAGTGAGCTGCTCGCGCAATATGAACGGGCGCTAGGAGCGGAAAAGCCTTGAATACTGCACCTCATGCTGGCTGCTCAGGATGGCCAGCATGGGGCTGAAGGCTTGGCGGGTGTCGTCGCTCACGCTCAGGGCGTAATCGACGGCGGAAGGAATCTCGGCGGTCAGCGCGGACAGGATGCGCTGCCCCGCACTCTGGCCCAGCGGCACGGCCTTGATGGCGGCTTGCATCATGTTCTCGGCCCAGCCGAAGGTAAAGGCCAGTAGGCATTCGCGCACAGGCGCTTGCGTGGCGCTTGCGGCCAGCGCGAACGCGATGGGGTAGGTGGGCTCCTGCGCTGCAAGCAGGGCGATTTGTGCGGGCGTGGCAGTGGTGTGGTTCTTCAACCATTCCAGCAGGCTTTTGCCCATTTGCTCGGTTTGCGCGCGCAGCTCGGCGCTTTCGCGGGTCTGCAGCACCCAGGCATTGAGTTCGGCGATGCGGGGCTGGTCGTCCGCGCGCCAAGCGGCAATGGCCTGTGCCACCGCCGGCAGCTCGGAGCGGGCCAGCGTCATGTGCAGTTGATCGACCAGCCAGGCAGATGCTTCACTTTCTGTAGCGGCTCGCGCAGTATCCACGGCAGCTTCTAGGCATTCCGAGTACGAAAATCCGCCAATCGGCAAGGCCGGGGAGGCCAGCCACATGAGCTGCATCAGGCTGCTGTCGAGCATGGCGTTTGGGGTTTACTGGTCGCCGTGATGGTGGCCATGGTCGTGACCATGGTTGCAATCCGGGCCATGCACATGCGGTTTGGCTTGCACTGCCACGGGAATGCCGCGCAGGGTAGCTGCATGCTTGGGCGCGTGGTCATGGTTGTGGCCGGAGTGGGAATGCCCGTGGTCGTGGCCATGATCATCGTGATCGTGTCCGTGGTGATGGCCGCCGTGGTGTCCACCGGTGGCGTAGGCACCGTTCTCGGGCTCAAAGGCCTCAATCACCGCATTCACGATCAGATGCATCGCACGCAGCATGTCGGCCAGCACGTGGTCAGGCTCAATCTTCAAGTGGTCGGGCTGCAGCTCGATAGGCACATGCCGGTTGCCCAAGTGGTAGGCGGCGCGGATCAGGTCGAAGGGCGTGCCGTGGTTGGCGCAGTGGGTGATCTTAAGCACCGCTTGCGGCGCGGCTTTGGCGACGATGAGCGAGCCGTCTTCAGCCACCAGGACGTCGCCACCGCGCACCACGGTGCCACGGGGCAGAAAAACGCCGATCTGGCGGCCTTGACTGTCGGTGGCATCAAAACGGCTTTTCTGACGCACGTCCCAGTCCAGCTCGACGGTGGCGGCGCGCTTGACGAGGACCGGTGCCAGGCCTTGGCCTTGGGGGATGCATTTGGAGACTTGGAGCATGGGGGCTTGTATTGTGCGGATTGATTGGATAATATAACAAACGTTATAACTTCAAGGGTTTGCTATGACTGCACTCAAATTGACCCAGATCGGAAATTCCGTGGGTGTGATATTGCCCAAGGAAATGCTGGCCCGCCTCAAGGTTGAGAAGGGCGACACCTTGTTTGCAACCGAAGCAGCGAATGGCGTCAATCTGTCGCCGTACGATCCAGAGATGGAAGCGCAGTTGAAGATGGGTCGTGAGTTCATGCGCGAATACCGCGACACATTCCATCAGCTCGCGAAATGAGCGATTGGAAATGGGTCAACCGTAGCGTTTTGCTGCTGTTGCACGAAGAGAGTCTGGCGGAGCACGGCGGCGCTCCTGGCCTACGCAACGAAGGTTTACTGGACCCTGCACTTGCACGGCCGGTAAACCTCGCCTTGTACGAGGCCCCCGACGCTGCGCGGCTGGCCGCACCATACGCAGTGGGGTTGGCCAAAAACCACGCCTTTGTAGATGGGAATAAACGCGCTGCGTTCTTGGCAGTCGGTTTGTTCCTGTATTCCAACGGCTTGCGTCTGCGTGCCACCCAACTGGATGCGACCATGACCATGCTGGATGTCGCGTCGGGGAACATCGACGAAATGGCCTTTGCACAGTGGCTTCGTGAGAATACCGAAGCTCGGTAAGCACATCTTCCCATCAGAACAAAAAGTAGCGCTGTGCCATGGGTAGCTTGAGCGCCGGCTCGCAGGTCAGCAGCTGGCCGTCGGCGCGCACGCTGTAGGTTTGCGCGTCGATCTCCATGGTGGGCAGGTAGC
>RFQA01000146.1 GCA_009925925.1 Betaproteobacteria bacterium
AGGGCCACGCCATTACCTACGAAGACGCACTGCGCAACGCCGACTCGCTCAACGACTTGCGTCTCCAAATCAAGCTCAACAGCCATCGTGGCAAGTCGCAAGACCTGTCGGCCGGCACTGAGAACTTCGCGATTATGTAAGCCATGCCAAACATCAACGACAAAACCTACGAACCTTCTCCCGCCTACTCAGTTGCTTTTCTGGGCTTGGGGGTCATGGGCTATCCCATGGCCGGGCATTTGGCCCGCGCGGGCCACCAAGTGGCTGTCTACAACCGGACCGCTAGCAAATCCATAGCATGGTGCGAAGAATTCGCGGGCGCCAGCAGCCAACTGGGCGCCCATTCGCACGCAGCGATCCCGCGTGAGGCAGTCCAGAATGCCGACATCGTGTTTTGCTGCGTCGGCAACGACGCGGATTTGCGCAGCGTAGTCTTGGGTGCAGATGGCGCCTTTGCGGGCATGAAGCCCGGCGCCATTTTTGTGGACCACACCACCGCTTCTGCCGACGTGGCTCGCGAGCTGAGCGCGGTAGCCCAAACGCGGGGCCTGCAATTCATAGACGCCCCGGTGTCCGGCGGACAAGCGGGCGCACAAAACGGCATGCTCACCGTGATGTGCGGTGGTGATGCCACAGCCTTTGAAGCGGTCAAGCCGGTGGCCATGGCCTTTTCCCGGGCGTTCACGCTCTTGGGGGACAGCGGCTCGGGCCAACTGGCCAAAATGGTGAACCAGATATGCATTGCCGGGCTGGTGCAGGGCCTCTCAGAAGCGGTGGCTTTCGGTCAACGCGCCGGGCTGGATATGAACCAGGTGTTGGACGTCATCGGCAAGGGTGCGGCGCAAAGCTGGCAGTTGGACAACCGCGGCAAGACCATGGTGGCCGACAAGTTTGACTTCGGCTTTGCGGTGGACTGGATGCGCAAGGACTTGGGGTTGGTGCTGGACGAAGCCAAGCGCAACGGTGCCCGCCTGCCGGTGACGGCGCTGGTCGACCAGTTCTATGCCGATGTACAACTCATGGGCGGCAACCGCTGGGACACCAGCAGCTTGATCAAGCGGCTCAAATAAACGGCGGTTGTTACCCCCAACAAAAAAGGCCCCGAGGGGCCTTTTTTACTTCTTCTGCTCGGTGGGAGGTTGCTGCGGCAGGGTTCGGGCCAGCTCTTCTTCGGAAATGATTTCCAGAATCCGCACCACACGCTGCACGCCGCTGGTGTTGCTGATGATGTCAGTGGCACGCTTGGCCTCACGCGCGGTGACCCGGCCCATCACATACACGGTGCCACGCTCGGTGGTCAGCTTGAAGGCACTCGCAAACAGGTCTTTGGCATCCACCAAACCGGCTTTGGCGCGGCCTGTTACCAGCGAATCAGAAGAGCGCTGAGTCAGGGTGGAATTGCCCATGACGTCCAGCTCATTCACGATGTTGCGCACGTTGTCCACGCCGGACACAATTTTTTCCACCAGTTGCTTGTCCTGCAGGTTGGGCACTTCGCCTGTCAACAGTACCTGGCGGTTGTAGCTGGTCACGTTCACGTGCACGCGCTCGCCCAGGTTTTCGCGGATGCGGCTGGAGGCGCGCAATTCAATGCCTTCATCCTCCACCAAACTGCCGGAAGTGCGGCGGTCCGTAGCGACCAGGCTTCCACCTACTACTGCGCCACCCACCAGCAGGGGGAAGCAGCCGCTCAAGCTGGATGCAAGCAAGGTACCGATAACAATACGGGAGACGATTTTTTTCATGATTGGGGTTCCTGTTCACCGAGGAGTTGGGCGTCGACTGCGTCACAGATGCAGTGCAGCGCCAAAATATGGACTTCTTGAATACGGGCCGTGCGGTCGTGAGGCACACAAATGTGCACATCGGTATCGCGAAGCACTTGGGCCATCTTGCCGCCGCCTTTGCCGGTCAGCCCGACCACCACCATTTCGCGCTCGTGCGCGGCTTCAATGGCCGCCAGCACATTGGCCGAATTGCCACTGGTCGAGATGGCCAGCAACACATCACCGGGCGCGCCCAAGGCGCGCACCTGGCGGGAGAAGATCACGTTGTAGTCGTAATCGTTGGCAATCGCGGTGATGATGGAGGTGTCGGTAGTCAGTGCAATGGCGCCGAGCTCGGGGCGTTCACGCTCAAAGCGGCCCACAAATTCTGCTGCAAAGTGTTGGGCGTCTGCCGCCGATCCACCGTTACCGCAGGCCAGCACTTTGCCGCCACTGGTGACGCAGGCCAGCATGGCTTGCACTGCGTCTGCGATGGACTTGCTCAAGCCCTGCGCGGATTGGTATTTGAGGTCCGCGCTGTCGATAAAGTGTTGTTGTATACGTTGTTCCAGCATGGGCGGCATGATACCGTGCCCCCTAGAAGCCCTTGTTACAGCGCGCTTAAGGGTTGTATCAGGATGCGTCAAAGGCCGCGCGCAGCCATTCCACCGCATCACCGTCAATCACCACCACGTCAAACCGGCAAGGTGGCATGGTGCGCAAGGTCAACAAGTAGTGCCTGGCGGCGAAGATGATGCGCCGCTGCTTCACATGCCCTATGCTGGCAGCAGCTCCGCCGTGGTCAGTGCGATTGCGCTTGCGCACCTCCACAAAAACCAGGGTTCCGTCCTTGTCGCGAAGGATGAGGTCGATTTCTCCGCCACCCCGGCCGGGCGTCCGATAATTGCGCGCAACGAATTGCAGCCCTTTGGCTTGCAAAAAACCCAAGGCCTGCTCTTCTGCCGCATCACCAACCTGTTTGGTGGTGTCCCGGGCCGGTCGTGATGGAAGTAAGCCCATATGAGTGCGTCTTTTTCTTCAGCCATCCAAGCCGCCAAGGATGCGGCCGGTGAGCAGCATTATCCGCAAGGCTGCCTCTATGTGGTCGCCACGCCCATCGGTAATCTGGCAGACATCACCCTGCGTGCCCTGCACGTGCTGGGACTTGCCGATTGCATCGCCTGCGAAGACACCCGCCATACGCAACAGATGCTGCGCGCCTATGGCATCGACAAAGCGGGCTCAGGCCTGCTGGCTGTGCACCAGCACAACGAAACCGAAGCCGCGCAGACGGTGATCGCCCGCCTGCGGGAAGGCCAACGCGTGGCCTATGTGAGCGACGCCGGCACACCCGGCGTGAGTGACCCCGGCGCACGGCTGGTGGCGCAAGTGCGCTCGCATGGTTTGCGCGCTATTCCCCTGCCGGGGGCGAGCAGCGTGGTGACGGCTATTTCCGTAGCCGGTCTGGTCGCTGCGGGCGAGGGCCATGGCGGTTTTGTCTTCCGGGGCTTTCTGTCTTCCAAGGCCACCGAGCGCGCGAACGAGGTGGTGGCGATAGCTGCGCAACCCGACGCGGTGGTCTTGCTCGAGGCGCCGCACCGGCTGGAGGCGCTGGCCAAAGCGCTTGCACCCCTGGGCGCACGCAAAGTCACGGTGGGCCGGGAACTGACCAAGCAGTTTGAAGAGGTGGCCACTGTCGATGCGATTGGGTTCAGCGCCTGGCTGGCAGCAGATGCCAACCGCTTGCGAGGCGAGTTCGCGCTGGTAATACACCCTGCGGCTGCGGCCGCCAGCACGGCGGATGACCGCGTGCTGAGCTTGCTGCTGGAGCAACTGCCCCTCAAATCGGCGGTGAAACTTGCCGCCGACATTACCGGCGAGCCGCGCAACGCGCTGTACGAACGGGCCCTGCTGCTCAAGCAATCTGCCAGCGAAGACTAGGCCTTGGTGGCTTGCCAGGCCTGCACATAGGCGCTGGCACGCTCGTGAACCTGCGCCGCAGTGACGCCCGGTGCGTACAACTGGCTGCCGATGCCGAAGCCTGTGGCGCCGGCTTTGACCCAAGGCCCCATACTCTCGGGAGTGATGCCGCCCACTGGCCAGAGGTCAGTCCCGGTCGGTACTACAGACTTGAGCGCCTTCAAGCCACCATGCCCCAGCGACTCTGCGGGGAACAACTTCAATGCGTGCGCGCCGGCTGCCAAGGCAGCAAAGGCTTCGGTGGGGGTTGCCACTCCAGGGGCTGCCAGCATGCCCAACTCCACTGCGCGGCGGATTACAGCCGGTTCGCAATTGGGCGAAACCATCAAGCGGCCACCCGCTGCATGCACGGCTTCCACATGGGCAACCGTGAGCATGGTTCCACCACCAACCAAGGCGTCAGCCGGCAAGCCGCTTGCGAGAGCAGCTATACATTCGATAGCACCGGGTCGATTCAGCGGTACTTCGAGAGTGCGGAATCCAGCCTTATACAAGGCCTGTGCAATATCCAGTGCCTCTTCAGGCTTGAGCCCCCGCAGGATGGCAATCAAGGGCAATTGGCGGGCTTGCGCCAACAAAGAGAAAACGGAAGTCATCAAGCGCTCCAATGGGAATGAATGTGTTGTACCGCAGCGAGAAAGGCTTGGCGGGCGTCAAGAATGTCAAAGCGGCAGTCCAAGCGTGCAGCCGCTTTTTGGTACAGGTCTGCGAGCTGGGGGGACCCGATCAGCTGGAAGGTAGGGACTTCGCCCGTGTCCACGCCGAGGACATCCTTCACCTCGGTACCGATCAGGACGCCGCTCAGATAGGACGCCGTGGACTGCGCCGGCATGTCTTTGCTGACCACCCGCGCCCTGGCACTGAACAAGACATGGCTCAGCGCATGGGTACCTGCCGCATCCACACCTGCTGCAAACGCGGCGTCGTCCCACTCTGCCTGTCCGCCGGCTGCAGCGGCCAGCGTGCCCTGTTTGCGCAACAAGTCATAGAGTTCGCCCGTCATATAAGTGCGCAGTTTGCGTACCACGCCGTCTTGCAGCAGCACCCATTTGCTGTGGGTGCCGGGCAGCACAAACCAACCCGATGTGTGCCCCATGGCCCACGCGCCCAGAAGTTGCGTTTCCTCCCCGCGCATCACGTCCGGCACGCCCGCCGAGTTGCGGATGCAATAGCCCGGCAAAAGCAACACGGGAGCCGTTGCGGGCGCATCCGGCACGCGAAACGCGTGTTCCGCCAGCACATGCAGCGGTACCGAGGCATCCACATACGGCACTTCGTGCCAGCCCAGTGCACTGCCCACCATGCCCGAGGCAACCACCAGTGTAGGCGTGGTGTTGAGTTGATTAATCGCAGCAACCAATGCCTGCGGAAAGCGGCCTTTGCACGCCATGGCGCCATCGCTGTCGCTCATGTCGCTCAGGCATTCGCCGGATGGGCTAATGGCATAAGCGCGGCGGTGGGTGGTACCCCAATCCACACCGACAATGGAAGCAGAAGGTTTCAAAGACATAAGGAATTCGGCCTGTGTTGAGTGCCCCGATTTAAACATATGATGATTGGCAGGGTTTCCAGCGCATACTCTCGCCACCATGAACAGGACATTTGCAGCGCCCCACACTACCTACACCGGCAGAAAGCTCCATGGACAGGTCGTTCAGGAACTGGGGCGTCGTGTCGTCGGCGGGCATTACCCTGCGGACAAAGTGCTGCCCAACGAAGAACTGTTGTGCCAGGAGCTCGCCGTCAGCCGCACCGCATTGCGCGAGGCGGTGAAGGTGCTCGCGGCGAAGGGACTGCTGGAAGCCCGACCGCGCATCGGCACGCGCGTGCGCACCAAAGACCAATGGAATTTGCTGGACCCGGACATTCTGGCCTGGCGCTGCGCTACGGGCGTGGATGCCGATTTTTTGCGCCACCTCACAGAACTGCGCGAAATCATTGAGCCCTCAGCGGCAGCGCTCGCAGCCACCAGCCGCAGCCCGGAGCAGCTGGAAGCCATTGCGCAAGCGCTTCGCACCATGGAAACGGCAAGCACTATCGCCCAGTGGGTACAGGCGGACCTGGAGTTCCACACCGCGGTTCTCAAAGCCACCAACAACCCGCTGCTGATGCCTTTGGCCGCCATCATCGGCAGTGCGCTGGAGTCTTTGTTGGGCGTGACGGCACGCACCTCGGACAACTTCAAACAAGCTTTGCCGGACCACCAGAAAGTGTTCGACGCCATCCGCCTGCAGGAGCCGCAGAACGCACTGCACCGCATGGCGGGCATGCTGTCCGATACCCGCAGCCTGATCCGCGCCACCATCCAGCCGGACAGATAACGCCCTCATTAGCGGTTTATTTGTATGATGAATATGCCTACAATCGCGTATTTTCAACCCTTTGGAAGCCTATGAAGCCGGAATCCCTCTCCCACTTCGCGCAGTACCCCAGCCTGAAAGGACGCAGCGTCTTCGTGACCGGTGGCAGCTCCGGCATCGGCGGCGACATCGTGATCGCCTTTGCTCGCCAGGGCGCCCAGGTCGCCTTTACCGGTCGCAATGCTGAGGCTGCCCAACAAGTCATTGATGCAGCCAAAGCGCTCGGACCCGAACCCCTGTTTTTGCAGAGTGATGCGGCAGACGTGGATGCTTTAAAAGCGGCCATTGCCACGGCGGCAGCGCGCTTTGGCGATATCACGATTCTGGTAAACAACGTGGCGAATGACCAGCGTCATGAGCTCGCAGAGGTTACGGCCGACGATTTCGATTGGCGAGTCTCTATCAACCTGCGGCCGCACTTCTTTGCAGCACAGGCCGTGGTCGAAGGCATGAAGCGCTCAGGCGGCGGTGCCATCGTGAACCTGGGCTCCACCAGCTGGAAGATCAAGGGCAAGGGCTACCCTGTATACGCCACCTGCAAATCTGCCACGGTGGGGCTGACCCGCAGCCTGGCGCGCGAGCTGGGTGAGTTCAACATCCGCGTGAACACACTCACACCGGGTTGGATCATGACGGACAAGCAGCTGGCCATGTGGGTGGACGAAGCCGGCGAACGCGCCATGAAAGAGAACCACTGCCTGCCGGGGCGCATCCTTGGCGCGGACGTCGCCAACATGGCGCTGTTTTTGTCGGCGGCAGACAGCGGCATGGTGACTGCGCAAGACTTTGTGGTGGACGCGGGATGGACCTGATGCATACGCCCCCTACCCCCGCTTGGCCGGCAGACTTGCTGCTGGGCGAAGGCCCTTTGTGGCACGCACCCAGCAAGCGGTTTTTCTTTGTGGACATCCATGGATGTGCGGTCCACGCTTGGACGCCTTCCACTGAACTGCGTCAGAGCTGGAAGATGCCTGAGCGCGTGGGCTGGCTGATTCCCCGCAAAGACGGTGATGGCTTCATGGCTGGTTTTCAGAGCGGCATCGTGCGGCTTTGGCTGGAGCCTGAGGTGCGCTGGGAACCGGTGGCTCAACCCCATGCAGGTCAACCCTCGGTGCGGCTGAACGACGCCAAAGCGGATGCCCACGGCCGCATCTGGGCCGGCTCCATGGACAACGACGACCCCGGCCGCCGCAAAGGGCAGCTGGCGCGACTCAATGCGGATGGCAGTTGCGACATCGTGGAAAAAGACATCTACATCGCCAACGGACCCGCCATTGCAGCGGATGCTTCTTGGATGTTGCACACCGACAGCTTCCTGAACACGGTGTATCGCTATCGCATGGATGCGCAAGGGAATCTCACCGAGAAAACGGTGTGGCGCGTATTCACCGACAAGGAAGGCACTCCGGACGGCATGACGTTGGATGCCGCCGGGAACGTGTGGATTGCATTCTGGGGCGGCGCTTGCATACGCCGTTGCACACCGGCGGGTGAATGTTTGCAAACCATTGCGATGCCGGCCACTCAGATCACCAGCATCAGCTTCGGCGGCGATGACTTGAAGACCATGTTGGTTACCTCGGCACGCGTGGGCCTGAGCGATGCGGTCCTGGCTGAATACCCGCTCTCCGGCAGCGTATTCACCTTGCAAACCGATGCAAGCGGGGTGTTGCCCCTGGCCTTCGGCTAAGACCCGTCGGCTCGCAGGCGTCGGCGGCTGTCCCGGGCATTGGGCAGCCAGCCGCGCCACACCCAGCGGGCCAACAGCAACAGCCCGCGGATCCACTCGTCAATCGCGTAAGCCAGCCAGATGCCGGGCAATCCAAACAGACGCCCCAACCAGAACGAGCCCACACCAAGCACCAACACCAGCGACGCCACACTGGACGCCGCGGGAAAGATGGCGTCGCCAGTGGCACGCAGGGCACCATTCAAAATCAGGTTGAATACGCGGCCGGTTTCCAACAGCAACGAGATCCAAAGCAAAGTCTGTGCCGCTTCAATGACAGCCGCGTCCTTGGTAAAAGCCCGCATCAACCAGGGAGCGCCTAGCGCCGCCAGCAAAGCCAGTGAGCCGGATGCCAGCAAGCCATTGCGCACGGCTTTGCGTACCAGTCGATTGGCCTCACGCAAATCGCCCGCCCCTATCAAGCGCCCGACCATGATTTCGCATGCCCAGCCGATGGCCATGCTCGTGAGCAACACGTATTTCAGCAGCTGCAAGGTATAGGAGTGGGTAGCCAGTGCCGTTACGCCCAAACGCGCGGTAGCAGCCACCGACACCATGAAGGCGGCACGGTAGGTCATCTCGACCCCCGCACCGGGTAGGCCAACACGCAGCACAGGGGCCAAGTCCTTCCACGAAAAGGTCCACCAATCCCGCAGCCCGGGGATCAGTTGCATGCGTACCCGCCAGAACCACAAGTGCAACACCAGACCCAATGCGCGGCTGATCAACATGGCGATGGCATAACCCTCCAGGCCCATCCCGTCCCACTCGCCCCAGCCCCGCATGATCAGAAATGCCAGACCCAAGTGGGTGGCATGCATGGCCACCATGATGCGCAAGGAATCCTTTGCGAACAGGTGGGCGCGCAATACCGCGGCCATGCTCAGGTTGTAGGCATCCAGCAGTAATGCCGGAGCAAACCACTGCAAATACGGAGCTGCCAAAGCAGCGACCGCTTGCGGGGCATTGAGCCACTCCAGCGCTTGGTCATTGCCGGCGACTACCAACACAACGA
>RFQA01000147.1 GCA_009925925.1 Betaproteobacteria bacterium
CGGCAAAGTCGGGGAAAAAAATTCGCCTGATGCTGCGGTCTTCGATCTCGCCATGATTGAGAAGCTGCCCCAGCAGAAATTCAGCGCCCAGACCCCTTGGGACAAAAAGCCCATCGCTTTCCAGGGCCCCCTGCTGCGTGATGTTCTGGCTGCAGCCAAGGCCAGCGGCACCACCCTGAAGGCTGCGGCACTGAATGACTACCAGACCGCCATTCCCACTGACGATGCCAACAAGTTCGATGTGATCGTGGCCTACAAGATGAACGGCGAGTTGATCCCTGTGCGTACCAAGGGCCCCTTGTTTATCGTGTACCCGTTTGATAGCAAGGCAGAACTGCGCTCCGCGACCTACTATGAGCGCTCGGCCTGGCAACTCAAGTCTCTGACGGTCGAGTAAATGGCGCCAAGCCTGCCCTAAAGGAAGGAGCCCCCGTGCTCAAGCCCACCACCATGCATCTCAGGCGTTTCTGGCTTTTGCTGGCGACGGTGCTGTCGGTTGCGATCGTGGGCTTCCTCATATTGCAGGCCAGCCATGAACTCCGCGATGCGCGTAAGCGGCAAGAGGAGTTCACAGAATCGTTTGTACCTTCTGTTTTCCAGCTCGAGCGTGAATACCTGCGGTTTGCGAACCAGGTAGACATCGCAGCCCATGATGGTGGGGTGTCTGATGTCAACGCGCTGGCTATGGCTCTGGATCTCCTCATGAGTCGTGTGGAGGTAGTAGACAAGTCGCTGGCAGCGGCAGACTTCCGCAATACCGAAGTATTTGTGGACGCAAGAGCCCGGTTACAGCGGGTTCTGGAACAAGCAGATGCCGCCATCAGCCAGCAGAACCAAGGCTCAGAAGCCTGGACCACGCTGGCCAAGCAACTGAAGGCACTGGCGCCTGCCATGAATGCGCTCACCATGCGCTCATCCGTGATGATGAGCAACCAACAGGAGGATGCGCTCGTACGCAGCGTGGAGAGTGCGGTTGCCAAGCTGCGCTTGATGTCCGGCTTGTTGGTCTTGTTGCTGGTGTCTGCCGCCGTGATCGGGGTACGCCAAGGTCGGGTGGAACGGGAGCGTCAGCGCTTGGAGCGCCTGCATGAGCAGATGCGTGTGGCCAATGAAAAAGCGGATGCCGCCAATGCCGGCAAATCCCAGTTCCTGGCCAATATGAGCCACGAGCTGCGCACACCGCTCAACGGCATGCTGGGCATGCTGAGCCTGTTGGAGGCCACACCGGTCAATGCCCAACAAGATGACTACATCCAGACTGCCAACCGCTCTGCCAAGCACCTCTTGAGTTTGCTGAACGACATTCTGGACGCCTCCGCCCTGGAGGCCGGAAAAATGACGCTCAAACCCGAGAGCGTGCACTTGCCCTCACTGGTAAGCGACGTGCAGGCCTTGATGCGTCCGGTGGCACTCGAAAAGCGCCTGGTCTTGAGCGTGAAGGCGGATAAAGACCTGCCCCGTTGGGTGCTGGCTGATGGCACCCGGGTCAAGCAGATCATGCTGAATCTGGTGTCCAACGCGCTCAAGTTCAGTGAGCACGGCACGGTTCTGGTGGAGGTGTTTTCTCCATCTGGCGAGGCGCCCCAAGCCGGGGAGGATGTGACCCTCAAAATCCGTGTCACTGACGAAGGCATGGGCATGTCTGCCGATGTACTGGCCAAGTTGTTTCAGCGCTTTGAACAGGGCAACGCCAGCAGTGCGCGTCGCCATGGTGGCACCGGCCTGGGGCTGGAAATCTCCCGCAGCTTGGCGCGCCGCATGGGGGGCGACATTGAAGTCAGCAGCGTGGAAGGCAAGGGCAGCGTATTCACCGCGACCTTATGCCTGCCGCTGAGCAGCCCGCCTAGCGAACAAACCACCGACGCCATCACCGCCCGACGCGAGCCGGGAACGCCGGGCTTGAATCTGGTAGTCGCTGAAGACAACGCGATAAATCGCAAGTACATGGCGGCATTGTTGGCCAATATGGGTCACACGGTGCGCTTTGCCGAACACGGTGGCATTGCCCTGCAGGAAATCCAGAAAGAAGTGCCCGATCTGGTGCTCATGGATTTGCACATGCCGGAGGTGGATGGCCTGCAAGCCACAGAAGCGATCCGGCAACTACCAGCGCCGTATGGCGAGCTGCCCATCATCGCTTTGACAGCCGATGTGTTTGAAGAGTCCAAGGACCGGGTGAATGCCGCCGGCATGGACGGCTTTTTGTCCAAGCCGGTCAATGTGCACGAGCTGGAGAAACTGCTGGTCCGTCGCTTCGGGCTGCGTGGCGCCTCGTTGGCTATGCCGGCAGCGAAGGCGGCTGCCAAAGTGCAGCCTGCGGCCACGGCTGCACCTGCAGCAACACCAGCACCTCAGGCCGCGGGCACTGCCACCCCCGTGCAAGGGGATGTAGCGCCCACCGTCTTTGCACCTGTGGCTGAGGAACCTGTGCCCGCGCCTGCACCTGCACCGCGCCAGCCGCGCCGGCGCTTCCGCCCCGGAGATGTGGCAGAGCACTTGAATATGGCCATGATCGGCGAGCTGTGCGTGGGCGTGACCTTGCAGGGCTACCAGTCGCTGCTGGACGGTGCCATGCGCACCGATGCCCATTGCTACGCGGACCTACAGGCGGCTCTGGAGCAAAACAACACAGATGCCTTGCTCGAACTCGGCCACTCCTTCAAGGGTGTGACCGCCAGTCTGGGGCTGGCCGCCTTGTCCCGCCTTGCACTGACCATCGAAAAGCAGGGCCATGGATTCAGCGCCGACGAATGCGCGCAGCACGCAGAAAGCCTGCGGGAATGCTGGAACACCACCAACGCCATCTGTGCCCGCATGGGCCTGATTGTTTCTTCCTGAAGGCGGGGTGGCTATGAGTGCGGTTCTGGCGGGTGCGCGTGTGCCCACAATTCTGGTGGTGGACGACAGTGTTTCTGTACGCCAACTGACTGCCAGTGTGCTGCGTCGCGAGGGCTTCGTCGTGTTGGAGGCGGGTGACGGTCGTGAAGGGCTGGACACCGCTTTGCGCGAGCAGCCGGATGTGATTTTGTGTGACATTCACATGCCGGTGCTGGATGGTTGGGACCTGGTGCGAGAGGCCCGGAGCAGCGAAGCGCTGGGGACTACGCCGGTGCTCATGCTCACCTCCGACAACGACCGCGTCAGCGTGCGCCGCGCCATGGCTGCGGGCGCAGATGACTACCTCACCAAGCCTTGGACGCAGGCGGAGTTGCTCTCCGCAGTCACCTCTTTGCTCGAAAAAGCAAGCCGCTACAAGGCGGATGCAGACCGTGCCCAGGAGCAGCTGCGCTCTGCGGTACTGGCCACCATTCCGCATGAACTGCGCACGCCCATGGTCAGCATTTTGGGGGCTTCAGAACTATTGTTGACCCGGCGTGACCGCTACTCGCCCGAGCGGGTGCAGGGCATGCTGGAAGACGTGCACCGCAGCGCCAAGGCGCTGGCGCGCACTATCAGCCGCATGATGGACTGGGCCGAACTTAGCGCCGCCCAAAGCCATGCCGATGCCGGCAGCCCCTCGCACCGGCTCGACATTGCCTCTGCCGTGCAGGAAGTGTTGGCCAGCCAGGCCTTTGCGAGCGAAGTGCAAGCGGTACTCAAGGTGCCGCCGGAAACAGTGCCCGGCGTTTTCGCAGGGCATGCGGTGCAAACCCGCCTGGAGCTCGGGCATGTGCAATGCTGGTCGCCGGACTTTCACAAAATCTTGACCGAGCTGCTGGTAAATGCCCTGCGTTTTTCCAAGCCGGGTCGCCCGGTCGGCATCACGGGCAAGCCTCTGGGCCACGAGGCTTATCAGCTCGAAATCGCCAACCTCGGTGTGGCCATGCCCGAGAAGTTCATGGCGCAGATCGGCGCACTCTCGCAAGCGGACCGCGAAGTGCATGAGCAGCAGGGCATGGGTCTGGGTCTTGCGATCGGCCAACTGGCTGCACGGCGCAATGGCGCGTTGCTGCAGGTCACCCGTTTTGATGGCATGCCCACCGTGGTCCGGCTGACCTTCCTGCAGCACGGGGTTGAGCAAAAAAACCTGTTCTAACGCGCGCTAAATATGCGCAAGTAGCTATCAAATAAATAGCAAAAATATCTGCCTCAGGTCGGCCACATGGGGGCGCTTTGGGCCACGCGGGGGCTGCTGCCTTCCACGACTTGCACGACCACCTTGTGCACCACATAGCCCTCTGGAAGATCCAGGTAACCACGGGTGTTCAGCAGGCGGGACACTTCCACTTTGGGTTTGGCCTCGGCCAAGGCGGGAGGTTGGTCCAACGGCAATTCGCGCAGCTCGCCGTTTTGTTCTCCCACCACCATGAACTGCAATGTGCCCACCAGCTTGCGGCCTTTGTTGCTCAGGCCCAGTTCGTAGCGCAAGCGGTTGGGATAGCCCGAGACTGCGCCAATCCGGAAACTGTCGATACGCAGGCCTGCCGTGTCTTCCGGGGGCAAGGCATTCAGCACCCTGTCAGCAGAGGGCGTTTCGCCCCCTTGTCCGGTCAGGCTCACCTTCCCGGGCGTCATTTGCGCCGCGTCCGCGGCAGCAAATCCAACGGGCCCGGAAGGAGCGGTGGACGACGCGCTTGCATAACTGCCAAACCAATACCAGGCTAGCGAATAGGCTGCCAGGATCAACAGCATGCGTACGTGCTTGAGTGCCAGATGCCAGCGCGGCTCAATCGTCCATTCCGCCAGAACGGTGGGAGCTGTTAGCCATCGGGGAAACGCCAAGATGGCGTGCCACAGGCCGCTCGCGCTTAGGGTTTTGCTTGCGTCTGCAGAGATATTCATGGCACACCTGCTAGATGAAATGTTATTTAATGATTTTATTGTTTTAATTAAATAATTGCAAATTCAAAGGAGGCTAGTCGGCAAGCTACAGCGAAGGGCGTCGCCCTACAGACACAGTGGGCACCGGAAAGCGTTCCACCCCGGGGTTCACGCGTGCGTGGGCCAGCTCGCCGCCCACGTAGACCCGGAGCTCTCCGGTTTGGAGTGCTGTCCAAGGCTCATCCACTGTGAGCGGCTCAGTAGCAACCACCACCATGCGGTCGTTGGTGCCGTTCACTGCGCTGAGGTCCATCTCCACATCTACGTCCACCAGCCGGGCTTTGGGGAAGGGGTGTTGCCGGTTCACCTCGTACAGCGAACTGGAGCAATGTACAAAAAGGGCGTCGCCGTTGGTCAGGGTGAAGTTGAAGTTGCCATGCCGGGTGATGGGCGCTATGGCCTCAAACAACACTTCGGCAACCTCCGTCCAAGCCGGAGGGCGCACGCAATCCTTGAACGCCCGTGACAGTACCTGCATCAGGTAGCAGAAGGCACGCTCACTGTCGGTGCTACCGATGGGGAAGTAAGGGCCGCTCAGCTCGGGGTAGTAGTTGCGCAGATCGCCGTTGTTGGCAAAAAACCAGGTCTGCCCCAACCACTCGCGCTGGAAAGGGTGGCAATTCGCCAGGCCCACCTCGCCCTGGGTTGCCTTGCGGATGTGGGCGACCACGGTTTTGCTTTTGATTTCGTAGCCCTTCACGAACCGCGCCAAGGGGGATTCATAGGCCGGCTTGTCGTCGATAAACAGCCGGCTACCGGTGGGCTCGTAAAACGCAATGCCCCAGCCATCCACATGGTCTGAGGTGAGCCCGCCGCGCTCTGAAAATCCGGTAAACGAAAACTGAATGGATGCAGTGTTGTTGCAATTCATGCTGAGCAGCTGACACATGGCGGAGCGTGACTTTCGGGGATGCGCAAAAGTCAAAATTCTCCCGCTATTGGTAGCGCATAAAGATTTCCGTTGTTATCTGATAGAACCTCTTCGGTGAATTTCTATTCCGATTATTGGGAAAAAGGAGCATAAACATGCTGCGGCCAAAGAAAAAGCCTCTTGTCATGACACAAGAGGCTCTGATTTCTTGGTGCCGGAGAGATGAATCGAACACCCGACCTTCTCATTACGAATGAGCTGCTCTAGCGACTGAGCTACACCGGCCAAAACAGCCCGTAATTATCTCGGGCGGCCATCTTTACGCTGTGTGCTCGGCGTGGTAACGCACCACACGTTCCACCTCGTTTTTCGAGCCCAGCACCACGCTCACGCGCTGGTGCAGTTGGGTGGGCTGGATGTCTAGAATGCGCTCGGTGCCGGTGGAGGCTGCGCCGCCGGCCTGCTCGATCAGCCAGCCCATGGGGTTGGCTTCGTACATGAGGCGCAGCTTGCCGGGCTTGCCGGGTTCGCGCTTGTCCCAAGGGTACATGAAGACACCGCCACGGGTCAGGATGCGGTGCACATCCGCCACCATGCTGGCAATCCAGCGCATGTTGAAGTCTTTGCCGCGCGGGCCTTCTTTGCCCTCCAGGCATTCATCGATGTAGCGCTTCACCGGGGGAGCCCAGTGGCGCATATTGCTCATGTTGACGGCGAATTCCTGGGTGTCTTCCGGCACGCGCACGTTTTCCTGGGTCAGCACAAAAGAGCCTTGCTCCCGGTCCAGGGTGAACATGGCAACACCTTCACCCACGGTGAGGGCCAGCGTGGTCTGGGGGCCGTAAATGCAGTAACCGGCGGCAACCTGGCGTGTGCCGGCCTGCAGGAAGTCTTGCTCGCTTACGGCCGGGCCTTCAGGCTCTTTGAGCAGCACGCTGAAAATGGTACCGATGCTCACGTTCACGTCGATGTTGCTTGATCCATCCAGCGGGTCGAACATCAACAGGTATTCACCCTGCGGGTAGCGGTTGGGCACGGTGTAAATGCCTTCCATTTCCTCGCTGGCCATGGCCGCCAGGTGTCCGCCCCATTCATTGGCTTCGATCAGCACTTCATTGGCAATGATGTCCAGCTTCTTCTGGATTTCGCCTTGTACGTTTTCGCTCTCCGCTGCGCCCAGTACGCCGCCCAGGGCGCCCTTGGTCACAGCCAGGCTGATGCTTTTGCAAGCACGTGCCACCACCTCCAGCAGCAGTCGCAACTGGGGCGGAATGGTGCCCTGGCCGCCCGCGTCCTGGCTGCCGCGCTGTTTCTCAATCAGATAGCGCGTGAGCGAAATGCGTTGTGTCATGTGTAGTCCCTAAGTTTTTGAAAATCAGTCAGCCAGCGCGCGGTCTACGACTTCGCGCACGTCGTTGCTCAAGTCGGTCTTGGCAGCCACGCGGGCCAGCGCTTCACGCGCGGCACTGCGGTAGGGCTCGGCCAGTTTCTTCCAGCGGTCCAGCGCGCGCGCCAGGCGGGCGGCGACCTGCGGGTTGATGGCGTCGAGCTCGATCACACGGTCGGCCCAGAACACATAGCCGGCCGCATCTGCGCGGTGGAAGCCACCGGGGTTGGCACTGCAGAAGCTGAAGATCACGCTGCGCGCGCGGTTGGGGTTCTTGAGGTTGAAGTCCGGGTGGGCCAGCAGCTGGCGCACAGCGGGCAGCACCTGGCCACCGCGGTCGCTGGTGCCTGCTTGCAGCGCAAACCATTTGTCCAGCACCAGGGCTTCGTCCTTGAACAAGGCGTGGAATCGTGCGAGTGCGTTGGCAGCCAGTGCGTGGCCACTGTTCACCAAGGCTTGCAGGGCGTTGAAGCGGTCGGTCATGTTGCCGGCGTCCTTGAAGCGCTGCAGCGTCTTGCCGGGCCAGATCTCGTCGCCACTCTGCGTGGCTGCGAGGCACAGGAAGTTGAGCGCCATCCCTGCCAGCGCACGGCGGCCGCTGGAGACGGGGTCGGGGCGGTAGCCGCCATTGTTCTCGTGCACGGCAAAGGCCCATTCCCAGTCGCCATGCAGGGCGGTGGCCAGCTGCAGGCGCATGGTTTCGCGCACCGCGTGAATGCGCTGGGGGTCCACCACGTCCAGCTGCTCGGCGATGTAAGTCTCGGAAGGCAGGGTCAGCACCAGTTCCTTGAACGCAGCATCCAGCGTGGGGTGACGCAGCACGGCACGCATGGCGTCAATGTAAGCATCATTCAGCGGCTTGGCGCCTGTGGAATCTGCGGGAGAAGCTATTGAATTGATAGCGCTTCGCAGGGCCAGGCGTTGACCGGCTTCCCAGCGGTTGAACGGGTCTGGATCATTGGCCAGCAGGGCCAGCAACTGGGCGTCGGTGTAGTCAATGTCCAGCACCACAGGCGCCGAGAAGCCCCGCAGGATGGAGGGCACAGGCTCTTCCGCCACGTTCTGGAAGGTGATGCTCTGGCTGGCTTCAGTCAGCACAAACAAGTGGCTGTCGCCCACGGGTTGACCGTCCAGCGTCAAGGGCAGGGCAGCGCCGCTGGCAGCACCCACCAGACCCAGGCTCACCGGAATGACCAAGGGCTCTTTGACCGGCTGGCCCGGCGTGGCTGCGCAGCTCTGGCTGAAGTGCAGGGTGTAGGTCTGGGCCGCAGCGTCGTACTCGCCGCGGGCTGCTACGCGGGGCGTGCCGGCCTGGCTGTACCAGCGCTTGAACTGGGGCAGCAGCTTTTCCAGGGGGGAGTGCGGGTTGGCTTCGGCGATGGATTGCGCGAAGTCGTCGCAGGTCACGGCCTGGCCGTCAAAGCGCTCGAAATACAGCTTCATGCCGCGCTCAAAGCCTTTGCGACTGGTGAGCGTCTGCATCATGCGCACGACCTCGGCGCCTTTTTCGTAGACGGTGGCGGTGTAGAAATTGTTGATCTGCTGGTAGCTGTCGGGGCGCACCGGGTGCGCCATCGGGCCGGCGTCTTCCGGGAACTGCAACTGGCGCAGCTGTCGCACATCCTCGATGCGCTTCACGGCGCGGGCGCTTTCGCTGCCGGCCATGTCAATGCTGAATTCCTGGTCGCGGAAGACGGTCAGGCCTTCCTTCAGGCT
>RFQA01000148.1 GCA_009925925.1 Betaproteobacteria bacterium
TGGACCTGCCAGTGCTGGGGTTTGTGCGGGACACGCAAAACTACATCCAGACTATTGCACGAGGGCTGACCATTTTTGATGTGGCTCCAAGCAAGGTGGAGCGGGATTTGCAGCAGTGGGAACCGATCTGCCAGTGGTTGGATGCGTGAACGCCTGTCACCTGTCACCGTGGCAACAAGGGGGCAGGTGCTGGCTGGCTAGAGTGGCGGCATGAAAACATTCAACAATCTGGCGGAGTTGTCCGCCCACGTCGGATCTACAGTGGCGGTGAGCGAATGGCTGACCATCAGCCAGGAGCAGATCAACCAATTTGCGCAGGCAACCGGTGATCACCAGTGGATTCACGTCGATCCGGAGCGTGCAGCCCAAGGCCCCTTCGGCACACCGATTGCCCATGGTTTTCTCACGCTGTCGCTGATTCCGCGGTTTATGGAAACCAGCATGCAGGTGCTCAATGTGCGGATGGGAGTGAATTACGGCCTGAACAAAGTCCGCTTCATCTCGCCGGTGCCGGTCAACAGCCGTTTGCGCGCGCATCTCAAGTTGCTGGAGGTGCTACCGGTCGACAACGGTGGCTTACAGCAGGCTTGGGAAGTCACCATTGAGCGAGAGGGAGCCGCCAAACCTGCGTGTGTGGCTGAAGCCTTGGTGCGGCAATACCCCTGAATAGGGCCGATTCGAGGTCCTTCAGGCGCCGAAGCCGTTCTGCCGCCATGCTTCAAACACCGTGACAGCCACTGCGTTCGAGAGGTTCAGGCTGCGCTGATCCGGCCGCATGGGCAGGCGTAGACTACGTTCCGGGCTGAAGGATGCGCGCACAAAGTCAGAAATGCCCTTGGTTTCCGAGCCGAACACCAGCCAATCCCCGGGCTGAAACGCCACCTCAAACGGGCTGCGGGTTCCGCGGGTCGTAAGAGTGAACAGGCGTCCAGGCGCCGGACGTTCTGCGTCCAGAAAATGCTGCCAACTGGCGTGGCGCTTGAGCTCGGCGTACTCGTGGTAATCCAGCCCGGCGCGGCGCATGTGCTTGTCGTCCATGGAGAAACCCAGAGGTTCCACCAAATGCAAACGACAGCCGGTATTGGCCGCCAGGCGGATCACGTTGCCCGTATTGGGGGGGATTTCGGGCTCAACCAAAACTATTTGAAACATACCGCGATTGTCTACGCAGTGGCAGTGTCCATGCCGGTGCGGGCGAACACCAGGGCGGTGATGTGCGCTGCGCCTGCGTGCCGCAGGGTAGCTGCAGCTGCGCTCATGGAGGCGCCGCTCGTCATCACGTCATCGACCAGCACGATGCGCTTATCCGACACAGCGCCCTGGCGCAGGGGTTCCATGGCAAAAGCATGTCGCACATTGTCTTGGCGGTCTTTGCGGTCCAGGGCACTTTGTGCGGGCGTATTGATAACGCGCAGAAGCACTTGTTCCAGTGTTTTGTCAGGGTTGAGGTGACGCGCCAGCAAGGCGGATTGGTTAAAGCCTCTTTGCAGCAGGCGTTCTCTGGCCAGCGGCATGGGGATAACAAAGTCTGCCGCTTCCAGCGCCGGTTCTACCCAAGGCGCGCTGCGCATGAGTGTGGCGAAATGGCCCGCCCAAGCGGGGTTCTCCTGAAACTTGAATTGAGCGATCAGCCGGTCCCACGGGTAGGCATAGTCCACGGCAGCCAGGGCTCTGTCCCATGGTGGTGGCGCGTGGGTGCACGCGCGACATTGACGGAGGGCGTCCGGAAGGGCTAATGCGCAAGTCGGGCAACGGTGGACCGGTTGACCAAATGCCTGTATGCAATCCTCGCAAACCGCTTGCGCGGGCCACGCATGACAGACGGCGCAGGTGCTGGGCACTGCGCGGCTTAACCCTCGAGCCCATGCGCTGAACATCCGCCCAATATACTCGCCCAGCTTTGCTTTTCCCCGGCCCATGACCACCCACAAGCCTCCCACCATCGATCCCGTTGCCGCGGCCCGCTGGGCCCGCGTGCCAGCCACCCAGTCGCCCTGGTTGCACGAGGAGGTGGCGCGTCGCATGGAGGACCGCCTGCAATGGATCGTGCAAAAGCCGTCCGCATGGCTGGATTGGACGCCCGCCAGGGGCGGCCTGGAAGCGCATGCATTGGTCCAGAAGCGCTACCCGCAAGCCAAGGCTTATGTTCATGAAGAATCGCCTTCGGGCTTGGCCGTGAGCCGCAATGCCTTGTCGCCTGCTTGGTGGAGTCCTGCGCGCTGGGGGCGTGGGGCTGTTCAGTTCGGGCTGCCCACCGAACCGGTGCAGATGCTGTGGGCCAATATGGCTTTACACATGGCCGCAGACCCCCAAGCACTAATAAATCAGTGGCACCAGGCTTTGGCAGTAGATGGTTTTGCCATGTTCTCTTGCCTCGGGCCGGATACTTTGCGTGAAATTCGGGACGTTTACGCTGATGCCGGTTGGCCACAACCTCACCACCAGTTCACCGATATGCATGATTGGGGTGACATGCTGGTGCATGCCGGCTTTGCCGAGCCCGTCATGGACATGGAGCGGATAACACTGAGTTACTCCACGTCTGAAAAGTTGCTGGACGAGTTGCGCGGTTTGGGGCGTAATCTCCATGTGGCACGGTTTCAGGGGATGCGTTCCAGATCCTGGAGGCGGGATCTGCTGGAGCGGATAAGCAGTCGCTTGGGCAGCCGTTCCACGGACGGGCGGCTAAGCTTGACCTTCGAGGTGGTCTATGGGCATGCCTTCAAGCCCAAGCCCAAAGTCAAGCTCCAGCCGGAAACTAGGGTTTCTCTGGATGACATGCGCGCCGTCTTGAAGAAGTAGGCAAAACCCCCACAAATTCACTCAGCCGATGCCTGAGGCTGATGCCGGTCAAGTCCGTTACTGTCATACAATGATAGGAAAAGAGGTGACGGCATTTCCCCCCTCCAATCTTGACCAAGCCTGTGCACGGCCGGTCAATTTCGGGTGACACGCATGACGAATTTGGTTTTTCGCTTTGCGACGGTACAAGGGCAGCATGTTCATTGGCTTCTAAGGCGAAACTGTTCTGTAACGCCCCTGCAGCTGGTATGGACTTACATATCGCTTTGTGCGGTGTCTATCGGAATCGGACTTTTTTTCTGGTTTCAAGGCGCCACGCTGGTGATCCCTTTTGCATCACTTGAGCTGATTGCGGTGGGGCTTGCGTTCCTAGTTTACGCGCGGCATTCAACGGACGGCGAGCGTATTTCCTTGCAGGAAAATCGGCTGGTTGTAGAGTTGGAATGCGCGGGGCGCTTGGAGCGTGCGGAATTTCAAAGGGGCTGGGTGAGGGTGGAGCCTCGGGCGGATGACTCATCGTTGATTGAGTTATCTGAGCGGGGGAAATCCATCCGGGTCGGGCGATATATCAGGCCGGAGTTGCGTCCGCAACTGGCCAAGGAGATACGTTCGGCACTGCGAGCTGTCTAAGGGCGGCGCGTGAACCCGGTGCGTTGGATTATTTTGGGGCATCAAAAAGTGAGCGAGATGAAGAACACAACGAAAAAACTGGCGTCTATGCTGTGGGCGGCTGGTGCTTTTGCCGGCACTTCCCTGTTGACGCAAGCGCATGCTGTGAATGATCTGCCGGGCGGACCGGCGGTCAATCAGTTGAATCTGGCCCCTGCGGTCACCAAAATCGCACAAGAGCAGCAGTGGCTGCATTGGTTCATGCTCATTGTGTGCTCAGTGATTTTTGTGGCGGTTTTCTCCGTGATGTTTTATTCCATCTGGAAGCACCGCAAATCAGTCGGTCACAAACCGGCGACTTTCCACGAATCAGTTACCGTGGAAGTCATTTGGACCATCGTCCCCTTTGTCATCGTGATCCTGATGGCACTTCCCGCCACTAAGGTGGTGGTGGCTATGAAAGACACGACCAATGCAGACCTGACCATCAAGGCCACAGGCATGCAGTGGAAGTGGGGCTATGACTACATCAAGGGTGAAGGCGAAGGGATTGGTTTTGTTTCCACACTGGACAGCGATCAGCGCGCCATGTCGGATGCCGGCGGACCCAAGAAGGGCGAGTCTGTAGACAACTATCTGTTGAAGGTTGATAACCCTCTGGTGGTTCCTGTGGACAAAAAAGTCCGCATCATCACGACCGCCAACGATGTAATCCATGCGTTTATGGTTCCTGCATTCGGTATCAAGCAAGATGCAATTCCCGGCTTCGTCCGTGACACGTGGTTCCGTGCTGAGAAGGTTGGCGACTATTACGGTCAGTGCGCAGAGTTGTGCGGCAAAGAACACGCATACATGCCCATCCATGTGAAGGTGCTGTCTGCAGAAGATTATTCCAAGTGGGTTGCGGTTGAGCAGAAGAAGCTGGCGGCCAAAGCAGATGATCCGACCAAGGTGTGGACTCTGGAAGACATCTCCAAGCGCGGCGAGAAGGTGTATGCCCAGAATTGCGCGGCTTGCCACCAAGCCAACGGTAAGGGTGCGGGTCCTATCAAGCCATTGGACGGTTCCGCTGTCGTGTTGGATGCTGACAAAACCAAGCAGATTGCAGTTTTGTTGAATGGACAGAATAACGGTGCAATGCCTGCCTGGAAGGCGTTGAGTGACACCGATATCGCAGCTGTTATCAGCTACACCAAAAACAACTGGTCCAACAAGACCGGCCAATTGGTGCAGCCCGCCGAAGTGCTGGCATTGCGCAAGTAATGCACCTCAGGCAGAACCTAGAAAATTGAAAAGGACCTCACCATGAGCGCCGTACTCGACCATCACGATCACGCCCACGACGATCACCACCACGCCCCTACCGGCTGGCAGCGCTGGGTGTTTGCGACCAACCACAAAGACATCGGTACTCTGTACCTCTTGTTCAGCTTCACGATGCTGATCATCGGAGGCATCTTGGCGCTGCTGATTCGCGCCGAATTGTTTCAGCCCGGTTTGCAGCTCGTAAATCCTGAGCTGTTCAACTCGCTGACCACCATGCACGGACTGATCATGGTGTTCGGTGCCATCATGCCTGGCTTTGTGGGGTTTGCGAACTGGATGATCCCGCTGCAAATCGGCGCGTCCGACATGGCATTTGCCCGCATGAATAACTTCAGCTTCTGGCTGATGATTCCTGCTGCCTTGATGCTGGTGTCTTCCTTCTTCATGCCCGGCGGCGCACCCGCAGCGGGCTGGACTTTGTATGCGCCTCTTACCCTGCAAATGGGCCCCTCGATGGACGCCGGCATTTTTGCGATGCACATCCTGGGCGCGTCGTCCATCATGGGCTCCATTAACATCATTGTGACCATCTTGAACATGCGCGCGCCCGGCATGACCTTGATGAAGATGCCCATGTTCTGCTGGACATGGTTGATCACTGCTTATTTGCTGATCGCTGTGATGCCCGTGTTGGCAGGCGCTATCACCATGACGCTGACAGACCGCCATTTCGGTACCAGCTTCTTCAACCCCGCAGGTGGCGGTGACCCCGTCATGTACCAACACATTTTCTGGTTCTTCGGTCATCCTGAGGTTTACATCATGATCTTGCCGGCATTCGGCATCATCAGCCAGATTGTTCCGGCCTTTGCACGCAAGAAACTGTTTGGATACGCCTCCATGGTGTACGCCACCTCCTCGATCGCCATTCTGTCGTTCATCGTGTGGGCTCACCACATGTTCACTACCGGCATGCCTGTCACTGGTCAGCTGTTCTTCATGTACGCCACGATGTTGATTGCCGTTCCGACCGCTGTAAAGATCTTCAACTGGATAGCCACTATGTGGCAGGGTTCCATGACCTTTGAAACTCCCATGTTGTTTGCGGTGGGCTTCATTTTTGTGTTCACCATGGGTGGCTTTACCGGATTGATTCTGGCCATGGCGCCTATCGACATCCAGCTGCAAGACACCTACTACGTGGTGGCTCACTTTCATTACGTGTTGGTTGCCGGCTCCTTGTATGCCATGTTTGCAGGGTTCTACTATTGGGCACCCAAGTGGACTGGCGTGATGATTCCTGAATGGAAAGGCCGTGTGCACTTCTGGTGGTCTTTGATCGCCTTCAACGTGACCTTCTTCCCCATGCACTTCCTGGGTCTTGCAGGTATGCCACGCCGTTATGCTGACTACCCCATGCAATTCGCTGACTTTAATGCGATTGCTACGGTGGGTGCATTCGCATTCGGTTTGGCTCAGGTGTACTTCTTCTTCGGGGTTGTCTTGCCGGCCATGTTGGGCAAGGGCGAGAAAGCCAGCCAGAAGCCTTGGGAAGCTGCAGAAGGTTTGGAGTGGGAAGTCCCCTCTCCAGCTCCTTTCCATACTTTTGAAAACCCACCCAAGTTGGACGCTACTGCGACCAAGGTGATCGGCTAATGGCCAACGCAGATCAGAAAAAGGCTAATGTGCGCTTGGGGCTGATTCTGGCCTCGATCGCAGCGGTCTTTTTTATCGGCTTTATGGCCAAGATGATTTTTCTGGGTAAGTAAGGCATGGCCAATCTCAGTGCAAACCGCCGGATGCTGGGCAAGCTCGCCGTGATTACGGTGGGGATGTTCGCATTCGGTTATGCACTGGTCCCCTTGTACAAGACTATTTGCGAGATGACCGGTATCAACATACTGGCGTTAGGTGAACAGGTTTTGTCCGGCAAGAAGGCAACGCCTGCCAATTCACAAGTAGACACCAGCCGCACCATCACCGTGGAGTTTGATGCGAATTCCCGTGGACCTTGGGAATTTAAGCCGGCACAGCGTTCTTTGACCGTACACCCTGGTGAAATGACCACGGTGGTGTATGAGTTTCAGAACGTGCAGAACCGTAGGATGTCCGCGCAAGCCATTCCCAGTTACGCACCCATGCAGGCCTCAGCGCACTTCAACAAGTTGGAGTGCTTTTGTTTCAATCAATACACCTTGGAGCCCGGAGAGAAAAAGTCTTGGCCTGTGGTCTTTGTGATTGATCCGAAACTGTCTAAGGATGTATCGACCATCACCCTCTCCTATACCTTTTTTGAGGTGGGTGGCAAGACGCCTGCTGCACCGGTTGCAGTCGTCAAGCCAGTGATCTCTGAAAGTGCAGGCTCTTGATGGCGGTGGGTGACGTGCAAAAAAAATCTTCCTTTTTGCATAGTGTCAAATTGGTAGCGTGGTCGTTTATTGGTATTCGCAGTAATAAAGGTTATCGGGATGACCTGGCCAAGGTGAACCCCTTGCATGTCGTTCTGGTGGGCATTGTTGGTGCATTGCTGCTGGTCGTGGGCTTGATCAGTCTTGCAAAATGGGTGGTCGGCTCTTAAGGAGCGGGTCGCGCATCACAAATTTGGATTTGAGAAGAAATGGAGCAGAAATGAGTTCAACAACACACGGCGGAACGCCTTACTACTTTGTGCCCGGACCTTCGCGTCATCCGGTCATGGCTGCCGCAGGTCTGTTTTTCGTCATTCTCGGTGCCGGTCAATGGGTTAATGGCTCGGCTTGGGGCAAGTACTCTTTGCTGCTCGGTATGGTGTGGTGGCTGTTTGTTCTGTATCAGTGGTTCCGCGATGCGGTCACTGAAAGTGAAGGCGGTCAGTATGGCCGCAAGATCGATATCTCTTACCGCTGGAGCATGAGCTGGTTCATCTTTTCCGAGGTGATGTTCTTCGGTGCATTCTTCACTGCACTTTGGTGGGCGCGCTCGCACTCTGTACCAGCGCTCGGCAGCTTGGAAAACTCGTTGTTGTGGCCTGACTTCAAGGCGGTATGGCCCAGCTTGGCTGCTGGTGTGACTGCTTCTCCTGCCGGGATCGTCGAGCCCTTTACCACCATGGGTCCCTTCTGGCTACCCACCATCAACACTGCGCTGTTGCTGACCTCTGGCGTGACATTGACGATCGCACACCATGCGTTGATTGATGGTAATCGCTCCAAGACTATTGCCTTCATGTGGGCCACTGTATTGCTGGGTATCACCTTTTTGTTTGTGCAGGGCTATGAGTATTACCATGCCTACACCGAATACAACTTGAAGCTGAGCTCTGGTGTTTTTGGTTCTACCTTCTTCATGCTGACCGGTTTCCACGGGTTTCACGTGTTTGTGGGTATGTTGATGCTGTTGTTCATCACCTTGCGCCTGCAAAAGGGTCATTTCACGCCTGAGCGTCACTTCGGCTTTGAGGGCGCGGCCTGGTACTGGCACTTCGTGGACGTCGTTTGGTTGGGTCTGTACGTTTTGGTGTACTGGATGTAACCCTTGTCGGCGTTAAAAAAGGGCACCTTCGGGTGCCCTTTTTGCTGCAGCGTATTCAATGCCCCTCGGGGATGCCGGTCGGGTGGATGTAGCCCAACTTCCAAGCCAGCAAGATGCACAGAAACAAGAAGATCGAAACTCCAACGCGCATCCCCAATGCCCTTGCCATATTCCGGGACTTGGCGGTTTGTGAAGAGCCTCCGCGTAACATGAAATAGAGGGCTGCTGTCAGGCTGCCGAGAATGGCTACGAAAGCGATGATTACGAGATACGTCATGTGGAGAATTATTACGTGAACCGCCGAATGCGTTGGTTGCTGATCGCGATAACCGCCTGTCTTGCTATGGCGCTCACTTTGTCATTGGGCTTCTGGCAACTCCGTCGGGCTGCTCAGAAGGAGGCATTGACTGCCCAGATGCAGGC
>RFQA01000149.1 GCA_009925925.1 Betaproteobacteria bacterium
CTGACACGCCCGACGCAAAGTCTCGATGCACTGCCGTCGCTGCTGCGCGAACGCCTCTCGAGGCTTGAATTCCCCGCGCCGGTACGGCGTCTACGTGTGCGCGCCATACCGCAACTCGATTGGCAGCCGCAGCGCCCGGAGCTCTGGCCCGGTGCTGAAGAGACCGCCATCAACCGTGATCAGTTGGTCGACCGCCTGCGCGCCCGACTGGGCGACTCGGCGGTGCGAACGCTCGGCGCTCAGGCCGATCACCGGCCCGAACACGCGTGGCAAACCAACGAGGCAAACCTTGCGGCTGCCAGCAGTCGCGGGCGTCGAGCTGCTGCGGTTAGCGCAGTGCGCGGGCTGCGTCCGATCTGGCTGATGCTCGAGCCACAGCCACTGTCACGCATTGCCGGCGAGTGGCAAGAAGAACGCGGGCCCGAACGAATTGAGTCCGGTTGGTGGCAATCACCGGTGATGCGTGATTACTACGTGCTGCGCGATCCGCATGGACGGCGTTTGTGGGCGTTTCGCACGCCTGCTGGCGACTGGTTCGCGCACGGCTGGTTCGCCTGAGGCGCAGTGCCTAGGCGGACAAGGCCGCCAACAACTGACCGTGGATGCCGTCGAAGCCACCATTGCTCATCACCAGCACCGTATCGCCGTCCCTCGACTCCAACGTGATGGCCTGCACCAGGGCCGCAAGATCGTCACCGGCAGTCAGGCGGGCACCGAGCGAGGCCAGCGCGCCAGCAGCGTCCCAGCCCAGCCCGCGGGTGTAGCAGAACACCGCCTGCGCATCGTCGAGGCTACGCGCCAGATCATCTTTCCAGATGCCCTGCTTCATGGTGTTGGAACGAGGCTCCAGCACCGCCAGGATGCGCCCTCCACCGACGCGCTCACGCAGTGCCGCCAGGGTCTCGCTGATGGCGGTCGGATGGTGCGCGAAATCGTCGATCACCGTGACGCCGCGAACGGTGCCGCGCACCTCCAGTCGACGCTTGACGTTGCGGAATCGTGACAGCGCATCCACCGCCAGCTCTGGCGCGACACCGACATGCCGCGCAGCAGCGATCGCGGCAAGCGCGTTCATACGGTTGTGTCCACCGAGGATGTCCCAGCGCAACGGCGCGATGTCGTGCCCGGCAAAACGCACCATCCGGGGCTGACCCGGATCCACCGCATCGGTCGCCGGCTCGACGCATTGCCAGCCATCGCTGCCGCCGAAGTGCTCGACCGGCGTCCAGCAACCCCGCTGCAGCGTTGCCGAAAGATGAGCGTCCCGCCCATTGACCACCAACAAGCCCTGTCCTGGAACCGTCCGCACCAGATGGTGAAATTGTCGTTCGATGGCAGCCAGGTCGTCAAAGATGTCGGCGTGGTCGAATTCCAAGTTGTTCAGGATGGCGGTGCGTGGGCGGTAGTGCACGAATTTGCTGCGCTTGTCGAAGAAGGCGGTGTCGTATTCGTCGGCCTCGATCACGAAGAGTTTCGCTCTGGAGGCGGGGTGGAGGGCCGTCTGCGCCCTCTGCTCCGTGTCCCCCGCCCGCTTTGCGGGCTCCTCCTTGACCTGCGCAGGGGGCACAGACGGCCCTCCACCCAGTCTTGCCGATACTCCGAAATTCAACGGGACGCCGCCTACCAGGAATCCGGGTTGCAGTCCTGCGTACTCCAGCGCCCAGGCCAACATGCTGGTGGTGGTGGTTTTGCCGTGGGTGCCGGCGACGGCCAGCACGTGGCGGCCTTGCAGCACGTGCTCGGCTAGCCACTGGGGGCCGCTGGTGTAGGGCGCGCCCGCGTCCAGAATGGCTTCCATGAGCGGGAATTTGGGCGTTCCGTCAGCGAGCCGCGCGCGGCTGACGACGTTGCCGATCACGAACATGTCAGGCTGCAATGCCATTTGTTCAGCACCGAAACCTTCGATCAGTTCGATGCCCAGGGCCCGGAGTTGGTCGCTCATGGGGGGGTAAACGCCGGCATCGCAGCCGGTCACTTTGTGGCCGGCTTCACGTGCCAGCGCGGCCAGGCCACCCATGAAGGTGCCGCAAATGCCCAAGATATGAATATGCATGGGCGGTATTCTACGGGGCGGACCAGCTGTCGTGATTAAGCATGATTTAGGGCGCTGGCGCACGTGGAATATGCGCGAACAGCTATTAAAAGAATAGCAAATGGGCGCGTAGCAGGGCTTTCGGCGGGCAGGCACAATCTGGCAATGGATGATTTGAAAGAAGAAATCGCGGCTACGGCGGCGCGTTTGGTAGTGGAAGAGGGGTTGGAATACGGTCCGGCCAAGCGTCGCGCGGTCAAACAGCTGGGGGTGCCACCACGTTCTGCGCTGCCGGATAACGATCAGGTAGAGGCTGCGGTTGAGGAATACATTGCGATCTTCTGTGCCGAGAGCCAGGCAGAGGAGTTGCAGGCCCTGCGTGAGCTTGCAGTGCAATGGATGCAGCGGCTGGAAGCCTTCCGGCCCCACCTGGGCGGCGCAGTGTGGCGTGGTACGGCCACACGACGGTCCGACATTTATCTGCAATTGTTTTGTGATGACCCCAAATCGGCGGAGATCAGCCTGATTGACAAGGGTGTTCGTTTCGAGGTGCGCTCTGTGCCCGGTTTGCAAGGGGATATGGTGGACGCCCTGAGCATTCACGCGATGTGCCAACCCTTGGGTGAGCATGTGGGTGTGCATTTGTTGATCAACGACCTCGATGACGTGCGGGGTGCCTTGCAGCCGGATGGCAAGGGCAGGGCGCCGCGGGGAAACTTGGCGGCAGTTCAAAAGCTGTTGGGAGATGTTCGTGGCAGATAGTAAGGATTTGGCGCAATTCCCCGCTTCTCGCAGGCGCACGGTTCTCTGGGGTGTTGCCGCCGGTTTGGCGGGTGCCGCGGGGCTAGGGTTGTCGATTCGTCATGACAAAGACTCTACTGCCGCGGTGGTTGACCCCGTGCCGGGCTTTTGGGCGCAGCAGTGGCAAACCCCGCAGGACACCACCTTGGCCATGGCTGGACTCAAGGGGCGGCCTGTCCTGGTGAACTTCTGGGCCACCTGGTGCCCGCCGTGCGTAGACGAGTTGCCTCTCTTGGACAGTTTTTATAAGGAGCAAGGCAGCCGCGGTGTACAGGTGCTGGGCTTGGCTATCGATCGCAAGGAGGCTGTGGTGCCTTTTCTCAAGAAGTTGCCTTTGAGCTTTCCGGTCGCCATGGCCGGTTTGTCGGGAGCGGATCTCGGGCGTGCCTTGGGCAACATCACAGGTGGTTTGCCGTTCTCGGTGTTGGTGGCTTCGGATGGATCCATTGCGCAGCGAAAAATGGGGCGGGTGACCGAGTCGGACCTCGCTGCTTGGGTTGCGGTAAAATAGAGGCTCCTACCTAGCGGATTCGCTCTGAATCCGCTGTCTCAAGCCCCTTCGAGGCATTTTTATCTAGACATTTTTCCGATCTTTTCCCTTGTTTTGGGCGGAGATATGGTTTTTTGGTGGCAATTTGCTGTAAATTCGCCGCTTTACTAATGTCGGTTGTTGGAGATTCCATGGATTTACGCAAACTCAAAACCCTGATCGATCTGGTGTCTGATTCCAATGTGTCGGAACTGGAAATTACCGAAGCCGAAGGCAAGGTCCGTATCGTCAAGGGTGGTGGTGCAGTGGTTCAGGGCTATGCGCCCGCTCCCGTGTATGCAGCACCTGCTCCGGTAGCAGCGCCTGCAGCGGCCGCCGCAGCCCCAGCGCCCGCTCCCGCAGAAGCCGCCGCGCCCGCCGGCCACACCGTAAAGTCTCCGATGGTGGGTACCTTCTACCGTTCTTCTGCCCCCGGCGCGAAGCCGTTCGTGGAAATTGGTGATTCCATCAAGGAAGGCGACACCATCTGCATTATTGAAGCGATGAAGATCCTGAACGAGATCGAAGCTGACAAGTCCGGTACGGTGACGCAGATTCTGTGTGAGAACGGTCAGGCTGTGGAATACGGCCAACCCCTGTTCATCATCGAATAAGACGCAGCACCCATGTTCAAGAAAATTCTGGTCGCCAACCGGGGCGAGATCGCGCTGCGTATCCAGCGCGCCTGCCGCGAGTTGGGAATTAAAGCCGTAATGGTCTATTCCGAGGCGGACCGCGAAGCCAAATACGTGAAGCTGGCAGAAGAAGCGGTGTGTATCGGACCGGCTCCGTCCGGTCTGAGCTACCTCAATATGCCGGCCATCATTTCGGCCGCGGAAGTGACTGACGCGGAAGCCATTCACCCCGGCTACGGCTTTCTGAGCGAAAACGCGGATTTCGCTGAGCGCGTGGAGAAAAGTGGTTTTCAGTTCATCGGTCCGACTCCTGAGTCCATCCGCATCATGGGGGACAAGGTCTCTGCCAAGCAGGCCATGATCCGCGCGGGTGTGCCCTGTGTGCCCGGTTCAGAAGGCGAACTGCCCGATGACCCGGTGGCGATGAAGCGCATTGCCAAGGCCATTGGCTACCCGGTGATCATCAAGGCTGCCGGCGGTGGCGGTGGTCGCGGTATGCGTGTGGTCCACACCGAGGCAGCGCTGGTCAATGCGGTACAGATGACCAAGGCGGAAGCGGGCGCGGCGTTCAACAACCCGGCGGTGTACATGGAGAAGTTTCTCCAGAACCCCCGGCACATTGAAATCCAGATCCTGGCGGATAAGCACAAGAACGCGGTGTATCTGGGCGAGCGCGATTGCTCCATGCAACGTCGCCACCAAAAGGTGTTGGAAGAGTCTCCCGCGCCAGGCATCAATCGCAAGCTGATTGAGCGTATCGGCGAGCGTTGCGTGGCTGCCTGCAAGAAGATCGGCTACCGCGGTGCGGGCACGTTTGAGTTCCTCTATGAAGACGGCGAGTTCTATTTCATTGAAATGAATACCCGTGTGCAAGTAGAGCACCCGGTGACTGAAATGGTGACGGGCATTGACATCGTCAAAACCCAGATCATGGTGGCGGCCGGCGAAAAACTGCCTTTCACCCAGCGTCAGATCGAAGTGCGTGGTCACGCCATCGAATGCCGTGTGAACGCGGAAGATCCTTACAAGTTCACCCCGTCCCCAGGGCGCGTCACCATGTGGCATGCACCCGGCGGCCCCGGCGTGCGTGTGGATTCCCATGTGTACACCAACTATTTCGTGCCTCCGAACTATGACTCCATGGTCGGCAAGATCATTGTTCATGGCGATACCCGCGAGCAGGCCATGGCACGTATGCGTACCGCTTTGGCAGAGACCGTTGTCGAAGGTATCAGTACCAACATCCCCTTGCACCGAGAGTTGATGGTGGACGCCAAGTTTATGGATGGTGGAACCAATATCCACTACCTTGAGCATTGGCTGGAACAACACAAGCGATAAGGTTTTGCATGTTTGAATTGCGTTTGATGTGTCCCGAAGACCGGGTCGAAAACCTGAGTGATGCGCTGGACGCGTTGGATGCATTGAGCGTCAGCGTGGAAGATGCGGATGCACAAACCGATGCCGAGCAAGCGTTGTTCGGTGAACCCGGAATGCCGCCACCCAAAGACGGGTGGCAGCGTTCCCGCGTGATTGCATTGTTTGCGAATCGTGCCCAAGCGGATGAAGCGGCCCAGTTGTTGTCTGCCCAAGACTTCTTTGAGGGTTGCCGTATCTTGGGTGTAGAGGTGCTCGAGGACCAGGACTGGGTGCGTTTGACCCAGTCGCAGTTTGCGCCAGTAGAGATCACCCCCGAGTTCTGGATCGTGCCGACCTGGCACGAGCCGCCGGCACAGGCCAAAGAGGTAATTCGTCTGGATCCGGGATTGGCGTTCGGCACTGGGACGCACCCCACTACCCGCATGTGCTTGCGCTGGATTGCGCGTAATGCTGGTGCCGGTCGGGTGCTGGACTATGGTTGCGGATCAGGCATTCTGGCCATAGGTGCAGCCAAATTCGGTGCTACGGAGGTGATCGCTGTTGACATTGATCAGGCCGCGGTGGATTCCACTGTCTTGAATGCCGAAGCAAACCACGTCACATTGGTGTCCGGGCTACCTGAGGCAGCTCAGGGGGTATTCGATGTCGTGCTCGCCAACATCCTGGCCACGCCTCTGAAGGTGCTTGCTCCGCTGCTATGTGCGCATGTGAAGGCGGGTGGCCATCTTGTGCTTGCCGGGATTCTGGAGCGGCAGGCGGAAGAGTTAAAAGCCGCTTATGCGCCGTACTGCAAACTGTCTGTTGCAGACACCGAGGACGGCTGGATCTTGATGACCGCCACAGTCTGATAGGGGTGATTGCGCCCACTACAATGTGACGCAATGAGTCTGATTACCCAGTGCCCGGCATGCTCCACGATGTTCAAGGTCGTGCCGGACCAGTTGCGTATATCCGATGGTTGGGTTCGTTGTGGGCAGTGTGATGAAGTTTTCGATGCCAACGCGAATCTTCATTCTGAACCTGTTCGCGTGTCTCTGGAGTCCCCGCGTGATCCTGTAGTCACCACCAGCCCCGATCCGGACTGGGCGGCTTCTCTGCGATTCGCGTCTGACGAATCTCCCAAAGTGAAAGAGGACGCTGCCGCCGATGTGTCGTTCACAGCAGAACAGTCAGACGCCGCCGTACGTGATCGCTTTCATTCTGACGAAACTCTTCCAGCCGATACGTCGCGCAGTGAGCCTTCTGACGTAGGAATCGATGATTTCTTGTCCCAAAGTCCCAAAACGCTTGCGCAGACCCCTGGCGTGGATCACGAGACACCGCCGTTGGACGCGCCAGCGGAGCCGACTCTGGAAACTTTGTCGGGTGCGGCGCCCCGTTACACACAAGCCCATGTGAAAGTCACAGAGCAGGTTGAGGTAAAACAGCCCTCATTCATGCGCAAAGGACGCAACAATAGCATTTGGCACAAAACAAGCGTACGTATTGTTCTGGGGCTATCGGGCCTGGTGTTGGTCGGGGCGTTGGCAGTGCAAGTTGCCTTCCATGAGCGAGACCGTTGGGCTGCCTATGAACCTGCCATGCTGCCTGCACTTCAGACCTTGTGTGAAGTGATGGAATGCGGCATAAGTCCATTGCGCAACATTGAAGCGGTGGTGATCGATAGCTCATCGTTCACCAAGGTTCGAACGGATGTGTATCGGCTTAATGTCGCGTTGAAAAATAATGGCCCTGTCCCGGTTGCTCCACCAGCGTTGGAGCTGACTCTTACCGATATGCAGGACCAAAGCCTGATACGTCGTGTTCTTAAGCCGCAAGAAATAGGTTTTAAAGCGAATACCTTGGAGCCAGGTGCAGAGTTTTCAGCGGTACTTCCCATCGCGTTGAAAGCAGGGAACTCTTCAGAGCGCGTGTCGGGGTACCGGCTACTTGCTTTCTATCCTTGATCGGCTTGCTGTGTGACCCGTCCTGCTAAAGGTTGACACCTTTAGTTGCAGGATGTTCAGGCTGAAGGAGTTCAGCCAGAGACGCCCGATGGACCTCATCGGGCGTTTTCAATTGTAGAGAGCAGTGAGGTCGCTCACAGTTGTAGATGGCCACAGACTCATCAACCATTCTTCTGACCCGCTCGGTGCGCATGCTGTCATGCACGTAGTGGCCTAAGATCTTTCGGGAGTGAACATCGGTGATCAAGCTCAGGTACACAAAGCCACTGTGCGTGGGCACATAAGTGATATCAGCCACCCAGACTTGCTCGGCTGCATAGGGGAGAACCTGTGCACTCCCCGCTTTGAGTAGATTGGGGTGGCGACGGAACCGATGATGACTGTCCGTGGTCTTGTGGTACGCCCGCCTGGGAACTACGAGCATGTGTGACTGGCGCAAGCTGTCGAACAGCGCATCACGCCCGACTTCAGTCCTTCTGCCACCATCAGGTCTGAGAGCAAATGGTGCAACTTGCGCGTCCCAAGCCGGGGCTGACGCAGCCGCTTGGACCTTACCGGCTCAAGCACTCGCTCGTTGCACTTGCGCGCCTCATCCTGGCGAGCCAGCCCTTGGTAATACGCTTGTCGGCTCATGCCGATATGGTGGCAAGCCCTGCAAACGCTCGAGCCTTGGAAGGGCTTTTTCGTGAGGACTTGCCCAAAGGCTTTTTTACGACGCTTACCCCGTAGTCCTTCTTGAGCACGTCCAGCACTGCTTCAAACAGCTGCGCCTTATGTTGCGCATGTTTCATGTTGAACCTCCAACTCCTTGATGCCCTGCTCGGGTGTGGGTGGTTCGGGTGTACTGCAATGGGATAGATTGCTCATGCCTGTGGATGATGCCATCGCACCCCAACCTGGTCTCCCATGCTTGCGCAGCCACACTGAGCTTAAAAGCCAGCGTGTAGTCCCTCTGCGTTCTCTTCATGCCTGATTCCATTTGACTTGCCCTTTCTGAGATGAAAAGGTGTCAACTCATTTCAGGATGGGTCAGTGCCAACAAAAAAGCCCGGAGCCTATGGCGCCGGGCTTTTCTACTTCAGGCAAGTCAATTAGGGCTTGTTGGAAGTAGGGAATGGCCACGCAGCTTGAGGATTCAGCGTGGTTTGTGCCGCAGGGGCAGCGGCAGGCTTGGCAGCAGGTGCTTTCGCAGCCTTCTTGGCAGCAGGCTTCTTGGCAGCAGGAGCAGCCTTCTTGGCGGGAGCGGCTTTCTTCGCT
>RFQA01000150.1 GCA_009925925.1 Betaproteobacteria bacterium
ACCGTCAAGGCGGCGGTCAGCAGCAGGATCGCCCCCGCCAAAGCCCAGCCGATCCAGGCGGCCTCGGTCCACCAGACGATCCGGCCCAGGCCCAGAACGGCGGCCAGCAGGGCCACGCCGGGGGCGAACAGGGCGAAGGTGACGAAGTCCAGCGGCTCGAACAGTTTCAGCCGCTCGGACGGGGGCAGGCGCAACACCTGGACGGCGGCCCAGGCCAGCAGCGCCATGCCCAGTTCGAAGGTGTAGAAGGCGCGCCAGTCGTTCAGCTCCAGCAGGCTGGGCATGATCAGGCGGGCGATGGGGACGGCGAAGCTGGACAGGCCGATGCCGACGATGATGAGAATCAACAATATCATGCCTAGAGCACGCGCACCGCGACGCACTTGGCTGCCCAGTAGAAGTGCCGCGAGCAATCCATACACCACGGTTCCTGAAAGCATATGCCCCGATGGGAAGCTCGCTTCCCGCACACTGATAATCGCGTCGACCGGTCGTGCGTAGCCAACTAGTGCCTTGAGAGTTGTCGAAATGAGACCAGTCCCGGCGAGCGCAAGCAGGAAGGTGGCCGCAAGACGCCGCTGTTGGTGCGCCAACGCAAGAACGGCGATGCCAACGCACAGTAGTGACAAAACTGTCGTGCTGCCCAATTGCGTGAGCGCGAGCATGAACCAAGTCATTCCCGCAGTGCGAAAAAGTGGCACGGTGTTGTGCAACCTGATGTTCAGTATCACAAGGGGGTCTTTTGCTACGATGTCTTGCAGTACTCCAAGGAAGAGCCATAGTCCCAACAGGATTCCGATGCTGGCGATTGTCCCTGGCAGACCCCAGGGATCATCTGGATCAAGGCGCTGTCTCAGGAATCCTGCGGTGCGCGGGAATCGACTGCGGAGGTCACGAATCACGGGCCACCGTCCCATCATCGCGCCAATAGGTTCAATAACAGGTGTTACACGTTTCCAGAATCGGCGCTCGTGCTCCAGAAAAAGAAGAATGACAAGAATCAGCCCCGTCGGAACGATAACCAACGCCATGAACAAAACCGTATAAAAAATGAGTGCTGGGATCATTGGTTTGATTCCTGCCTGTCATTTTCAGCAATGCGTGGCTTGCCTCGGCTAACGCCGAACCCATCCGGATGCAATCGGGTGGGCAAAGACGGTGCGGTACAGCTTCTCGGCCAGATTGGTAAGTGTGCCGCCAGCCATTCGCCAAAGCGGCGCGACGACAGCATAGGCTGCACCAGCCACAACAACGGCACCAACCATGTCTAACGGGAAATGAAGACCTAGAAATACCCGCGTCCAGGCAACGACAAAACCCGTAACCAGGATCGCAGCTGCCAGGCGGTACGCACCACCGAACAGCAAGGTCAGACCGATGCCGGCAAATACGGTCATGTGATCGCTGGGAAAAGAGGAATCGGCGACGTGAGGTAGCCAAGTGTGACCTAGTCCGATCATGAACGGTCGCGGATGTTGCCAGACCAAGCCAATAACTTGATTTACACCAAGCGCCAACAGTGTAATCAGGCACGCCTTGAGCGCCTGATTGCGGCCTGCGCCATCGCCCCAAAGCCAGAGTACCAATAGCAGCACAGGGATTAAATAGATCAGGTCGTCGGCGAGAACAATTGCCGTATTGATCGCTCGTGACGGAGTGCTGTCACCCGCATTGATCCAAAGGAACAGCGACTGGTTGAAAGTTTCAATTTTGTTCATCTTTTCTTTTGCATTCAAGCAACCGCAACAATGAAAATTTCCGACTCAGGTGCAGTGTTTCAAGCTGGCAGGGCGGTATGGCCTGAGTGGTGTCGCGTAATTTGATCAATCGACAACCTGCCCTAGTTTATAGACGTGGGGTAGATGTGCATCCACGACAGGTTTGCAGTTGGCGGAAGTTGAGGCTCTTTGAGAGCTTTGGCGCACGTTGCAGATATCAGTTTTGCCGACCAAATCTCCCGCAGCACGCTGGCGTGGCCTAAATCAGCCGGTTGACTCAGGAAATGAGGCGTTGTGCAGGCGACCTCAACGCAGAGTCAGTCTTTTCCACCCAATGCCCAATCCAACCAAGGCGATCACCGAGAAAATTGCACCAACATAAAATGTGGTTGCAGCGCCGCGCGTGTCCCACAGCCAGCCGGCAACGCCGCTGGCCACTAACATGGACACGCCACTCACCAAGTTGAATATGCCGTACGCCGTGCCACGAAGGTCAACCGGAGCGGTGTCGGCAACCATGGTTGCCAAAAGACCTTGGGTCATGCCCATGTGAACGCCCCACAGTGCAACACCGACGAGGATGGTGGTCCAATGGTTCCCGCTAGCCAATACCAGATCAGCGAAGACCAGTATGACCAAACCCAAAGCAAGCAGCTTTGCATGGCTCATACGATCCGAAAGCCAACCGAAGGGATAGGCGGAGCCGGCATAAACCAGATTCATCGCCACCATCACAAGGGGGACCAGCGCAACAGCTACACCGGTTTGCTGGGCGCGTAGCACCAAAAAGGCCTCGCTGAACCGTGCCAGCGTAAACACAGCACCAATGCCAACCACCCACCAGTAGGACGTATCTAGACGGCGCATGTTCTCACGCCGGATGGGATTGGACCGCTTTTCGGTGGATTGGCGTGGGGGCTCCTGTATGCCAAAAACAAGCAGCGCGACGGCCATCGCGCCCGGGATCGCCGCCACCCAGAACACGGCCCGGAAGTCATTGGTCCAAAGCAGCATCAAGCCCACGGCCAGCAGCGGACCGATGAAAGCGCCCAAGGTGTCGATGGACTGGCGCAGACCGAAGGCGGCGCCGCGCAGGTGCGGCGGCGCGATGTCGGCAACCAGGGCATCACGGGGTGCGCCGCGTACCCCTTTGCCGACCCTATCCAGCAGCCGAGCCGTCAGCACAATGCCGATGGTAGGGGCCAGAGCGAATAGTGGTTTGGACAATGCGCCCAGAGCGTAGCCAAGCACGGCAAGCCCTTTTCGCTTGCCGAGATAGTCGCTGAGTGTTCCCGAGAAGACCTTGACGATCAGCGCCGTGGACTCGGCCAGGCCTTCGATCAGACCGACCGCCAAGGCGCTGGCGCCCAAGGTCGAGACCATAAACAGTGGCAGCAGGCTGTGGATCATTTCTGAAGAGATGTCCATCAGCATGCTGACAAAGCCGAGCACCCAAATGCCGGCCGGAATTTGACGCAGGGTAGAGCTACTGTTTTTTGTGGTCATAGGGATTTCGGCGTGGTCTGGATCGGGGTTGCAGTGGGGCTTTGGCAGTGGCTGCGGTAATGCGCAAGTTGCAACCGATGGTGGACTCAAGCTTTCAGCGCCCGGACCTGGCGAGACACGCCTGAGATCACTTAACCAAGACGTTGATTTCGACAGTGATATGGGCCAGTTCCTCGTGAATTCTGAGCCTCTGCTTGAAATACTCGGGGTCTGCCTCTAGTGAAGTAACCAGCGACACAATGCAGGCGTACTTGCCTTTGCCCACGCGCCAGACGTGCAGGTCGCTGATGTGGGCCTTGACCGGGCTGGCTGTGATCACCTCACGTATCTCCGCCACCACCGGCGCATTCATTTCGGCATCAAGAAGTACTCTTCCTGAGTCGCGCAGCAAGCCATAGGCCCATGCGGCGACTAGTCCGGCGCCCGCGATGCCCATCGCCGGGTCCAGCCAACCCGCGCCCCAGAACTTGCCGCCAAGCAATGCCGCGATGGCAAGGACCGAAGTCGCCGCGTCGGCAATCACGTGCAAGTATGCCGAGCGCAGGTTCAAATCCTGATGGTGTGGATGTGAATCATGACCGTGAGCATCATCGTGACGGTGGTGTCCGTCCTTCAATAGCCAAGCGCAGGCCAGATTGACCAGCAGGCCGACGGCGCCGATAGCGATGGCTTCGTCGTAGAGGATCGGCTGCGGCGTCATCAGGCGCTCAACTGACTGAAAAACCATCACGCCGGCAACCAGCACCAGAAAAAGTGCACTGGTGTAGCCGGCCAATACCTCGATTTTCCAGGTGCCGAAAGCGAATCGCGGGTCGTGGGCGAGACGCCTTGCAGCCGCATAGGCCAGTGCGGAAAGCCCAAGCGCCAGGGCATGCGAGCTCATATGCCAGCCGTCAGCCAGCAGGGCCATCGAGTTGAACGTCCATCCGCCGGCGATCTCCGCGACCATCATGACGGCAGTCAAAACTACCGCCCATAGCGTGTTTCGTTCCGCCAGCGGATTGCCTTCATTGAAGACATGCGAATGGGTCCAGTCCCCGGCGGCCGGTGAAATTAGCATGGAGTATCTCGGTTGGATGAATCTAGAAATATACTGTACCCCAGTATAAATTAACATTCTACAGATACTCCATGGCCCACACCATCAAGGGGAAAAAACTGCTGCTGGCTCGGGTGCGGCGCATTCAGGGACAAGCCAGCGCGCTCGAAAAAGCGCTGGCCAATGAAGCCGAATGTGCTGCCGTACTGCAGCAGATCGCGGCCATTCGCGGGGCGGTCAACGGTCTGATGGCGGAAGTACTGGAGGGGCACCTCAGGGAGCATGTCGGTGCGGAAGGCTTATCAGCCGGCGAGCGTGATCGTGAGCTGGATCAGGTGGCAGCCGTCCTTCGTTCATACCTTAAGTAGGCGGCCAAGTCGCGACTTACGACACTGAATCGAGTTCAACAAACTGCGGTTCGATTTTGCTGGCGCGGTACCGGGTTGACCACGATCGCCACGTCGCTTCCCGGCCTAGCCACGAATTCCAGCGGCATGGCTTCACTGATGCTGCGAAACTGGTTGTGGGTAATGCGCGATATCTTGGACTGGTAATACCCGGCAACGCAACCATATTTTTTCTTCAGGTCGCGCGCCTTGATCGCACGGGCAATTTCACCAGCCAACTGTGATATCCGCTGCATCGCGGCCGCGTCGGTGTATCCAGTTCGGCATAAACGTTGGTGTCGCCTTCTGACGGGCCGGCTGAATCGATCAAAAATCATCTTCACATTTGATAATTCACCATTATCAAATCTCAAATTATTAAAATTTGTCGCCTTTAACTTTCTTAAATTGGTATGTATTATCATGGTATGTAATTAGTATCAAATAAAGGTGGATCATGGCCAGGTCTGGAATTTACAAATCTGAGGTGGTACGGGCACGCAACAAGCTGCTGGCCAGTGGTGTTAACCCGTCCATCGACGCAGTTCGGACCGAATTGGGCACCGGATCCAAGACCACCATCCACCGGTATTTGAAGGAAATTGAAGAGGAAGAAGGCGGCACTACAGGCGCAAAAGTGGCCGTCAGCGAGGCCATCCAGGACCTAGTGGGCCGCTTGGCGGCCCGGCTGAACGAGGAGGCGGACGCGCGTTCAGCCGAAGCCTTGGCCGTCAGTGCAGCCAGTCTCGCCTGGACGCAAAAAGAAAACTCATCGTTAAAAGCAGAGGGGCAAACGGTTCGCACCCAATTGGAGCAGGCACAGCGCGGCATCGCCGCCGAAAAGGCCGATCACACCAAGACCCAGGAGGCACTGTCTAACAAGAATCTTGAGGCCACGCAGCTCAACCAACGGGTTGTGGGCCTGCAGGAGCGCCTGGAGGCCGAAGAACGGCACCGCCAGTCGCTGGAAGAAAAACACCTGCATGCTCGGGAGGCCCTGGAGCACTTCCGCACCTCTGCCAAAGAACAGCGGGAACAGGAGCAGCGCCAATACGACCAGCAAGTCCAGTATTTGCAATCCGAACTCCGCAAAGTCACTGATAAGCTGACCGGCAAGCAGCAGGAGCTCATGCGGGCCCAGCAGGAAGGCGTCCGACTGATTGGAGATCTGTCCCGCGTACAGGCTGAATTGCACCAGGCCCAGGAAGAGTTGAGAAAACTGCGCCCCCTGAAAGAGGCGCTAGCGTTTGAACAACGACGTACCGAGGAGCTCGGCCACAAGCTGGTGGCTGAGGCTGCGGCCAATAAAACCCTGACGGCTAACGCCGACGAGATGCAGGCCAAATTCACGGCGCTACAAGGGGTGAATCAAAGCTTGGAATTGGATCTCGCCGCGGCAAAAGCCGCTGTAGTGGCTCAAGAGGGGGTGGTGGCCAGCATGTTGCAGCGCCTTAGTGCAACAACTCCCCCAGCGGAGTCGAGCAACGCAACCAGCTCAACATAGCCGCCGCGCTATTGCGTTCTGCAGACAAAATTCCCACGCTTTTACGCTGACGCCGACAAACACACACCGAAACAATATGCAGAAAATGCGAAACAGAAACGCCATTTCGCGCAACAGATATGCGATAAACTGAAACAGAAATACAAATTTCCGTTTCAAGCAGTGCAACACCTCTCCGAAGTTCTCAAGATTCTAGACGGCGCGCTCAAAGCCAACGCCAGCATGGCCAGCAATTACGCTGGCTTGTTGGCCGACAAGCTTGAGCAGGACGGCGAGCGTCAGCAAGCCCGCCAATTGCGTGAGCGTTTGGCACGTGCCCCAGTTGCGTTGGTCTCGGCCCAGGACGCAGGCCACGGTGTCAGTCTGGGACAACTTCCTACCGACAATGAGAGTCGTTTAAATACCGTCGATGTTAGTCGCCCGCGCAGCCTGGATATTGACTTGGTATTGCCCAGCGCCATACAGGGACGCCTCAACGAGTTCTTGCAATGTGTGCGCCATTACGACGAGTTGGCCAGGGCTGGCGCCGCTGTGCCCAGCCGGCTTTTGATCTACGGCCCGCCGGGTACTGGCAAAACGCAAACTGCTCGCTGGCTGGCTGCTCAATTGGAGTTGCCATTGCTGACGGTGCGCTGTGACACCTTGGTGAGTAGTTTGCTGGGGCAAACCAGCCGTAACTTGCGCAGGGTTTTCGACTATGCCGAGCAAAATCCCTCCATCCTTTTCTTGGATGAGTTTGATGCCTTGGCGGGTGCGCGCGGCAACGAACGTGATGTGGGAGAGCTCCAACGTGTGGTGATCGCTCTGTTGCAGAACATTGATGCCTTGCCCGATAGCACCATTCTTGTGGCAGCCACTAACCATGAGCAGCTATTGGATGCGGCCATCGGCAGACGATTCGCCTTTCATCTGCCAATGCCTTTGCCAGACGCAGCATTGCGAACGACGCTGTGGCAACGATGGTTGAATTCATATGCCCCCGAAGGTATTGACTGGGATGAGCTCAGCTACCTGTCTGCGGGAACGACCGGCGCGGTAATTGAACATGTCTGCATGGATGCCAAACGAACGGCGATTTTGGCTGGCCAACCCGTCATTGAAGAGAGTGACCTGTATCGGCGCTTGGGCTTGGCTCAGGCATTGGCCTTGGGCGAGCGTTTGAGCACCACTGAGCAAGAGATCGCGTGGCTGCGCCAATGGGCTCCAGACCGTTTCTCGCTGCGAGTACTTGGCGCTATGTACAGCCACTCCACCCGCAAGATCACCAGTATCATCCAAGCGGAAAAGGGAGAGAACAATGGCAACAAAAAAGGGGCCAGCCGCAGGTGAGGCCGTGGCCGCAATACCCAGGCCGAATGAAGCGAATCCATTCGTACTGATTCCGCACGCTGCCGCTGACCTAAAGAATTACGAGGCGACAGGTGGTGGCGCCACCGAGCTTGTGACTGTCACCCCAGCTCTGCGCCAGGAGTTGGTTCAAACGCTGCACGACACTCGCGCTGAACTCGCGGACAGTCTGCAACGCTATCCCAATTTGCACAGCACACTGGTCTTCAGGTTGCGGGAGAAAGGCATTGCCAAATCCCATCGCCCCATACACCTGTTAGAGCGAGCAGGTCTTGGTTCAGCAGGTCATGCACATCTGGACGAAATGCTGGTGGGTTGTTCAGCTGCGGGTTTTCAGCAGCTGGAACAACTGATCAGCCAAGGGAACACCAACGTCCTCAAAGCGAATATCAGTGCCATCCTCCGAATAGAACCGTGGTCGCGCCAACGGCGAAACCCGGAGGGGTCTTTGGCGTTACGCCAGAGTGGTCAAGCTTTGGTCCGACTGGTTCGCTTCTGGAGTGATCAGGCTACCGTTGCGGCACACACCGATTTGCGGGCACTACTTCAATTGTTAGATGTGAGGTTCAGTGTTTTGAACGGCACTGGCTCGGACGTTCTACTGAAACTCGAAGACTTGGACGCGGTCCTCGATCCTGTGCTGGAGATGATTCTGGATCACCCTGGGATACGCTCTGTCACCGCGGAGCCACTAGTGCAGCCAGTTGCAACCGGAGCTCCAGGTGTCCCCATGCCAGCGGCAACCGTGCTTGGCACTCCCCAAGGCGGCCTGCCCACCGTTGCCGTTTTCGATTCTGGTGCGGGTGCTGGCAACGCGGCCTTGGCGCCCTGGATTGCCAGTCGGGACATATATGTTTTGCCACCAGATACCGACCATGTACACGGCAATGCCGTGGCATCTCTTGTCACCGGGGGAACTGCGCTAAATCCGACTTTTGTTTGCCCGCCGTGCATCGTTCATGACGTTGCAGCCTTGGAGTCGGGGGGGAGTCGGCTCTCGGACATCGTTGAGCGATTACGTGATGCGGTTACCAAGCGCCCCGACATCAA
>RFQA01000016.1 GCA_009925925.1 Betaproteobacteria bacterium
AGGATCAAGAGGCTCCGGCGGTCTTTTCATAACAATGCGCAACAAACCCGCTATCTTGCGGTCCCCCCAAGAAGGAAACCAAGCCATGACACAACGTCGCACATTCATGCTTCAAGTCGCGCTCGGCAGCACTGCGCTGCTGGCAAGCCAGGTACACGCCGCCGCCCCTTTGGTCGACGAAAAAGACCCCCAAGCGGGTGCATTGGGCTACAAGGCCGACGCCACCAAGGTGGACAAAACCAAGTTCCCCAAGTACGCCGCAGGCCAGGCATGTTCCAGCTGCGCGCTCTACCAAGGCAAACCGGCAGACGCCGCCGGCGGCTGCCCCCTGTTTGCCGGCAAGCAAGTGGCCGGCAAAGGCTGGTGCAGCGCCTACGCCAAGAAGGCCTGATTTCCATGGGGCGCAAGCCCCACGCCAAAAGCCACCGCAGCGTGCGCTGCCGGTGGCTTTTTTTGATTTGGAATCACTAAATCAGACACGTCAACGATGGATAAATGGACATTTCCCAACCTGGACTGATTGGTGAACAAACCCCGGCCGCCAGACAGTCAATGTGGGGCAAGGGATCTGAATGAAGTTGCAGATCTCTGAATCAGCAGCGGCTGTCCTGATGACCTGATGACCTGATGACCTGAAGAATGCACTTAATCTAGCTTCTCAAACCTCATTTGCAGAAAACACCAAAGGGATAGTGGATTTAATAGGCATCAGAACTAAGTGCTGAAGAGATTTTCCAAAGCAACGTTCACTCTCGCAACGATACCACGCAGGTCAAAATTCATTCACATTTGATGCAGAATGTTTTGAACTATAGATGGAAAACAAAAGTACTTGCATTTCCAAGTAAGGAGACATGAAAGTGAATGAATCGGTACGTTATGGCTTGATTGGCTGCGGAATGATGGGGCAAGAGCATCTACGCAATATTGCCTTGCTGCCCGGGGCCTCGGTGACTCGTATCTTTGAACCGGATACATCCATGGCGGATGCGAGCTTGGCCTTAGCGCCTGGTGCACTACGCGCTGCCAGTTTGACAGAAGTTGTGCAAGCTCCCGATGTCGATTGCTTGGTGATTACCAGCCCCAACTTTCGGCACGCCGAGCAAATGCGCGAGATCGCAGCATTGCGCCGCGTGCCCATACTCTTGGAAAAACCCGCTTGCACCACCTTAGAAGATGTCGCCAGTTTGGCCGACCTCGGGCGTCACTATGGTGCGCCCATCTGGGTGGCTATGGAGTACCGCTATATGCCGCCGGTCGCCAGATTGGCGCAAGAGGTGCATAGTGAAACCCATACAGGCCCCATGCATATGTTGGCCATCCGAGAACACCGCTTTCCGTTCCTGGTAAAGGTGGGTGACTGGAACCGGTTCAACCAATACACCGGAGGGACTTTGGTTGAAAAGTGCTGCCACTTCTTTGACCTGATGCGCCACCTCACGCGCAGCGAGCCCTTGCGCGTTTTTGCTTCAGGGTCGATAGCGCACAACCACCGAGATGAGCAGTACCCCGAGGGCAGGCCAGATATTCTGGACAATGCCTTTGTCATCCTTGACTTTGCCAATGGCCAGAGGGCCTCGCTTGACCTGTGCATGTTTGCGGAAGGCTCACGCTACCAAGAAGAGATTTCGGTGGTCGGGCCGCGAGGCAAGGTCGAGTGTTTTGTGCCGGGACCCGGCCGGTTTTGGCCGCCCCACTTGGGCCCAGCCCCGGTCCCTAGGTTGGTACTCAGCCCCCGAAGCCCCAAAGGGCCGCAGGAATTGGAGGTCCCGGTCGACCCAACGGCCTTAGCTGCTGGCGATCACAACGGCTCAACGCTGTACCAGCATCAACGGTTTAACGCCGTGGTGCGCGGCAAAGGATCTGTAGAGGTTACCTTACGCGACGGCTTAGCCGCGGTGGTGGTGGGTATGGCTGCCCAAGAATCCGCGCGCACCGGCCAAGCTATAGACCTGACACAAGGACGCTATGGGCTGGATGCCTTGTTAGGCCAATCTTGAATACACGGCCCGAGAGGGGCAGATAAGCAGGCGTTCCACAAAGAAATTCATTCACTATTCGTGTAAACCATAGGTCCATTCTCGGTCGCTTGCCCTATATTTTGGAATACTCATAAACAGGAGACATCCATGATTTCTTTGCGCTTCCGTCCCACCGCTCTGCTTGCGAGTCTCTTGCTCGCTACCGGCATGACCCATGCGGGTGAGATCCGTGTGATGTGCTACCAAGATGGTGTTGAATGTGACGTCACTGCTGAGCAAGCCAAGCGATTCGAGGCTGCTAACCCCGGCACCAAAGTGATCATCGACACCGTACCCTACAAGTCCATCGTGGAGCAGTTGCCGGTACAACTCGCAGCGGGCCAGGGACCAGATATCGCGCGGGTCACGGATTTAGGTGGCTTGTCAAAGTACTACCTGGACATTTCCGCTCACGTGAAAGACCGTAAGTATTGGGATACCAACTTTGGCGCTACTGCTGGCTGGTTACGTCCCTCTGCATCCGACAAAGGCATTTATGGCTTCATGTCCCAGCTGACGATGACCGGGCCTTACGTCAACAAGACTTTGTTTGAGCAAGCCAAAGTACCCATGCCTGGCGCCAAAGCTACTTGGGACGAATGGGTTGAAGCCTCGCGCAAAGTAGCAAAAGCCACAGAAACCAAGGCCGCCATGGCATGGGATCGTTCGGGACACCGGTTCGCCGGCCCGGCCATCAGCTACGGCGCCAAAGTGTTTGACGCACAAGGCAACGCGGTCATTGACGATGGGTACAAAGCCGCTGTCTCCAAGTTCGTCGGCTGGCACAAAGATGGCAGCATGTTGAAAGAGGTATGGGCTGGCTCCGGTGGTTCCACCTACGCAGACTCCATCGGCGAATTCATCAACGGCAACGTCGTCATGGTCTTGTCGGGAAGCTGGCAAATCAACCGTTTGCAGCGTGATGTAGCGAACAAGTTTGACTGGGTGGCAGTGCCCAACCCATGCGGCCCCGCTGCATGTTCGGGCATTCCAGGCGGAGCTGCTTGGGTGGCCCTCAAAACCAGCAAGTCGCCCAAAGAGGTAGGCGCGTTTTTGGACTTTATGGCTTCAGAGGCCGCCTACTCCGAGTTCACGGGCAAGACCAACAATATTCCAGCCCACTCAGGCTTGGCAAGCAAAGGGGTGCCTTACCCCGGTGCCCAGCCTGCGGCACGCGCAGCGCTTGGCGTGTTCAGCAGTGGCGTTGCCAACTTGGCACCTGCTGCCTACCAGTTCCAAGGCTATAAGTTCAACCGCGCGATCATGTTGCCTACGGTTGCTCGCGTCACACAAGCGATCGTCGGGGAAATGAGTACCGACGAGGCAGTGAGCAAAATCAACGCTGACATGCAAGACGCGATCAAACAAGCGCAGAAGTAAGCCCTTTTTGGTTTGAACTTGAAGGAGCAGGCCGCAAGTCCGCGGCCTGCTCTATTTGTTGACGAGCCTTGGCGTTGGCCAGGTCAGATCGGGCTTTTGAGGGACAGTTCTGTGCGTTTTTTGGCATTCTCCTTCGACCTGCTAGAGCCTGTCTTTCGGCTAGGTCAAAAATGGCTGGGGCTGTCTAGGTTGGGGTGGCTGTTTGTTGCGCCCAACCTGCTGGTGATCAGCGTTTTCACCTTTTTGCCCATCCTCATCAACATCGTGTATGCCACAACAGGTGGCGTGAATCTGTTCCCGTTTCAGCGCCCGTTTACGGGTGCCGAAAATTTTCAAATTCTTTTTGAGTGCAACAACTACCTAGACCTGTCTACCTGCCGCAAAGACGTTTTTTGGCGGGCCATCGGGAACACCCTGAAGTTCAGTGTGCTGCAGGTGGGCTTGATGGTGCTGCTGTCGCTGGTCACAGCGCTGGTGCTCAACCGCAAGATCATAGGTCGTGGGTTCTGGCGCGGCGTGTTCTTTTACCCGGTGTTGCTGTCACCTGTGGTGGTGGCACTGATTTGGAAATGGTTGCTGCAGAACCAAGGTGTATTTAACGCTAGCCTGGTGGCGATGGGCATGCAGCCTGTTGAATGGCTCACCGATGCAGGGTGGGCTTTTTTCTGGACTGTGTTTGTATCGATCTGGGCCCACATGGGTTTCTACACGCTGATTCTGCTGGCCGGCCTACAAGCCATTCCGAGCGACCTGTACGAAGCTGCAGAAATGGACCGTGCCAGCCCTTGGCGCACCCTCACCCGCATCACATTGCCGCTGCTCATGCCTAACCTGATAGTCGTGCTGGTGTTGGCTGCGATCCGCGCGGTGCAGGTGTTTGACGAGGTGTTTGTACTCACCGGCGGTGGGCCAGGCTCAGCCACCACTTTTATCGTTCAGTTCATCTACCAAACTGGCTTTGCCGAACAGATTCACCTGTACGGATTAGCGGCGGCTGCCTCATTGGCGCTAGCCGTGTTCTTGGTCATTTTGACCTTGGCCCAATTGCGCTTGACGCGCGCCAGCGAAGCTGGACAAAAGGGGCGTTGAATATGCGAGTACTTTATTTTTTATTGCGCACCCGAGGCCGTCAGCGACTGCACTGGACAGATGTCATGAGCTATGCCTACCTCATGGTGGGCCTGTTTGTAATGTTTGCGCCGGTGCTTTGGTTGGTGGCTTCGTCCTTCAAAACCGAATCTGCCATTGGCCAGTTCCCCCCCACCTACTTGCCCTACAGTCAAAAAACGGTAGCGGTAGAGGGGCACGCCAAGCCCCTGCCTTTGTACAAGGCCACCTTAGACGACGGTAGCCAACGCCAGATGGCGCAGGTCAGTCGCATGGGCATCATGGCCACCATGGTGGACCCGGCCAACCCGCAAAACACGGTGCAAATCAACATTCGCCAGCGCGAGCCCGTCAACGAGCTGAAGTTTGCTTGGAGCAACTACAGCGACTTGTTTGGCAAGTTCACCTTTGGTGTGTACCTCTGGAACAGCGTGTTCATCACGGTGGTCGCCACCTTGCTGACATTGCTCATCAACTCGATGGCCGCTTTTGCCCTTTCAAAATACCGCTTCAAGGGCCAAAAGCCTGTGTTCTTGCTCATCATTGCGACCTTGATGATTCCGCCCACCATCATCTTGGTGCCCGTTTTCCTGGTTATCAATGAAGTAGGCCTGCTGAACAACCTGTGGGGCGTGATCCTCCCGGCCATCGCAACGCCTACAGGAGTTTTCTTGTTGCGGCAGTACATGCTGACGATTCCTGACGAGCTGATCGAAGCTGCGCGCATGGACCATGCGAGCGAGTGGCGCATCTACTGGCGCATCGTGCTACCGCTCTCCGCGCCCGCATTGGCGGTGTTGGCCATCTTCTCGGTCATGTGGCGCTGGAATGACTTCCTGCTGCCGCTGATCGTGCTCTCGCAAAGCCAGCACTTCACCTTGCAACTCGCGCTCAACTCCTTCCAGGGCGAGCTCAACACTCAATGGCACTACTTGCTGGCCATGACGGTGATCACATTGCTGCCCGTCACACTGGTCTTCGCCTTTTTACAGCGCTACATCACTACTGGCATCGCCAGCGCAGGCGTGAAGTGAATTGCAACCTGAATTTTGAATAGGTCTTTGAACGTGTCCACACTTGAACTCCGCTCTATCGAAAAATCTTTTGACCACACCAAGGTCATCCATGGGGTTGACCTTGAAGTCAAACAAGGCGAGTTTGTAGTGTTTGTCGGGCCGTCGGGCTGCGGCAAGTCCACGCTATTGCGCATGATCGCGGGGCTGGATGAACCGACCACAGGTGACCTGATGATTGAAGGTCAGCGCGTCAACGATATTGGCGCCGCCGACCGGGGCTGCGCCATGGTCTTCCAGTCGTATGCGCTCTACCCCCACATGACCGTGTACGACAACATGGCCTTTGGTTTAGAAAACGCCCGCGTGCCACGCCCGGAGATTGAGCGCAAGGTGCAAGAGGCAGCCACCATGTTGCAGCTCGACCAACTGCTACAGCGCAAGCCCACGCAGCTCTCAGGCGGTCAACGCCAGCGTGTGGCCATAGGCCGCGCGATTGTACGAAACCCCAAGATTTTCTTGTTTGATGAACCCCTGTCCAACCTCGACGCAGAGCTGCGCGTCTCCATGCGGGGGGAGCTGCGTGAGCTGCACCAGCGACTGTCAGCCACCATGATTTACGTCACCCACGACCAGGTGGAGGCCATGACCATGGCCGACAAAATCGTGGTGCTGCGCGCAGGTCGCATTGAACAAGTGGGCACACCCCAAGCGCTGTATGACACGCCCGACAATGTGTTTGTGGCCGGTTTCATTGGCAGCCCCCGCATGAACTTCATTCCCGCTGCCATCGCACAGCAAGACTTGGCACTGAAAGCTGCGCTTCCACCCGCATCCAAACTCATCGGCGTTCGCCCCGAACACTGGCTAACTAGCACGCCGGAGCAAGGCATCGCCATTGCTGTGCTCGGCAGCGAATACTTGGGCGCTCAGCGCTTGGTTCTTGGCAAGCTGAACGACGGCACGCGTGTAGAAATATTGGTGGATGGCGCCAGTGAGCCGCAAGCCGGCACCGTGACCTACATGACCCCGCAGCCAGGACGCTGGCATGCCTTTGACGGCGCAGAACAACGTATCACCCGTACCTGAAAACGATGACACCCCTCAAAACCTCCGCTTGGGCGCTTCATCCCGGTGCCACACAGGCAGACGCTACGGCCACGCTAGACGATGGCGGGCAGATGCGGGTGGTCTTTCTGTCCACCACCATGGCGCGGATCACGTGGGCTCAGGGGCAGGGTTTTCGTGAACCACGTACCTGGTCAGTTGCGCCCTTGCCTGCCGCACATATGCCCTGGGAAGGACGCGCGCGCGAAAGCCTGGAGGGCTTTCAGCGCCCCCAAGTTAGGGTCGATGTTGCAGAGGGAAAGCTGGCCACCAGCGCCTTGGCCGTGCAGTTGAAAGGCGACCATGAGGGTGCGCTTCGTTTGGTCTGGAGTGACCCGGCAAGCCAGCTTACCTACCAAAGCGACCGCAGCACCAGTGCCTACCTTGCTGAACGCCGCACCGGCTTGGTAAGACACTGCGTACAACGTGACCCCAAGGAACACTATTTTGGGCTTGGTGACAAGACTGGCCGGCTCAACCTGCACGGGCGGCGCTTGCGTTGCTTAGGCCAAGACTCTATTGGCTACGACCCCGCCACAGGCGACCCTCTGTACAAGCACTGGCCTTTCGTCATCACCCGCACCATCGATGGTCTTTGGACAGGGGTTTACTACGACACCTTGTGTGCAAGCACGTTTGACCTAGGTTGCGAACATGACAACTACCACGGCCTATTCCGCACCGTAGACATTGACGATGGCGACCTCGACTACTACCTGATGGTGGGCCACAGTCCTGCCGAGGTGATCGCCCAGTTCGTATCGCTCATTGGCGGTACGCACCTGCCCCCTCGCTGGAGCGTGGGGTATGGGCAGACTGCCATGGGCCTTGCCGACGCTCCAAATGCGCAGGAAATGCTGGAAAATTTCATCGAAGACTGCCAATCGCACCGCGTCCCCATTTCTTCGTTTCACTATGGTTCGGGCTACTCCAGCCGGGGCAAACAACGCTACGTCTTCACCTGGAACCGCAGCAAATTTCCCGATCCAAAAGGCATCAACGCCCGCTTTAAGGCTGCTGGCATGTACTTGGTGGCCAACCTCAAGCCATGTCTGCTTGACGACCACCCTGCTTACGCCACTCTCGCTGCACAAGGCGCCTTCATTGAAGATGCTTCAACCGGTCAGCCGGTGGTAGAACCCTACTGGGACGGGCAAGGGTCGCACCTGGACTTCACCAAACCAGAGACCGTGGCTTGGTGGCAGCAACAATTGCGCGAACAGATTCTGGACCAAGGCATAGAAGTCGGCTGGAACGACAACAACGAGTACGCCATTCAGTCGGAAAACGCCATCACGCACGGTGGAGGGCAAGCCCTTCCCATGCACCGTAGCCGGCCACTGCATGCCCTGCTCATGACGCGTGCAAGTTTTGAAGCCCAGCTCGATTGGAGCCAACAGCAGGGCACCCACGATGCGGTTTACTCGGTCACCCGCGCTGGCCCGCCTGGCATTCAACGGTATGCCCAAACCTGGTCAGGGGACAACACCACTAGCTGGGCATCGCTCAAATGGAACATCCGCACGGGCTTGCAAATGGGCTTGTCGGGCATGTTCAACGTGGGTCACGATGTAGGGGGCTTTTACGGGGCAGTGCCGGAGCCCGAGCTATTTCTGCGCTGGGTACAAGCCTGCGCACTCAATCCGCGTATGGTCATGAATTCGTGGAAAGCGGGCAATGTCAGCAACCTGCCCTGGATGCATCCTGAAGTGACAGCACAAGTGCTCGAAGCCATTCGCCTGCGATACCGACTCATGCCCTACCTGTGGCAATGCTTTGAGCGCTCTTGTGAGCGCCATGTGCCCATTATTCGCCCCACGTTTTTCAACTTCCCAAACGACCTAGCGTGTTTGCACGACAACGACGAATTCATGCTGGGTGAACACTTGTTGGTGGCACCTGTCATCAACGAAGGGGAACGCCAACGCCGTCTGTACTTGCCAGCCCTTCCGCGCGGGAAGAGCTGGCTCGACTTCTACAGTCGGGCCAGATTGGCCGCGGGGGCATGGCACACGGTAGAAGCACCGCTAGATCGACTGCCACTGTTTGTGGTGGAAGGGTCTGAACTTGCAGTGTCTGCACCCGCAGCAGGGCAAGTACCCCGCCATGACGACCCGATTAGTGAGGTGTTGCGCTATTAACTTCGCAAACTTCAAGCTCACGCGCTAATTCCTAGAAACGCGGGCCCATGCATGTAGCCCTGCTAATGATTGTGCCGCGACAGGGCCAAGCCGGCTACCCTTACAACGAAAATCGGGATGGGAAGCGCAGAATTTACCGCCAACGCCTGCCGCACATCCACACCCCGCAAGATAAGTTAAGGGACTGTCGTCGCCACCCCGCTTACCTCCAGCGGGGTGGGCACCATCACCAAACCGCCTCTCACACCAAATCGTCCCGCGCTAAATCCTCCAACTGTTCCCACCAGCAGGAAAACTGCCCACAGGGAAAGCATTCGAGCTAGCTGCCAAAGCGGTCGAAACGGCTACGCCAAAAACTCAAGGCAGGCGTGTCTTGCGATGCATAGTCCAGCACGCGTCCAATCACAATGGTGTGGTCACCTGCTTCCACCAACTGGTGAATCTCGCAATCAAACCATGCTGTCGCACCGGGTAAACACACGCGCTCACTGGCCAGACGCTCTACAGGTACCCCCGCAAAGCGCTGACATAAGCTACCGGAGGCGAACTGGCGTGCCAAGTCCTGTTGAGCGTGGGACAAAACACTGACTGTAAAGCCGCCTGAGTGTGTGAAGGCCTCATAACTGCTGGCCTCGCGCCGAATACTCCAGAGTACCAAACGCGGCTGCAAAGACACCGAGGAAAACGAATTGCACGTCATCCCCCAGTCCTTATCTTGCCAGCGGCTGGTGACCACCGTCACCCCGGTACCAAAGCTGGCCAACGCATGGCGGTAGTCGGCGTGGTCCGTGGTGGTTGGCTGCTGGGTGGGCAGTGGGGCGGGCGTACTAGCTGGCATTGCGTCGAGGTGCAAGCGCATAGGGTGCTCCATCAAGGGACTTCGTGTCCGTTAGCCAGTTCGTAAAGCTCAAACCACGTCTGGCGATCCATGGGGACGCGTGTTGCGCCTGAGAACTGGGCGATGCGGTCAATCCGGTTGCTACCCATCACCGGCATGACACCCGCGGGGTGGTGCATCAGCCATGCAATTGCAACGGCGCTTTCGTCTACACCGCTCGCCGAGGCCAATTCCTTTAAGCGGGGCGCCAAGCGTGCCGCCGCAGAGCCAAGTTGAGCGGCTTCACGGTACAGTCGCCCCCCCCCTAGAGGGGACCACGCCATAACTGGCAGCTTGTGGGTTTGGGCATAGGCTAGTTGCCCGTCAACAAATGCACTGCTGTTTAGCAAACTCAGCTCGATTTGATTTGCCTGCAATCGGTGCTTCATGCGCGATTGCAGCAAATCCACATCCCAGGGCATAAAGTTGGACACGCCCACTCCACGAACTTTGCCACTGTCTACCAAACGATCGAGGCACGCACCAGTTGCGTCTGCGTCCATCAAGGGGTCAGGACGATGCACCAGCAGCAGGTCAATGACGTCAACACCAATGCGCTGCAGCGAGCGCTCGACACTAGCGTTGATGTGCCTAGGACTAGTGTCGTAATGTTTGACACGCGTGTCGGGCCAGCTGTTAGACAGCAGCATGATATCTGTCTTGGTTACGACCTCCATCTGGTCCCGCAATGCGGGGCGCGCCTTGACGGCCTCACCAAACAGCGCTTCACATCGGTAGTCACCATAAATGTCGGAATGGTCAAACGTGGTGATGCCCTGGGCCAAACAGCTGTCAATGCGCGCTAGGTTGGCGTTGACCGAGCAATCTTCAGCCTCTGAGAGGCGCCACACGCCATACGCCATGCGACTGAGGGTTTGCCCATTGGGCAGGGTAGAACGGTTCATGATGGGCCTAAAAAGTGGTTCAGCGACGCACACCCGTACCGAGGGGGGTCGCGGGTGTGGCAGCAGGTACACGGCCATAGGCCTGCGCCAAAGATACGGTTTGGAAATGCGGCAGCACTTTGCTGCCAAATATTTCACACTCTTGCAGGTGCGGGTAGCCCGAGAAAATGAACGCCCGAATACCCATTTTCATGTAGTCATAGATTTCAGAGAGCACCTGATCCACACTGCCCACCAGTGCCGCACCACAACCGCTGCGTGCGCGGCCTATACCCGTCCACAGGTGGGGCTCGATAAAACCTTCATCATCGGCCCTGTCGCGATTGGCGCTCTGCAAGGCAACACCCAAACTACCAGCGTCTAAGGCGCGTTTGCGTATCTCGCGACCCTTCTCATCATCTAGTTGAGACACCAACTCCTGCGCGTACTCGCGGGCTTCGGCCTCAGTGTCCCGCACGATGACGTGTACGCGCAAACCGTAGTCCAGCAGTCGCCCATGCTTTGCGGCCTGTGCGTGGACATCGCGCATACGCTGAGCGAGTATTTCTTTGGGCTCGGGCCACATCAGGTAGGTATCGCAATGCGCTCCACATAGAGCCAGTGCATCAGGGCTGTAACCACCAAAGTACAGCAGCGGCCCCCCGTTGGACTGATACGGACGGACAGGATCGGTAGACAAGCCTTTTAGGTTGTAAATCTGGCCTTCGTAGTTGATTTCGTCTTGCGTCCACGCTTGCTTCAAAATTTCGACCACTTCCCATGAACGACGGTAACGGTAGGCGCTGTCTTCTTGCTGGCCAGGAAAGTCCGAGGAAATCACGTTGAGTGTGAGTCGACCCTCCAGCATATGGTCCAGCGTGGCCACGGTACGGGCCAACATGGCTGGGTGCATCTCTCCACACCGGATGGCTGCCAGCATATTCATACGCGAGGTTTTGGGTGCCATGCCCGCGACAAAACTCAAAGTGTCCTGCCCCACTTGGTAAGACGAGGGGCAAAGAATATTGCGAAAACCCAGCGCCTCGGCACGTGACGCGATGCGGCTGGCGTTGGCCCAGCTGCTACGCAAATCCCCCTCGGGCACCCCAAGATGGCGAAAGTCATCAGAACAGAGAGGCGCAAACCAGGCCACCTCAGCACCCTGAATATCAGCACCACGGACAGGGACAACGGACATACCTAGCCTCTCATTGATAAATTGAATGAATAGTAAATGAATTCACAAGGCTCTGCCTGCGGGTTAATACTAGGGAACAAAAAATTTGTCATACTTTCCCTACAATGAGTCTCATCGCCAAACCCCGTCTACCGGTCTATTTGCAAGTGGCTGAACTGCTCATCCGACAGATCAAAGCGGGTTATTGGCATCACGGGGAAAGGTTGCCCACCGAAGCAGAACTGGCCGCGAAACTCCAGGTAGCGGTTGGCACCCTTCGCAAAGCCTTGTCCTTGCTGGCAGATCAAGGAGTGCTGCACCGAATTCAGGGCTCGGGCACCTATGTGAAGCTTGCAAACAGTGGCAAGCCCCAATACGAGTTGTTCCGCCTTGAGACTTTGGACGGGCCCGGCTTACCAACAGCACACATTCTGGACGTCGAGCGGATGGAACGCCCGGACCACGTGCCCCCCTTGAACGGGGGAGCATGCTCGGAGGTGTGGAGAGTGCGAAGAATGCGGTTCATCAGCAAGACGCCGGTCGCTCTGGAGGAAATCTGGTTCGACGCGGCGCTGTGCTCTACCCTCAGCGCCAAGGAACTGGGTGACTCCATGTATCTGTTCTATCAGCAGAGTTTCCAGATCTGGATATCCCGTGTGGAGGATCGGCTCTCAGCCAAACCTATGCCAAATTGGTCGCCTCCTCCTCTTGGTCTCCAAGCCAATAGCCTTGCCGGATTTATAGAACGGACATCCTTCACCGCTGCAGGAGCAGTGTTTGAGTTTTCCAATACATGGTTTGATCCGGCCGTTTGCCGTTACACCGCTCGCTGGAGTCAATAGCCAGCCCTCAAACACGGAGCGGCGGGGCTTCCATGAACCAATGCCCGAGCCGCCCTCGTCCAGTCAACCAACTGCATGGCGTGACCACCCGTTCGCTCCAACAACTGCAAGCGGTCCGGCGCGGTGATCCAATATGGACGCAGTTGATCCATGCGGTATCGGGTGCCTTCCGGGTTTGCCCACCCATCGTCACTTGCCTGAAGAACACAAAGGGTCCTGTCTCGCATCGCCGCCAACATTGCTACACCGTCGAGGGCCTGAATTTCCTCCTGAACATCCGGATGTCCGGCCCGTGGCCCCAACCAATGGGGAAATCTTGTGCAAAGATCGGAAAGTTGCTCTGCATGCGCACCCATAACATGCATGGAGGCCGCCCCACCAGTGCCGCTATTGTGAGGAACCACACAGACAAAACGCGGGTCCAAAGCGCCCGCGAGCAGGCTCGCTTTTCCTCCACGAGAATGCCCGACAACACCCAAAGGCGATTCATACAAGCGTTCCAGCGCATCGGCGCAGCGCTGCAAACCCCATGCCCACGCGGTGATGGCACCAAACGAATGAGCAGGCCAGCGTGAATGCAAAAGGCCGCTCTTTACGCCGTCGGGCCGATCGTGCGCGATATCCAACCGGTTGAAACAAGCCAGTGCAACCCCTTCTGAATTGACTGCGTCTATAGATACGGGGTTTACACAATGCGGCCAGCAAGCATCCGGACTTAACAGGATCGGCACCCCGACAGTGACGACTTCGACTGGCCAGTGCACCCACAGAGTCCACTGTATCCAGACAGGATCCCCAACTGAGATGCACCAAACTTGCATCAATCGCCGGTTATGGGGATGCACCAAGGCGTGGGCCAGTTCAATGGAAACCGATTCACCCTCAGGAGTTTCACCCCCGTACAAGTGGTGAATATAGCGTTGTGCATCGTGGGCAAGCGCTGAAAAAGATGTTGAGGACATGAGACCAGTGTGACCCAAAAACTAGCGGCACGGCGATTGCTTGCGCACATACAACCCGTCCTCGGGCTGGCATACTCTCATTCAGTGACACAAGCCGACGAATCCCCCCCTGACCGCCCGGAAGAAGCTGCAGCAGATGTGCTGCGTTACGCGCGCGCCTGCGCTGCGGCCAGCGGGCACTTTGACGAGTTGAGGGGCGCTATCAATTCCGAAGCTGCCGACGCATATCTGACGGGCGTTTGGCGCCAATTCTTTAACAACATGGAAGGCGGCAGCGAAGCCGCGCTCGAACAGCATGTTGCCAGCCTCCAGCGACAAATCCGTGACAACGGCGTCACCTACAACGTGTATGCCGATGCGGAAGGCCCGCAGCGCCCCTGGTCGCTGGACCTGTTCCCACTGATTGTGGACGCCCCCGATTGGGCCCGCATCGAAGCGGGCGTGCAGCAGCGCATGCGCTTGCTAGACGCCGTCATGGCGGATATCTACGGTCCCCAGGATCTGTTGCGCCGCGGCCTGCTTCCGCCTGCCTTGGTGCAGGGTCACCCCGGCTACCTGCGTCCCATGGCGGGCGTGCAACCGGTGGGGGGCGTACACCTGCATGTGGCCGCCTTTGATCTGGCCCGTGGGCCGGATGGCAACTGGTGGGTAGTCGGCCAGCGCTGCCAGGCACCCAGCGGCTTGGGCTACCTGCTGGAAAACCGGCTGGCGGTGTCCCGACAGTTTCCACAAGCATTTCAGGCTCTCAAGGTGCAGCGCTTGGCCAGCACTTACCGTGCGCTGATGGACAGCCTCAAAACTGCCAGCCCCGCCGGCGCCCAAGCGCACATTGCCCTGCTTACGCCCGGCCCGTACAACGAAACCTATTTCGAGCACGCTTACCTCGCGCGCTACCTCGGCCTCACATTGGTGGAGGGCAGCGACCTCATCGTGCGTGATGAGCGCCTGTTCCTTAAGACCCTGCGAGGCCTGGTGCCGGTACACGGGCTGCTCAAGCGGGTGGACGATCAGTACCTGGACCCGCTGGAGCTGCGGCCCGACTCCACGCTGGGCGTGCCGGGCTTGTTGCAAGCCATACGTGCCGGCAACGTGCTGGTGGCCAACACCCCGGGCTCGGCGTTTCTGGAGTCTCCCGCACTGCTCGGCTTTCTGCCGGCCATTGCCCAGGCATTGCTCGGTGAGAGTCTGAGCCTGCCGGCCCTGCCGACCTGGTGGTGCGGTGAGCGCAGCGCCATGGAAGCAGCGTTGCCACTGCTGGGCGAGCGCACCATCAAACCGACCTATCCCGGCTCCAGCATCCACCCCAGCTTTGAGGCAGTGCTGGGCCACACCATGCAACAAAGCGCCCTGGACCGCCTTGCGGGGCGCATTGTGCGCCAGAGCGAAGAACACACGGTGCAGGCCTACATGCCCCTGTCGCAAATGCCCACGTGGCGCAGCGATGCAGACGGCAAGGGCAACGCTGCCATGGAAGCCCGCTCCGTCATGTTGCGGGTGTTCGCCGTATCCGACGGGCGTGACGCTGCCGGACAACCCCAATGGCAGGTGCTCCCCGGCGGCTTGGCACGCGTGGCAGGTGCCAGCGCAGACATCGCCTCCATGCAGCGCGGCGGCAGCAGCGCTGACGTGTGGGCCCTCACCCGCGGAGAGGTGGACACCACCACACTGCTGCCCACCACGTTGACGCCGGCCGTGCTGGCCCAACGCAAACGCCTGGTCACCAGCCGTGCCGCAGAAAACCTGTACTGGCTGGGCCGCTACACCGAGCGCGCTGACAACACCATCCGACTGGCCCGCTTGGCGCTGGAGTACCTGGGCGGTGAAGAACAGTCCAGCGCGCCTTTGCTGCAATGGCTCACGCAGCTGGCCCAGATCAACACCCTGGTGCTCCCGGGCGTGCCATCCGCTGTGCAAGCGCGGCGGGTCTTCGAGCGCTCCATCATCGCCAGCCTGGCTTCGCCCGACGGGGCCACCAGCGTGGGCTACAACATGCGGGCCCTGAAGATGGCCGCCGCCACCGTGCGCGAGCGCCTGTCACAAGAACACTGGAGCACCATCGTCCGGGCAGAAGAAGAGATGTTCCAGCGCTGTGCCCAGTTAGCCGCCCAAGGCGACTACGCGCCCAACCAGGCCCTGCGCATCCTCAAGGACGCCAGTGACCACCTGGCCGCGATCACCGGTGCCCAAACCGACCGCATGACCCGCGACGATGGCTGGCGCCTGCTCAGCATCGGCCGCCACGTGGAGCGGCTGAACTTTTTGGCTACTGCGCTGGACCAGTCCTTTGACACGGGCGCCGTGGACACCGACGGCGGATTTGAAGCCTTGCTGGGACTTTTCGACAGCACCATTACCTTCCATGCCCAGTACCAGCAAAGCCGCGATGTTGCTGCGCTGATTGACCTGCTGGTGCTGGACCGCGACAACCCCCGCTCCCTGGCTTGGGTGGCGCACACGCTGCGCGGTCGCCTGGCGAAACTGGCCCTGAGCCCTGCCAACGAGCTAAGCCCCATGAGCCTGCAAGTGCCCGCCCCCGACAGCTGGGATCTGGCGGCCTTGTGCGAGAGCCCTGCCGGCGAGCCTGTGATGCAGCCGCTGCGCAACCTGCTCGCATCGCTGTGCACGGCGGCGTACACGGTGTCCGAAGACATCAGCACCACCTATTTCACCCACTCCGGGGAAACCAAGCAAAGCGTAGGCACCTGATGCTTTTGCAAGTGACCCACGAAACGCGGTACGACTACCAGCCTGCCGTAGAAACCGCCCAGCATGTGGCCTATCTGGAGCCTCGCGCCCACGGCAGCCAGAACGTGCTGAGCCACAGCCTGCTGATCAACCCGCAACCCGCCCAACAGCGAAGCGCACCCGATGTGTTCGGCAACCACCGGTGCTTCTTTTCCCTCCAGGTGCCCCATGGCATTTTGCAGGTCCGGGCCTGCAGCCTGGTATCCACCCGCGAGGCCGAAAAGCCGGCCAGCAACCTGCCATGGGAAACCCTGCGCGACCGCTTGCGCTACCAGGCCGGCACCGTTTACGAGCCGGCCGCCGAGTTTGTGTTTGCCAGCGCCTTTGTGCCCCGCCAGCTGGAGTTTGCAGGCTATGCGCGCCCCAGTTTTGTGGCCGGCGCCGATGTGCTAAGCGTGGCCCGCGACCTGATGGAGCGCATCCACACCGACTTCACCTACGAGACCAACAGCACCCAGATCAACACCCCGGCACTGCAAGCGCTGGAGCAACGCAAGGGCGTGTGCCAGGACTTTGCCCACATCATGTTGGCCTGCTGGCGCAGCATGGGCTTGCCCGCACGGTATGTGAGTGGCTACCTGCTGACCCGTCCGCCACCGGGCCAGGTCAAGCTGATCGGGAGCGACGCTTCCCACGCCTGGGTCAGCATTTATGTACCCGATTTGCCGGAGGGAGAACGGTGGGTAGATTTCGATCCCACCAACAATCGCTGGGGTTGGCATGCACCGGGTGTGGACTACGTGACGGTGGCTACCGGCCGGGATTTTGGCGATGTCTCCCCCCTGCGGGGTGTGATCCATGGAGGCTCGCGGCACACCTTGACCGTGGGCGTGACAGTGGAAGAATTCGGCATGGAAGCACAGGTCGCGCCGGTGCCTGACCATAATGACGCACCGGTGCGGATGGAAGCCGCCCCTGTGGCAACGCAAAGCCAATCGCAGTCCCAGTCGGGCTGAGTCCGGGCGAGCGGCCATTTGCTATTATTTTCATAGCTACTCGCGCATATTCCATGGGCGCCAGAAGCACTTTTTATCTATAAACCTTTGAGATCGACGCCATGAGCATTTACGACAAACTCGCTGAACTCCAAATCACCTTGCCCCCTGTGGCCATCCCCGCTGCAGCCTATGTGCCTTTTGTGCAGACCGGCAACCTGGTGTTTTTGAGCGGCCACATCGCCAAAAAAGATGGCGCCGTCTGGGCCGGCCAGCTGGGCAAAAACATCAGCACCGAAGAAGGCAAGGCAGCGGCCCGTGCCATCGCCATCGACCTGATGGGTACCCTGCACGCCGCCGTGGGTGACCTGAACAAGGTCAAGCGCATCGTGAAGGTCATGTCCCTGGTGAACTCCACCGGCGACTTCACCGAACAACACCTGGTGACCAACGGCGCAAGCGAATTGTTCGGCCAGGTCTTCGGCCCCCAGGTGGGCGCCCATGCCCGCAGCGCCTTCGGCGTGGCGCAGATCCCCATGGGTGCCTGCGTGGAAATCGAGCTGATCGCCGAAGTCGCCTGAAGCTTCTTCATCAGCCAACAAAAAAGCGCTGCCGGGCAGCGCTTTTGTTATGGGTGAACGGGTCCCGAAAACCACCCGAAACTCCGCTCAGCGTAACATCAACGGCGCTTGGTGACCCTGCAACTGGCGGACTGAAGATGCCGACGCATCCACCTTGAACACCGAGACCGCTTGCGCCAGTTGTGCGGCCTGGTCGCGCAGGCTTTCCGCCGCCGCTGCACTTTGTTCGACCAAAGCCGCATTTTGCTGGGTCATCTGGTCGAGATTAGAAATGGCGTGATTCACATCGGCAATGCCGCCACTTTGTTCACTGGAAGCGGCGGTGATTTCGTTGATCACATCCACCACGCGGCGCACGCTCTGCACAATCTCTTGCATCGTAGAGCCCGCATTGGTCACCAGCTGGGTGCCGGACTCCACCTTGTCGACCGAGGTGCCTATGAGTGCCTTGATTTCTTTGGCGGCCTCCGCACTGCGACCAGCCAGCGAACGCACTTCAGACGCCACCACCGCAAAACCCCGGCCCTGCTCGCCGGCGCGGGCGGCTTCCACCGCTGCATTCAAGGCGAGGATGTTGGTCTGGAAGGCGATGCCATCGATCACGCTGATGATGTCGGCAATCTTTTTGCTGCTGGCGTCAATCTCCTGCATGGTGCGCACCACCTGCGTTACGACATCGCCACCGCGTTGGGCCACACTGGAGGCATTGGCCGCCAAGGTGCCCGCCTGGTGGGCGTTCTCTGAACTCAAACGTACCGCCTGGGTGAGGCTGTCCATGCTCGAGGCGGTGGAGGCAAGGTTGCTGGAGGTTTCCTCAGTACGATGAGCCAGATCGTTATTGCCGGTAGCAATCTCTGTGCTGGCGGTCGCAATGCTGTCCGTACTGTGCCGGACCTGCGCCACCATCAGCGATAGCGCCCGGTTCATGGCGCCCAGGGAGCGCATCAAATCGCCGAACTCGTCGGATCGGGACTCATCCACCACACTGGTCAGGTCACCTTCTGCGATCCGGGATGCCAGCTGGTTGGCCTGCACCAGAGGGCGCTTGATGGAGCGGATCAAAAATGCAGCCCCTACCAGAATGCCGCTAATCACCAGCACCAGCCCGCTGGTGGACAGCAGGATGAGCTTGCGCCCCTCTGCTTCAAAGTTCTGGCGGGCCTGTTCGCTTTCGGTGTCTTGCATGGCTACAAACTCGGCATGGGCCTGTTGCAGTGCCAGCACGGCAGGGCGGTATTGCGTTTCCACAAAAGCCGGCATGTCACCTGGCTTGGTGACTTTGAGCAGCGCGGTCTGGCTCGTCAGGTCTTGCAGCTTTTTGCGCAGCTCCGTGATTTTGGTAATTTGTTGCCGATCCTGCACCGTCGGACTGGCGGATTCGATCAGTTTTTGAAACTCTTCAATCCGGCTATTGCTGGCTGCGATTTCGTCCTTGAACGCATTGGCCACGCCGGGGTCTATGGACACGACCACCGCATAAGCCCGGGTGGCGTTCACGTCTTCGAGGGCGGCCCACTGATTGGCTTGCTTGATTTGGGTCGCCAAGGCGGTATTCAGCGCGCCATAAGCCTCGCGGGACTTGCGGGATTGCCAGGCGGTCAGCGCGATGATGATTCCCAACGACACCACCATCAGCACCATGGCAGACCACAGCTTGGTGGCCAGCCGCATCCGGTTGAACTGCATTCCAATCTCCTTTAATTATTCTGTAATTTAAACACGCCGTACCTGGTTACAGAATGGAGAAAAGACCGGATTTACCCTGCCAACCTCCAGATGCCCTGGTCGCGCACGGCGTCCAGTTCGGCGGGCGTAACCCGCTCGGGATCGAGCTCGGCCAAAGGCATCAACACAAAGGCGCGCTCCCTCATGCGGGGGTGCGGAACGGTCAACGCGGGACTGGCTATGCGTGCGCTGCCGTAGAGCAAGATGTCCAGGTCTAGGGTGCGAGGGGCATTGCGGTAGGGGCGCTCACGCCCGGCCTGCAGCTCTTGCTGTTGCAGCGCAGACAAGAGGTCCGGGGCGCTCAGGCAGGTGCTGATCTCAGCCACCGCGTTCACATAGTCCGGCCCGCTGGAGTCCACCGGCGTGCTGCCAAAAAAACCGGAGGCTCGGACCAGACGGCTGGCGGGCAGGCGCTCCAGCCCTTCCAGCGCACTGCGCAAGGCGGCCATGGGGTCGCCAAGATTGGCTCCCAGGCCGATGTAGGCGCGGACCGGATCGCGCAGGATCATGGCTTACTCGGCCGAGGGGGCTGATCCGCCCTCACCCGCGCCACGGGCCGCGCCACCGCGGCGACGGCGGCGACGCTTGCGCGGCGCATCCCCGGTCGAGTCAGCAGCAGATTCCGGAAACTCCGGCTCGGATGACTCGTCACCGGACTGGCTGCCAGTCGGAATCGGCCGCGGGTCACGCGCCGGCTTGGCCGCACGCGGGCCTTTGGGAGCCTGCTTACGCTGTTGCTGCTGCTCGGCGCGCACCTGGTCCACCATGTCCTGGCGCACTTCGTCGCTGGCCATGCTGAACTCTTGCCACCAGTCGGCCAGGGTTTCGTCAATCTCGCCAGCGTCTGCACGCAAGCGCATGAAGTCGAAGGAGGCGCGGAAGCGGGGTTGCTCCACCATGCCAAAGGGGGTGTTGCCCACACGCTTGTCAAAACGGGGCTGCATCAGCCAGATCTCGCGCATGTCGCCGGCCAACTTGCCGCGGCCGGACACGTCCCCGATGCGGGCATTGAAGACGTCTTCAATGGCGTCCTGCAAAGCCGGATGGCTGTGCTGACCGCTTTGGAGGCGCTGGGCCCAACCGTCTCGCACATCGGTCCACAACACACAGGCCAGCAGGAAACTCGGCGCCACTGGCTTGCCCTCACCCACGCGACGGTCGGTATCTTTGAGGGCTGCGGCCACAAAGGGCTGCTCGCCCCGCTCGACCACTACATCCAACAGAGGGTAGATGCCGGTCGCTAACCCTAAGACCTTGAGCTGCTCGATGGAAGCCAACGCGTGGCCGGTTTGCAGCAACTTGAGCATTTCGTCGAACAAGCGGCTCTGCGGCACGTCGTTCAAGAGCTTCTGGCTCTTGACCAGGGGGCCTGCAGTTTTGGGCTCCAGCTTGAAACCCAGAGGGCTCAGCTTGGCGGCAAAACGCACGGCGCGGATGATGCGCACCGGGTCTTCCCGGTAGCGGGTGGCCGCGTCGCCAATCATGCGAAGGGTGCGGCTCTTGGAGTCTTTCAGGCCATTGTGATAATCGACCACGATCTGGGTTTCAGGGTCGTAGTACATGGCGTTGATGGTGAAGTCGCGGCGCACCGCGTCTTCTTCCTGGGGGCCCCAGACGTTGTCGCGCAGCACCCGGCCGGTGCTGTCTACCGCGTGCTTCATACCGGCCAGTTCACTCTTGCTGGTGCGCTCATTCCCGGCCACTTGCTCAGCAGCGGCGTTATCCAGATACGCGCGGAAGGTCGAGACTTCAATCACCTCATGCTCACGCCCCCGGCCGTACACCACGTGCACGATGCGAAAACGCCGCCCGATGATGAATGCACGGCGGAACAGGCCCTTGACCTGCTCAGGGGTGGCGTTGGTCGCCACATCAAAGTCCTTGGGGCGCAAACCGACCAGCAGGTCACGCACCGCACCACCCACCACATAGGCCTCGAAACCGGCCTGTTTGAGCGTGCGCACTACGTTGATGGCTCGCTCGTCCACCAGGCTGGGGTCGATGCCGTGCACCGACACGGGAATCTCCACCCGTTTGCCGAACTGCGGCTTTTTGCTGGTGCCTGCGGGGCTCTTGCCCAGCAATTTGTCGATAAATTTTTTGATCAAGTTCTTGTTCCTAGCGGTCCTGCCCGGGGGTCAGGAGAAGAGCTCGAGTATGCGCCATCCACGCTGCTCGGCCAGTGCGCGCAAGCGCGGGTCGGGGTTGGTGGCGACCGCCACATCGGCTTTTTCCATCAGCGGGACATCGTTGATGGAGTCGGAGTAAAAGGTGGTGTGCACCGTCTCCCAGCTCCAGCCCCGTTCCGTCAGCCACTGGTTCACCCGGGTGACCTTGCCCTCGCGGAACGAGGGTACGCCGGCAATCTCGCCGGTGTACCAGCCGGTGCCGCCGGGGGCATCATCTTTCACCAGATCCACCGCAATCAGCTCTTCCACACCGAATGCAGTGGCAATCGGGCGGGTCACAAAGGCGTTGGTCGCGGTGACGATGACCACCGCATCCCCCGCAGCCTGGTGGTCCCTCACCAGCTTCAGGGCTTGGGGTTGAATGGCTTTTTGAATGATGTCGCTCATGAAATCTGCGTGAGCAGCTATCGATTTAGTAGCACCCTCACGGATGACCGCCGCCGTGGCAAACCGGATGTACGCGTGGATATCGAGCGTGCCAGCCTTGTAGTGCTCATAAAACTCCTGGTTCTTCTGCTTGAAGAGTCCGGCATCGGTCCAACCCAGCGCGGTGGTGAACTCGCCCCAGGCGTAGTCGGAGTCCAGCGGGATCAGGGTGTGATCCAGGTCGAACAAGGCAATCTTTTTGACGGTCATGTGTTTTCCAGCATGGATTTGATCAGTGGAATGGTGATGGCACGCTGGGTCTGCAGGGCATAGCCGTCCATCAGGTCCAGCAGCTCCATCAGACTGCCCAGATCGCGGCTGAACCGGTTGAGCATGAAGTCCATGACTTCATCGCCCAGAAAAACACCGCGTGCATCCGCCGCTTTCCGCAATACGCTGCGACGCTCGGGTTCGCTCAGGAGCTGCAAGCCAAAGATATGGCCCCAGCCCAGGCGTGTGCGCAAGTCATCGCGCAGCTTGAGCTCCACCGGGGCGAACTCCCCGGCCGCCAAGACCGGCTTGTGGTGCGTCTGGGCATTCACAAACCAGTTGAATGCGGCGTGCTGCTGCTCTGCGGTGAACAGGTGCACATCGTCCAGCACCACAGCGGCCCAGGTGTCGTCAAATTCCGAGGGCTCATCATGGGCACCCAGCCAGCCGACGCGAGCGCCCTGCTCGCGCAGGCCTTCGCGGGCGGCCTTGAGCAAATGGGTTTTGCCACTCCCCTCCGGGCCCCAGAAATAGGTGGGCACCGGCGAGCGGCTGGAGGCACTGTTTTTGTCACCTATCCAGAGCACCAGATGCTTGAGAGCTGCTTCGTTGGGGCCGGCGAAAAAGTTGGCCACCGTGGGGCCGGTGGACAAGCCGATGTCCAACGCGATCTGTTTCATACGCAAAAAATCAACCCAGGTACAAGCGGCTGGCCAGGTAACCCGCACGGACGCGGCGTATCGCCACCAGCAGCACTGCGCTGGCGGGCAAGGCCACCAGCACACCTACAAAGCCGAACAGCTGGCCGAATGCCAGCAAGGCAAAAATCACCGCCAGAGGGTGTAAACCGATGCGCTCGCCCACCAGGCGCGGCGTGAGCAAAAAGCTCTCCACCACTTGCCCCAGGCCATACACCACCGCCACCATGACCAGGGGATAGCCGATGCCGTGCGAAGACGAAAACTCCAGCAGTCCCGCAAACAAGGCCAACACCAGCCCAACGCCGAAGCCCAGATAAGGCACAAAAATCGCCAGGCCCGTGAAGATGCCGATGGGCAATGCCAGGTCCAAACCGAAGAGTGCAAGACCGATGCTGTAGGCCGCAGCCAGAATCACCATCACCAGCAACTGGCCGCGCAGGTACTGGCCCAACACCTCATCAGACTCCCGCAGAAAACTGTCCGTGGGCGCCCGCAGGCGTGGTGGAACCATCTGGCGCAACTGGCCCATGAACCGGCTCCAGTCCATCAGCATGTAAAACAAGGCCACAGGGATCAGGATGGCGTTGCCAATAAGCGCAAACGCGACGCTACCGCCCAGCTTGACGGACGCCAGCACCGAGCCGAAAGCGTCCTCCACATTGGCGTTCAGGTACTTCATGACAAAGCCCTTGATGCTGGCCACATCAAGGTTGAGCTTGATGCCCCATTGAGCCAGCAAAGGTTTGAGAGCTTCGTTCAGACTGTCCAGCAGCACCGGGAACTGCTCGCGCATGAGTGGCAGCTCTTTGGCCAGAATGGGCACGATCAAGAGCAACACACTCAGCAACGCGACCAGGAACAGCACCTCGACGAGCACCACCGCCACTACGCGGGGGATACGCCCCAGGCCCACATCGTCAATCCAATCGACCACCGGCGTGAGCGCATAAGCCAGCACGGCCGCCACCGCGAAGGGTGCCAACACAGGCGCCAGCAGCCACAGCGCAAGCACGGCAAACAGCGCAATGAGGGCCCAGGCGAGGAATCTTTTTTGGGTGGGGGTGAATTGCATTCGGGAAAGAGAAGGGGCAAACCCTTAAAATCTGGGCAAATTCTATCGGGGTCTGCCTCTGCTCCACCCCAAAAGCTACTTCCCATGACCCAATCTTCTGCTTCCACTCCCCTTTCTTACAAAGACGCCGGTGTCGATATCGTTGCCGGTGACGCGCTGGTTGAACGCATCAAGCCTTTGGCGAAAAAGACCATGCGCGAAGGCGTGCTGGCCGGCATCGGCGGTTTCGGTGCCCTGTTTGAAGTGCCCAAGCGCTATAAAGAACCCGTACTGGTGAGCGGCACCGACGGCGTAGGCACCAAGCTGAAACTGGCCTTTGAGTGGAACATGCACGACACCGTGGGCATCGACCTGGTGGCCATGAGCGTGAACGACGTGCTGGTGCAAGGCGCTGAGCCACTGTTCTTTCTGGACTACTTTGCCTGCGGCAAGCTGGACGTGGACACCGCTGCCGCTGTAGTGGGCGGCATTGCAAAAGGCTGTGAGCTCTCCGGCTGCGCACTGATCGGTGGCGAAACCGCTGAGATGCCCGGCATGTACCCCGCAGGTGAATACGACCTGGCGGGTTTTGCCGTGGGCGCGGTTGAAAAATCCAAGATCCTGACCGGCGCCGACGTGAAAGCCGGCGACGTGGTGCTGGGCCTGGCCTCTGCCGGCGTGCACTCCAACGGTTTCAGCCTGGTGCGCAAGTGCATAGAGCGCGCTGAAGCCGCAGGCACTGTCCCCGCCACGCTGGACGGCAAGCCCTTCAAGCAAGCCATCATGGAACCCACCCGCTTGTATGTGCTGAACGTATTGGCTGCGTTGGCAAAGCACCCCATCAAAGCGCTGGCCCACATCACCGGTGGCGGCCTGCTGGAAAACATTCCCCGTGTGCTGCCCGAAGGCTTGGCGGCGCATCTGGTCAAGGGCAGCTGGCCCCAGACTGAGTTGTTTGCCTGGCTGCAGAAAACCGCCGGCATTGACGACATCGAAATGAACCGTACCTTCAACAATGGCATCGGCATGGTGGTGGTGGTAGACGCAGCCCACGCAGAAGCCACTGCAGCGACCCTGCGCGCCAGCGGTGAAACCGTGCACACCGTGGGCGTGATTGCAGCCCAAGGCGCAGGCGAACAAGTCGTCGTCGCCTGATCCTGGTGCCCTCCGGAGTCGCCGGTAGCGACTCCGAATCTTCTATCTGCTAGTAAATTTATAGCTGCTCGCGCACAGCGGCTGTGGACTTTTGGGCTTTTTAGGCTCAAACTGGAGGCATCGTTTGCTCCGGGGTAGTGTGTATGCCGGTTATTGCAGTCATCAACCGCAAAGGTGGCAGTGGAAAAAGTACCATGGCCACCCATTTGGCCGCGTGGCTTTCCAACCAAAAAATTGCCGTCATGCTGGGCGATGTGGACCGGCAGCAATCCACCCGCACCTGGCTCAAGCGGCGACCTCCGCAGCTCGCTCCCATTGCGGGTTGGGCGGTAGACCAGAAAAACACCCTCAAGGCACCTGCCGGCATCACCCATGTGGTGCTGGATACCCCCGGCGGCATGCATGGATTTGAGCTCGCCAAAGTAATCATGTCGACCGATACCGTGCTGATGCCGGTGTGCAACTCCCTCTTCGATCGCGAATCCGCCAGCGCCTGCCTGCAGGAACTGCGTGCCCTGCCCCGCATCGCCTCCGGCCGTTGCCGGGTGGGGGTGGTAGGCATGCGGCTGGATGCCCGCACCAAAGGCGCCGAAACGCTGCGCGCCTGGGCTGAGGCACATGCGGTGGAGTTTGTGGGGGTCCTGCGTGAAACCCAAGTGTATGTGCGCAGCCTGGAGAGCGGCTTCACGATCTTCGACCCGCACAAGCCCTTGCAAACGGCCGACATTGCGCAGTGGGAACCCATTCTGAACTGGACGATGAACAAGGTTGCAGTGCCATCGACCCTTACTCAAGAAGTAGCGCCGGTGCCTGCCGAAAAGCGCACTATTGCTGCGCCACGCGCGCCCAGCCTGATGCCTGCCCAGGAGTCCATGGTGCACGGCAGCCGCCTGACCGTTTTTGCTCACAGCCCCAAGCCGGCGAATGAGGACCACCCGCCGGCATCTCCAGTGCGTGCGGCGGGCTCCCAAGCCTTGCCGCAATACCTGCTGCGCCAACCTGCCGCCTGAACATCTCTGCCCTCAGGCAGGGACTCTCAAAGACCGGTTTGTGTCCGGATGGCTTTAACCTGATCGACCACCTGGTCCACATCGACGACTTTGTCGGCATGCTCCAGGTAAAGCTCCAGGTCCGCCAAGGCTTCGCGGTGGTGCCCGAGCTCCGCATGGGCGAGGCCGCGATCCCGGTACTCAGACCAGGACTCCGGCGATATCCCGCGGAGTGGCAGATTGCAGGTACAAGCCCAAAGGTGCTTCAAACTCATCCACCAACCCGCTACGACGACGGTAGGGCTCCAGCAACTCAGACAACTCTTCCCGGCTGAGTGACCGGCCGGACATAGGGTCAATCACCGCCTGCCCCATAGGCAGGCTGACCTTCACCATGAAATGCCCGGGGAAGCTCACTCCATGCGCATCCAGATTCAGGCCCTGCGCCAGCTCCATCCACAGCACGGCCAAAGAAATGGGAATGCCCCGGCGGGTGCGCAGCATGACCGGGACAAAGCTGTTGTCGGGGTCGTAATAATTGTTGACGTTGCCTGCAAATCCCAGATCGGTAAAGAAAAACTGGTTCAGCACCCGCACGCGCTGGAGGGCAGATGCATCGTCTGCCAAGCGCCGGCGTAGCCGGGCCAGCAACTGATCCACCTCCCCCAAGCTGGCTTGCATGTCGAGCTCGGGGTATTCATCCTGCGCCAGCGAAAGTGCGGCTTCAAACAACGCGAAATCGTTGTCGTCCTGCACCAGGCTGGCGAAGTACTCCAGCGGAGAAGGTAGGGACATATCCAGCTTCATGGCTCACCTCCCGGTTCAGCGCCGCAAAAACTGGCGCACATTCAGACCCGCTGCCCACAAGGCGCCGAAATACACCACCCCGGCACCACCCATCAACAAAGTCAACCAACCGATACGCAGCCAAGGCTGGGCACGAAGCGCCACCCAGTCCACCAGACCTGCGGCCCACAACAAGTACACCACCAGGACCGCAGCCGCGGCAAGCACCTGAAGCAAAAACCGTCCCCAACCTGCCAGCGGCTGAAAACTGCCCCGACGCATCAAGCCTACCAGCAGCCAACCTGCATTCAGGATGGCACCCAAACTGATAGACAAAGACAAGCCGGCCTGTTTAAAGATGGGTACCAGTGCCAGATTCATCAGCTGGGTGGCAATGAGCACCACCACGGCAATCCGGACAGGGGTTTTGATATCCTGGCTTGCGTAATAGCCGGGGGCCAACACTTTGATGGCCACAATGCCCACCAAGCCAGCGCCCCAACCCATCAGTGCCCAAGTCGTTTGCTGCACATCGGTCGCCGAAAACGCACCATAGTGGTACAGCACCGACACGATGGGCTTGGAAAACGTCAGCAAACCGATGGAACACGGCACAGCCAAAAGCACCACAATCCGCAGACCCCAGTCGAGCAAGGCGGAATAGCCGGCGGCATCGTCCTTGGCGCGGGCACCGGCCAGCTGCGGCATCAGCACCACGCCCAGTGCCACACCCAGCATGGCGGTGGGGAACTCCATCAAGCGGTCTGCGTAGGTCAACCAGCTCACACTGCCCGTGGGCAAGTGGGAGGCAATCTGGGTGTTGATCAGCAAGGAAATCTGGGCCACGCTCACCCCCAACAGGGCCGGCAACATGAGCTTGCCGATGCGTCGGGTCTCAGGATCGGCTGCGGCTTCCCGCAACGCGGCCCAGGTTAGCCCGAAGCGCGGCAGCATGCCGATACGGTTCAGGGCCGGAATTTGCACCAGCAGCTGGAGCAACCCACCGACCATGACACCCACCGCCATCGCGTAAATCGGTTGAATACCCTGCTCCCGGAACCAGGGCACCAGCAGCCAGGCAGCCGCGATGGAACTGATATTGAGCAGTACCGGCGTTGCGGCAGGAACCGCGAAGCGCTTCCAGGTGTTGAGAACGCCGGACGACAAGGCCACTAGCGACATGAAGCCGATGTAGGGGAACATGAAGCGCGTCATGAACACCGCTGCGTCGTATCCGGCGGGGTCTTTTTGCAAGCCACTGGCCATGGCCCAAACCAGCAAAGGGGCTGCGGCTACCCCGACGATGCAAGTAAGCACCAGAGCAAGCGCCAGAAGCGAAGCAACCTTGTCCACCAATAGCTTGGTCGCATCTTCCCCATGGCGAGCTTTGCTGGCCGCCAGCACCGGCACAAAGGCCTGGCTGAAAGCCCCTTCAGCAAATAGGCGGCGAAACAGGTTGGGAATACGGAATGCGACGTTGAATGCGTCCGTCATGGCGCTGGCGCCGAAGGCGGCAGCCACCAACAACTCACGTGCCAGGCCGGTCACCCGGGAGGCCAGTGTCCACAGGGACACGGTAGATACTGATTTGATAAGGCTCACCGGCGGGAGTGTAGCCGCCATCCGCAGGCCCTGAACTGCCGCCCCAACGCGACGACTGGTCACCCGGGACGGCGCGGTATATAATCATCGGCTTTGCTGACAACATCCTCCAACACAAGGAATATTAATCATGGCATCTGGTAAACCCAAGAAAAAGAACCCGCGCCTGGCGTCGGGCCGTAAACGCGTCCGTCAGGACATCAAGATCAACGCAGCAAACACTTCTTTGCGTTCCAAGTACCGCACCGCGGTGAAGAACGTGGAAAAGGCAGTTGTGGCCGGTGACAAGACCAAAGCCGCAGAATTGTTTGCCAAGATGCAAGCCGTGGTGGACACCGTGGCTGACAAGGGCATCTTCCACAAGAACAAGGCAGCACGCGACAAGAGCCGTTTGGCTTCCAAGGTGAAAGCCTTGGCACTCGCAGCCTAATCACTTAGGCAATCGCACGGACCTTGGCAACAAGGTTCGCCGTTTGTTAGGGTGCGCTGTCAGCAAAAGCAAAAAAGCCGTTCATCTGAACGGCTTTTTTGTTTCTGTCGTCAGGACAAAAATTATTCGGGAGATGCCGGACGGGCCGCAGGCGCAGCAGGCGCCTCAGGACGGGTCTCACTGACCTGCAGTTCGTTGTCACGGGCGAAGTTGAGGCAGAAGTCCCAAGCCATGACGTCGTAG
>RFQA01000151.1 GCA_009925925.1 Betaproteobacteria bacterium
GTCTCCAAACTGCTTTCGCTCACGGACGTGGAGCACATGCACACGCTGGACGACAGTTCGGGCGGCTCGCTGATTTCGGACATTCTCAAAGTCAGCCTGAAGTTCCGCAGCATCGGGCTGGATGCAGTCATCGACTGCGAGCTGTTTTCGCGTGTGAGCGCCCTGCTGTCTTTCAGCACCGGTGCGCCGGTGCGCGTGGGGTTCACCCCCCACACCCAGGAAGGCCTGTACCGCGGCAGCTTCATCAACCACAGCATTCCGTACAACCCTTACCAGCACATCAGCAAACAGTTTTTGTCGCTGGTGGATGCTTTGGATGCACCGGACAGCATGCCGCGCAACCGTGCCGCCGCTATCCGCAACACGCCGGTCGATACCGAGCTCTCTGTCAAATTCACCGATACCGAGCTGGAAACTTACCGCAGCAAGCTGGAGAGCGACCACCCTGTGACGCGCGAGCGGCGCCTGGTGCTGGTCTATGCCGGCGGCGGCATCCTGCCTGAGCGGGCCTGGCCTGCCAGCCACTATGCGCGCGTGGTGCAAGGGCTGTGCGATGCCGGCTATGCAGTCGGCCTGATCGGCCTGAAAGACGACGCTGTGCTGGCGCGTGACCTGCAAGCCCAAGTGGGTGATGCGGCCTGCCTGAACCTGACCGGCTACACCAAGAGCATCCGCGAGCTGCTCATGCTCATGCACGCCAGCAGCCTGCTGATCACCAACGACGGCGGCCCCAGCCACTTCGCCACGGTCACCCCTATCCAGACCATGGTGTTCTTCGGCCCGGAGACCGGCAAGCTGTATGGCCCGCTGGGCCACCGCACCATCATTCTGGAGAGCGGTATTGCCTGCTCCCCTTGCCTGACTGCCTACAACCACCGCCTGACTTTTTGCGATGGCGACAACCAGTGCCTCAAGCGCATCGCGCCCGATCCAGTGCTGGACCAAGCGCTCTCATTTTTGAACAGTGCATCTGCCAACGCAGGCGCCGCAGCATGAGCGCTGTGCAACGTGTGGTGCTCTGGGCACTCGGGCTGCTGGACCGCTACCGCTACATCAAGTTCGGCATCGTCGGTGCCAGCGGCACGGTGGTGAACTTGGCGGTCTTGCACTTCGGGCACGAGTACCTGTTCAACCACATTGAAGCCGGCTACAACAAGCCCTACTTCTCGCTGGCTCTGGCCATCGCACTGGCCACCCTGAACAACTTCACCTGGAACCGGTTGTGGACCTGGTCCGACAGGGTCAAGACCCTGGAAGCGGGCGAGGTGCAACCGGTGAGCCTGCGCCTCTTGGGCATGGAATTCGGGCAGTACGTCACCGCCTCCGCATTCGGCAGCGGCATGCAATATGTGCTGACCCTGTTGCTGTCTGGCAGCATGGATTACCGCTTGGCGAACATCATCGCCATTTTGGCCGCCAGCGTCAGTAACTTCCTGGCCAACGACCGTTGGACCTTCAAACGCAAGCGCGACTGAGCAGACCATGGGGCCTATCCATAAGCCTTTCGGGCCTCTAGCGCTCACCGAACGTGCGTGGCTAGCTCTTGTTTTTGTAGCAGCTGCGCTGTACCTGTTCGGTCTGGGTGGTGGTTACGCGCCCACCAACGGCGACGAAATGGTGTACATCCACATCGCGCGCATGACCGCCGAGAGCGGCCACTGGCTGCCCCTGCAGTCCGAGCTGGTGGGGACCCGCAACACCAAACCGCCCTTGCTGATCTGGCAGGCCATGGTGGCTGGTGGCCGGGGCCAAACCTGGAGTCTGTTCGCACTGCGCTTGCCCAGCATCATTTACACGTTCGCCACCACTGCCTTGCTGGCGTTTTTTGCTTACCGGATGAGCGAGGCATCCAAGCGCCTGCGCACTGCCTGCGTGGCGGCTGCCTTGTATCTGCTGTTTTTCTGCACCTTCCGCTACGGGCGGGTGTACCTCACTTCCGCACCCGAAACCTTCTGGCTGGCCTTGCCCATGTGGTGGGTGCTGTGGCTGCGCTTGCGTGGAATCACCAGTGGCATGGGGCACCCGGCAGACGCCACGCCCGGCCCGCTCACCTACACTTTGTTCGGCATCGCAATGGGCTTAGGTGCAGCCTACAAGTCTTTTGCCTTGGTCGCCCCCGCTGCTGCTGCGCTATGGTGTGCGGTGCTGCTGAGCACGCCTTGGAGCTGGCGCACGGCCATTCGCACGACCATAGGCACGGGCTGGAGCACGCTGATCGGCTTGGGCATTTTTGGCTTGTGGTTCGTGCTGGACCCGGACCCGGCCAGCGTCTGGCAGGAATTTGTGATGGCCGAGAACGCGGGCAAGATGTCCAGCAGCATGGGCTATTGGCAAGCTGCCCTCTCCGGCCCTTACCCCATGTGGACGCAGTTGCTGGCCTACCCGGCCAATGGTGGCCTGCTGGCCCTGCCGGTGTTGGGCTTTTGTCTGCTGGCCTTGCGCCACTGCGGCAAGCTGCTGCAATCCGCCCGCCTGAGCCCGGCGCTTTGGATATTGTTGGCCTGGGTGGTGGTGTGGCTGGTGGTGTTCACCATCCCCAACCAACGCTCAGAGCGCTATGTGATTCCCGCAATGCCCGCGGTGGCCATTGCCATGGCACTGGTGTGGGACCGGCTACCGCGCGTCTGGTTCTGGCTGACGCTGCTGATCACCCTACCCGCGCTGGTGATGCTGGGGCGTATCAGCTGGGTCATGGGCACGTTGGGGATGGCCTCGACCACTGAAGTCGCTATTACTTTGATAGCTGCCGGCGCAGGTATCGCGGGGGCCATAGTCGGTTTATATCGGAAATCATGGGCTGCCAACGCCAGCCTTGTAGCGGTGCTTGCGGTGTATGGCTGCTTCACGCTCATGGTCCAACCCATCTCCAAGGACGAGGCAGGCTACAGCCCGGCGATGGAAGCCCAAATGAAAAGCCAGCGGGTCGCTGTGCCCAACGGCTTTACCGGGCAGTACGAGCGATATCACTTCCAGTTGCATGGCGCCCGCATCACGCCCTATGACGCTGAAGGCCGCAACACCGGGGCGCTCTATCCCGAAATGCCGCCCAAGGAACGCTTGGCACGCTTGCTGAATGAATTTGATGCCGTGATCTGGCTGCAGGAAGACTTGAACGAGCCTCCGTCTTGCCTGCCCCAGTGCACCCTGCTGGCCCAGCGCTGGCACGTGAAGAGCCGGCACAAGGACGGCGAAGTCACGCTGGACAACCTCTGGCAGGTACAGGACTGGCTGTTCCGCCGCGAGTGGCTGCTCACAGCCGCCCGATAAACACCTGCAAAAAGGGCCGCTTGCAGGCCTATTGGTATTGCAAGGTTGCCAGCGAACGCAGCTCATCGGCGCTGGTGCTGGGCAGGCCGAAGAATTCGAGATACGCCGGAATCTGCTCAAACAACATGTCCGAGCCCACCTGCACTTTGCATCCGCGCAGAATGGCTTCAGCGAGAAACGCCGTAGTTTCGGATTTCATGACCACTTCACCCACAAAGGTGCTGGCCGACAGGCGTGACACATCCAGGGGCATGGGGTCGCCCTCGTTCATGCCCAGAGGCGTGGCGTTCACGACCAGGTCAAAACCTGCCGGGTCGGTCGACCCGGTGCTGACGTCAATCTGCGGGTAGTGCTGGCGCAAACGTGCCGCCAGCCCCTCAGCGGCCTCTGCATTCACATCGAACAGCGCCAACGCCGACAAGCCCTCGGCTGCCAGGGATGCGGCAATCGCACAGCCCACGCCACCACTTCCCACCACCAAGGCGCGTGCGCCCTTGAGCACCAGTCCTTTGCGCAGCACCCCGCGCACGAAGCCGGCGCCATCGAACATGTCGCCTTGCAACTGGCCTTGGGGCCCCAGGCGCACGGCGTTGCAGGCACCTGCTATCTGGGCCGTGGGGGACAGCTCGTCCACCAACGTGGTCGTCACCACCTTGTGCGGCATGGTGATCAACGCGCCCCGGATGTTGGAGAGCTGGAACACGCTGCGCAAAAAGCCGGGAAAGTCTTCGGGCATGGAACCCATGGGGACCACCACGGCATTGACCCCGGCTTTCTCAAACCAGGGGTTGTAGATCATGGGTGCCTTGAAGGCGTGGGTCGGGTAACCGAGATGAACAATGAGCTCTGTATTGCCGTTGATGATCATTTTTTCGCAGCTTTCGCCGCAGACACCCCTGCGCGCAGGGCCAACAGGTAGCTGTCCGCGCCGAAGCCTGCGATCTGGCCCTTGACGATTTCCGCGAACACAGATTTGTGGCGGAATTCCTCACGGGCGTGAATATTGGACATGTGCAACTCGACGATGGGGCAGGTCAGGATGGCCAGCGCGTCGCGGATGCCATAGCTGTAGTGCGTCCAGGCACCGGCATTGATAAGGACTGCGTCCACACCGTCGATGAAACCCTGGTGAATGCGCTCGCACATGGCGCCTTCATGGTTGGTTTGAAAGGTCTCCACGTACACACCCAATTCGCGGCCCAAGGCCGTCAGGTCGGCGTTGATTTCATCGAGCGTGATGGTGCCGTACTGCACCGGATCGCGCTTGCCGAACATGTTGTGGTTAATGCCGTGGAGCATCAAGACTTTCATACAAACCTCTAGAGAAGATGGAATCAAACGTGGAGCGCCCCTCGCAGGCCGCTCCACACGGTGTGATTACTTGCGCATCTTGGCCAACTCGGCCTGCACATCAGCCACCACGGTGCCCAGGGCAGCGCTGTGCTTGTCAATCACGGGCTTCATCTTCTCACGCAGCTTGGCGATTTCAGCCGCGGGCAGGGTCGTAATCGTCATGCCGTTCTTCTTGAGCAACTCGAGGTTGTTGTTCAAGGCAGCACGGTTGGCCTCGCGCTGGGCCCTCACGGCTTCGTCAGCGGAGTCGTCGATGATTTTCTTTTCAGCAGGAGACATGGTGTCCCACACCTTCTTGCTGAAGATCACGGACTGGGGGTTGTACTGGTGGTTGGTCAGGGCCACGTTCTTCTGCACTTCCCAGAACTTGTTGGCCGCAATCACGGCAATCGGGTTCTCCTGGCCGTCAATCGCACCCTGCTCCAAAGCGGCGTACACCTCAGGGAACGGCAGGGGGGTGGGGTTCGCGCCCAGTGCTTTCACCCAGTCCACGTTGATCGCGTTGGGAATCACGCGCAGCTTCAGGCCGGCGATGTCGTCCACTTTGGTGATCTGCTTTTTGCCGGTCGTGATGTTGCGAAAGCCCAGCTCCCAATACGACAAACCGATGATGCCCTTGTCGGCCAAAGCGGCGTGCATCTTCTGGCCGATGGGGCCGTCCACAATCGCGTCTGCTTCTTTTTCGTTGGCGAACAGAAAGGGGAAGTCGAACACTTCGAGGGCTTTCACTTCGCTGGCCAGAATGCCGGAGTTCATCACCGCCATTTCCACGGTGCCACCCTTCAGGGCAGACAGGGTCGCCTGGTCGCTACCGAGCGCACCGTTCAGGAACAACTGCACCTTGATCTTGCCGCCGGACTTGGCCTCCACCGCAGATGCGAACTTGCGCATGCCGGCCACAGCGGGGTGACCTTCAGGGCTGTTCAAGCCAAACTTGATGGTGCGTTCCTTGATGTCCTGGGCCGATGCCAGCCCACACGCGGCCAATGCCACGGTTGCCAAGACGGATTTGATAAACAGTCGCTTCATGAGTTGTCTCCTGGACAGTTAGTTGGGTGAAAACAGGCGTACGCGGCAAGTGAGAATCCTGTGCGTGGCGTACCCATCACGCACAGGCTTGGAATGGGGTCAATAGAACCAGCGGGCCGGCACCATCACGAGCTGCGGGAACAGCACCATCAAAAACATGATGGCGAACTGGGCAATCATGAATGGCACCACGCCTTTGGTCACCTCGTCCATGCTGACCTTGCCCACACCGGCCACTGCATTGAGCACGGTGCCCACCGGCGGCGTGATCAGGCCGATGGCGTTGTTGATGATGAACAGCACGCCGAAGTACACCGGGTCAATGCCAGCGGCTTTGACCACCGGCATCAGCACCGGGGTCAGCAACAGAATGGTCGGTGTCATGTCCAAGGCTGTACCCACCACCATGGTCAACACCATGATGGCCAGCATCAGCATCTTGGGACTACCGAGCAAAGGCTCCAGCAAGGCCACTACTTGTGCGGGCAAGTTGGCCACCGTAATCAGCCAGGCAGACACCATGGCAGCCGCCACGAGGAACATCACGACCGCACTGGTCTTGGCCGCCATGACAAACAAGGGCACCAGCTTTTTGAAGTTCAACTCGCGATAGATCACGGTAGACACAAACAGCGAGTACACCGCGGCTACGACCGCCGCTTCGGTCGGCGTGAAGACGCCGAACTTGAGGCCGAACACGATGATGAAAGGCAACACCAGCGCCCATGTCGCCAGACGCAAGGCTTCAACAACTTCTTTGGCGCTCTTGCGTGGCGGTGGAACCACCACCTCTCGACGCACCAGCCACCACCAGGTCACGACCAGGGAGAGCGCAAGCCACACGCCCGGAAAGATCCCGGCCATGAACAGCTTGGAGATGGAGACGTTGGCCGCCACACCGAACACCACAAAACCGATGCTGGGCGGGATGATGGGCGCGATGATGCCGGCCGACGCAATCAGGCCGGCTGAGCGCGCTTTGTCGTGGCCGGCAGCCACCATCATGGGCAGCAACAAGGCGGTCAATGCGGCTGCATCGGCCACCGCAGAGCCGGAGAGGGACGCCATGATCACGGCCGCCACAATGGTCACGTAGCCGAGGCCGCCCTTCACGTGGCCCACCAGGGCCATGGCGAAGTTCACGATGCGGCGGGACAAGCCGCCCGCGTTCATGATTTCACCGGCCAGCATGAAGAAAGGCACGGCCAGCAGCGGGAAGCTGTTGGAACCTTCGAGCAGGTTTTGCGCGAGGATTTGCGCATCGAACATGTTGAGGTGCCACATCAGTGCCGCACCGCACAAGAGCAGAGAGAAAGCGATAGGCACGCCGACAGCCATAGCCGCCATCAGGGAACCCAGAAAAATAATGATCGTCATGTCAAAGGGCTCCGGGGCTTAGTGAGGGGCTTCTTCAGATTCCTGAATCAGCATCAGGTCCTTGTCGGCAATCTGGCCGGTCACGAGGCGGAAAAGCTCCAACGCCAGAATCGGGAAGCTCAAGGCCGAAAACACCATGCCGCCCGCATAGAACCAGCCCATGGACACTTCCATCACCGGGCTCTCAGAGTCCTTGTTCACCAGAAATTGGTCGTAGGTGCCTTTGAAGATGAGCCACAGGCAATAGATCATCAACAAGAGCGAAATGCCCATGAAGATGCGCTTGCCGGTCGGGCCGAACTTGCTCACGAGCATGTCGGTGCCAAGGTGGGCGTTATCGCGCAATGCGATCACTGCACCCAGGAAAGTCACCCACACAAACAGCCAACGCGACAGCTCTTCGGACACGGTCAAGCCGGAATTGAACGCGTAGCGCATGAACACGTTGCCGAACACCAGCACCACCATCAGCGCTAGCGCGGCGGCGATGACGTAGCCGATTAAACGGCAGTAGGCATCGATGAATTTTTTCAACACAGAAAGCTCCTCAGGGTCGTACTTTTAATAATGTACGAACTAGTTAGTTTTTAAGTTTGCGGGTTTTCCCTAAACCGGTCGGGCATAACCGGGAAAGCTGTTATGCCGGAAAGGAATTACTTGCGCACGAAGCGCACCACCATGTCGGTGATGCTGGCGCGCCGGTCTGCTGAGCGGGCGTTGCGGGCCTTGTCCTTGAAGATCAGCCCGAAAGTGTGGCGGTTGGACACATTGAAGAACGTGAGCGCCGAGATGGATGCGTGAATGTCCACCGGGTCCAGCCCCTCTCGGAACACACCCTGCTCCACGCCCCTTTGGTAAAGCCGGCGAATGGACTCGATGGCCGGCACGTTGAGCTGCTGGATGGACGTGCTCTGTGCCAGATAGGTGCCCTGCTCGATGTTTTCGTTCATCACCAGGCGGATGAAATCCTCGTTGTCGGCGTGCCGGTCGAAGGTGAAGCCCACCAGGCGCCGCAAGGCCGCCTCGGGCTCCAAATCTTCCAGGTGCAACTCCGCCTCGATCTGCCGCATGCGGCGGTACGACTCCTCCAGCACCGCGAGGTACAAGCCCTCTTTGCTGCCGTAGTAGTAGTAAATCATGCGCTTGCTGGTGTGGGTGGCCTCGGCAATCGCGTCGATGCGGGCACCGCTCAAGCCCTTGTCGGCAAACTCTTTGGTCGCCACTTCCAGTATCCCGGCCATCGTGCGCGCCGGGTCGTTGGTGCGGGTGGGGGCCTTTACGCCACTGGCTTTGCTGGCCGCCGGAGCAGCACCCGCAGCAGCTTTCCGGCGGGTAGATTTATCTGTCTCTTTATTGGAATGTACTAACTCGTTCATTCAGCCAGTATAGGAGGGAGCACAGCGCTGCTACAAGTGCGGCGATTTCGGCCGCCGTCACCGGACTTATGTATTAAATCAGTGCCTGGCCCTCATGGAATATGCGCGAGAAGCTATCAAAA
>RFQA01000152.1 GCA_009925925.1 Betaproteobacteria bacterium
ATGGACCTGACGCACGAAACCTATGTGCACGCCACCAGCATTGGCCAAAAAGAAATTGACGAAACCCCCTGTAAAACCCGTGTGGAGGGGGACGAAGTCATCACCAGCCGCTTTATGGAAAACATCGAGGCACCGCCCTTTTGGAAGCTGGCCCTGCGTGGCAACAACCTGGCCGATGACGTGCCGGTGGACCGCTGGCAAATTTGCCGCTTCACCCCGCCCAGTCACGTGATGATAGATGTGGGCGTGGCCCATGCCGGCTTGGGCGGCTATGAAGCCCCTGAGGACAAAAAAGCCTCCAGCATCGTGGTGGACTTCATCACCCCCGAAACTGAAACCTCGATTTGGTACTTCTGGGGTATGGCGCGCAAGTTCAACCCCAAAGACAAAGCACTTACTGCGGCCATCCGTGAGGGGCAAGGCAAAATTTTTACCGAAGACTTGCAAATGCTGGAACGCCAGCAAGCCAATCTGCTGGCCTATCCCAATCGTAAAGTGCTCAATCTCAACATTGACGCTGGGGGCGTGCATGCCCGCAAGGTCATTGAGCGTTGGTTGGCGCAGGAAGCTGCATGACGTTCTTAGACCAGTTGCATCAGGCCGAGCGCCAAAACCGATCGCTGTTGTGCGTGGGGTTGGATCCAGACCCCGCCAAATTTCCTGCGGCCTTGCAAGGCCGGAGCGACAAAATTTTCGAGTTTTGTGCCGCCATCGTGGAAGCCACAGCAGATTTGGTGCTGGCCTTTAAGCCGCAAATTGCCTACTTTGCCGCCCACCGTGCCGAAGACCAGCTAGAAAGCCTGATGGCCCACATGCGCCAAGTGGCTCCCAAGGTGCCCATTATTTTGGATGCCAAGCGGGGCGACATTGGCAACACCGCCGAGCAATACGCCATCGAGGCTTTTGAGCGCTATGGCGCCGATGCCCTGACCTTGTCCCCCTTTATGGGTTGGGACTCCGTAGCCCCTTACCTCAAGTACCACGGCAAAGGCGCGTTTTTGTTGTGTCGCACTTCCAACCCCGGCGGGGACGACTTGCAAGCCCAGCGCTTGGCCAGCGTGCCTGGTCAGCCCAAGGTGTTCGAGCACATCGCCCAACTGGCCCAAGGCCCTTGGAACCTCAACGGCCAGTTGGGCCTAGTGGTGGGTGCCACCTACCCCGCCGAGATTGAGCGGGTCCGCGAACTCGCACCCACCCTGCCCTTGCTCATTCCAGGCGTGGGTGCCCAAGGTGGCGATGCTGCTGCCACCGTTAAGGCGGGCTTGAGGGTGGAGGGGGGCACTGCGCAGCGCACCATTAGCGGCCCCATCATCGTCAACTCCTCCCGCGCCGTTTTGTACGCCTCCAGCGGCTTAGACTTTGCCCAAGCGGCCCGCCGCGATGCCGAGCACACGCGGGAGGTTTTGGAGGCGGCGCGGGGCTGAAGCTATCCGTGCCGTATCCAAAAATCAGCTGGCGTAATGATGGGGTATCGCGGCGCAAGGGCAAGCAAGTCTTTGTCGCCTGTGACCAGGTAATCGATGCCGCCCGACTGCATTGCGGCAATCAGCGTGCCCAATATGGGCAAATCGTGTGCATCCCTAAGGCTGGGCTCTTCTGACGATTCAGGCACAAGCACGTGTGCCTGAATCGTCAGAATGTCCACCAGGTCGTTTATTTCTGCAGATGTGAGTCCATGCCTGTGACTGAGCCGCGGCAACACGCGGCGAAGCTCTTCGATGATGAAGTCCGAAAGCACCACTTCCAGAGAGCCCAGCCTCCAGGCTGTCAGAATTTTTCCGGGCACGCTGCCCGAATAGGCAATACCAGACAATAGGACGTTGGTGTCCAGAACCAAGCGCAGGGTTTGCCCCATTTGGTTATGACCGCGCTTTAGCCGGCTAAAACTTGGCGCTGTGCCTGTCGGTCTTGAGCCACAGCGGCGTCAATTTCCGCCATGCCTTCGGCTTCAGGCACCTTGGAAAAACCGGCTTCTATACGTTGGCACAAGGCATCAAAGCGCGATTGCATGCGCCTGATGCGTTCAAAAAGTTGGGCATCTACCAATGCCGCCACGGGCTTACCGTCTTTGTTAATGACCACGCTGTCATGCCGGTATTGGACCAGGTTCAGCATTTCCCCGAGGTTTTGGCGGAAGGTCACGGCACTTGTTTCAGTGATCATTTCAACACCCCTATTTAATCAGATAGATCATTATGACCATGCTGGTTAAGGGGCGCAAGCAGCCGCCTCAAATACCGTCCCGTAAAGCTCGCCGGGTTGTTTGCCAAGTCTTCCGGCGTGCCCGTGCCCACCACGGTGCCGCCGCCGGCGCCGCCTTCGGGGCCCATGTCGATGAGCCAATCGGCGGTTTTGATGACGTCCAGGTTGTGTTCAATCACCACAATGGTGTTGCCCGCATCGCGCAACTGGTGCAGCACTTTGAGCAGCAGGTCAATGTCGGCGTAGTGCAGGCCTGTGGTGGGTTCGTCCAGAATGTAGAGGGTGCGGCCGGTATCGCGTTTGCTCAGCTCCAGCGCCAGTTTGACGCGCTGCGCCTCGCCCCCCGACAAGGTGGTGGCCGATTGGCCCAGCTTCACGTAAGACAAGCCCACATCCAGCAGGGTTTGCAATTTGCGAGCAATGGGCGGCACCGCCTGCATAAAGTCGAATGCCGCCTCTACCGTCAGGTCCAAAATTTGGGCAATGTTGCGGCCTTTGTAGGTCACTTCAAGGGTTTCACGGTTGTAGCGCTTGCCAGCGCACACGTCGCAGGGCACGTACACGTCGGGTAAAAAATGCATTTCCACCTTGACCACGCCGTCACCCTGGCAGGCTTCGCAGCGCCCGCCCGCCACGTTGAAGCTGAAGCGTCCCGGCCCATAGCCCCGCTCGCGGGCCATCGGCATTTCGGCCATCAGGTCGCGAATGGCAGTAAACAAGCCGGTGTAGGTAGCGGGGTTGCTGCGGGGGGTTCGGCCAATGGGGCTTTGGTCGACGTTAATCACTTTGTCGAAGTGCTCAATGCCTTCAATGGACTCCACGGGCGAGGGCTCGTCGTGGGCACGGTAAAGCTGTTGCGCCACGGCTTTGTGCAACGTGTCGTTGATCAGCGTGGACTTGCCCGAGCCCGACACGCCCGTCACACAAGTCAACAGCCCCACCGGAATGTCCACACTCACGTTTTGCAGGTTGTTGCCCCGCGCGTCCACAATTTTCAGCTGCTGAGCGCCGGGCTTGCGCCGCTGGGGCGGCACCGCAATTTGTAAACTGCCGGCCAAATAGCGCCCGGTCAGCGAATTGGGGTTGGCTTTCACCTCGTCAAACGTGCCTTGCGCCACCACCTGTCCGCCATGCACACCCGCGCCCGGGCCCATGTCAATCAGGTGGTCGGCCGCGCGCATCATGTCTTCGTCGTGTTCCACCACCAGCACGCTGTTGCCAATGTTGCGCAGGTGCTGCAAGGTGCCAATCAGGCGGTCGTTGTCGCGCTGGTGCAGGCCTATGCTGGGCTCGTCCAGCACGTACATCACGCCTGTGAGGCCAGAGCCAATTTGGCTGGCCAGCCGAATGCGCTGCGCTTCGCCGCCCGACAAGGTTTCGGCACTCCGGTCTAGGCTCAGGTAGTTGAGCCCCACGTCGTTCAAAAACTTCAGGCGTTGGCGAATCTCGCGCACCACTTTGTCGGCAATTTCTGCCTTGGCGCCGCTGAGCTGCAAAGCATTGAAATAAGCCCAGCATTCACCCAAGGTAAGGTGGCTCACATCAAAAATCCCTCGGGCCTGCGGGCCTTGGCCCAATCGTACAAAGCGGGCTTCGGTGCGCAAGCGGGTGCCCGCGCAGGTGGCGCACACGCGCTCACCACGCAGGCGGCCCAAGTCTTCACGCACCAGGGCGGAGTCGGTCTCGCGCCAGCGCCGCTCCATGTTGGGAATGATGCCCTCAAACACATGTTTTTTGCTCACCTTGCGTCCCGACTGCGAACCCGACTCCATGGCGTAGCTGAATTTGATGAGCTCTTTGCCAGAGCCAAACAGCAGCACGTTCTGCACCTCTGGGCTCAGGTCCTCAAACGGGGTTTCCACGTCAAAACCATAGTGTTTGGCCAAGCTCTCCAGCATCACAAAGTAATACGCGTTACGGCGGTCCCAGCCTTTAATGGCGCCGCTGGCCAAACTCAGGCTCGGAAACGCCACCACCCTCGCGGGGTCAAAAAAAGTTTGTTCGCCCAAGCCATCGCAGCTGGGGCAGGCCCCTTGCGGTGAGTTGAATGAGAACAAACGGGGCTCCAGCTCTCCCATGGCAAAGTTGCAAACAGGGCAGGCAAAGCGGGCATTGAAGGCCAGCTCTTGGGGAGAGTCCATGCTGAGCGCCAGCGCCCGGCCATCGGCCAAGCGCAAGGCGGACTCAAAGCTTTCGGCCAGGCGCTGACGCAGAGCGGGGATTTCGGGGTCGTCAGCAGCGCGGATTTTGATGCGGTCAATCACCACATCCACATCGTGCTTTTCGGTTTTTTTCAAGGGCGGCAGCTCGTCAAAGTTCAGCACCTGGCCGTCCACCCTAAAGCGCACATAGCCCTGCGCTTGCATGGCTTCAAAGGTGTCGGTGAATTCGCCTTTGCGCTCGCGCGCTACCGGTGCCAGCACCATCCAGCGGCTGTCGATGGGCAGTTGCAGCACGGCGTCCACCATTTGCGCCACGGTTTGGGCTTGCAGGGGCAGCTCATGCTCTGGGCAGTGGGGCGTACCTGCCCGCGCAAACAGCAAGCGCAAGTAGTCGTGAATTTCGGTCACCGTGCCTACGGTGGAGCGGGGGTTGTGGCTGGTGGCTTTTTGCTCGATGCTGATGGCGGGCGACAGGCCTTCAATCAGGTCCACATCGGGCTTGTCCATGAGCTGCAAAAACTGACGCGCGTAAGTGGACAAGCTTTCCACATACCGACGTTGTCCCTCGGCATAAAGGGTGTCAAACGCCAGGCTGGACTTGCCCGAGCCGCTTAACCCCGTGATGACCACCAACTGGTTGCGCGGAATGTCCAGGTCGATGTTTTTCAAGTTGTGCGTGCGCGCGCCGCGAATGTGGATGGCTTGCGCTTGTAAAGACGAATCGCGTGAATTCAAAACAGGGTTCTCAATCAGAAACTTCTGGGAAACCCAGCATGATACGGCGCGCCTTGGGATGGGCAGGCTATCGAGCACAATGTGGACATGAGAGATTCGAATGACCGCATGACCCCGCTGGAGCTTCGCTCCAGTTTTTCTTTGGCCAGCATTTATGCCTTGCGCATGTTGGGCTTGTTTTTGGTGTTGCCAGTCTTTGCCATAGAGGCGGCGCATTACCCGGGGGGCGAGGACGCCGTGGCGGTGGGTTTGGCCATGGGCATCTATGGGCTCACACAAGGCGTTCTGCAAATTCCTTTCGGTATGGCTTCAGACCGCTGGGGGCGCAAGCGCGTGATCATGCTGGGCTTGGTGTTGTTTTCAGCGGGCAGTGTGTGGGCGGCTTTGGCCACCGACCTGAATGGCTTGATGGTGGGGCGGGCCTTGCAAGGGGCAGGGGCCGTGTCGGCGGCGGTCACCGCATTACTGGCCGACCAAACCCGCGATGTGGTGCGTACCAAAGCCATGGCGTTGGTAGGAGGCAGTATTGGCTTGATGTTTGCGGTGTCGCTGGTGTTGGCGCCTGTGCTGGCGGCTTGGATGGGCTTGCCCGGCCTGTTTGGCCTCACGGCCGTGCTGGCCCTGGGCGGCGTGGCGGTCATGCGCTGGTGGGTGCCAGCGGAACCTTCAGAACAAAAAGACCCCGGCCGGCGAGGCTTGAGCTGGGTGCTGCGTAACCCGGGGATGCTGCGCCTTAATGTGGGTGTTTTTGTGCTGCATGCCGTGCAAATGGCCATGTGGGTAGCCATACCGGGCCTGCTGGTGAGTGCGGGTGTGGTCACGGCCCACCATTGGTGGGTGTATTTGCCCACCGTACTGCTGTCGTTTGGGGTGTTGGGGGGGGTGCTGTTTCCTCTCGAGCGGCGCGGCCACCTGCGTTGGGCCATACGCATGGCCATTGGGGCGGTGATGCTGGTGCAGCTGGGCTTTTGGTGGGCTGTGCCTCAGCCCGAGCTTTGGCCTCTGGTGGCTTTGCTGCTGCTGTTTTTTTGCGGTTTCAATATGCTTGAAGCCAGCCAACCCAGCTTGGCGTCTCGCCTGGCTCCAGCCCGCGTGCGCGGGGCGGCGTTGGGTGTGTTCAACACCCTGCAGTCCTTAGGATTTTTTGCAGGAGGGGTGGCCGGTGGCTGGCTTGTCAAAAACTACGGTGCAGGCGCAGTGTTTGCGGCCTGTGCGGCGTGTACATGCATCTGGTTGGTGGTGGCTTGGCACACGCCAACCCAGCCTGACCCAGTGGTTCCCGCCACCGCAACGACATAATCCGTCTTACTTACAGTCTTTAAGACGACCCCATTTTTTGCCCACAGGAGAACACGTATGGCATCGGTCAATAAAGTCATTTTGCTTGGTAACTGCGGGCGCGACCCCGAAATTCGTTATCTGCCTTCAGGCCAGGCGGTGGCCAATGTGAGCATCGCCACCTCCAGCCGCCGCAAAGACCGCAACACCGGCGAATCTGTGGAAGACACCCAGTGGCACCGCGTGACGTTTTACGACCGTTTGGCTGAAATTGTGGGTGAATATGTGCGCAAGGGACAACCCGTTTACGTGGAAGGCCGCCTGAAGTACGGCAAATACACCGATCAAGCTGGTGTAGAAAAAAACACGGTGGACATCATTGCCACCGAAATGCAGTTGCTGGGCAAACGCGAAGGCATGGGCAGCCCTGATGAAGATGGTGGCGCCCCCCGCCGCGCCCCACCGGCAACCCGCAATCCTGCAACCGCTTCAGCACCGTCAGCCTCAAAACCCGCCAGCGGTTTTGAGGACATGGACGACGACATTCCGTTCTGAGCCGTTCTAACAGACCGTTCGAAGCGTGACATGAAGCGGTAAGTACGCTTATGGGCTGATGAACCCAAAACCAAAAGGCTGGGATGCCATTGGATCCACACGAACCTCAACCGCCCGCATGTCTTGCTCGCCTGGAACAATCAGGCGGGTGATGTTGTCCACCACCTTGCGATCGATTTTGAAGGGGTGGTCAATTTTGGTGAGGTGTGAGTCGCCATGCACCACCAGCACCGGCTTGCCAAAGCTTTGGGCCAAGGGCAACAAGGTTTGGCCAATGCTGTTGCGAAAGCCGGAAGACGACGGAAAGTCTTCCCACAGGCTTTTGCCCTCAAACGGGTCGGCCTGAAACGCCACTACCACGGCGCGCAGGTTGCTGGCGCGAGCCAGCTCAAAGGCATTTTGAATCCAGGCCACATTGGCCGCATCGCGGGCAAAAAACTCGGCCACCATACGGGGGTCGCGCACTTCAAAATTGTTGTTGCTGCCCACAATGTGCAGGGTGACAAAGAGCACCTGTTGGTGCACCCAGCGCTGGTTTTCAATATAGGGGGCAAATGGCGGCTGCTGGTTAGATTGGTTCACCACCGCCAGGGTTTGCTGCCCCAAGCTGCGGCCGGGGCTATAAAACATGCGGCGCAAAGTTTCGAGTCGTTCCAGCGGGTCGTAGCTGCCGTTGTTCTTGCGGTGGCAGTCGGTCCATTCGTTGTCGCCGGGTGTGTACACCAAGCCCTTGGCAAAGCGGTTGAAATGATCGCGCTGGTGGGTAAATTCTTCGTCGCTGCATAAGGTGCTGCCCGACTTGAAGTCCCCAATGTGGATGGAAAAATCCGGTTGCCTTAGGTTGATTTGATCGATCAAAGCGCGGTAGCGGGGAAACGTCTGGGTGGGGTTGCCATAGGGCAAATCCCCCAACGCTACAAAAGCAAACGTTTGGGGTTGACTTGTTTGGGCAAGAGCGGCCGGATTCTGAGCCAATAGCACTACCGAGCTCAACGCCAACACGTATCGCACACAACACGTCATCAGGTGCCCCAGGCGAACAGGCGAGACAGTAGAAGAATGTTTGGTGGCCATAAGAGCTCCATTAAAAAAATGGCGGTTAGAGATTCGCCCCAAAGTTTAGGAGGCAGTCATGACAGCCGACTCAATAATCCCCCCGCCCAAGCACACCTCACCGTCATACAGCACCGCGGATTGGCCAGGCGTCACAGCCCATTGAGCCTGGGGAAATTGCAAGGTGAAGGTGTCCGTGTCTGATGACTCCATTTGGCAAGGTGCATCGGCCTGTCGGTAGCGGGTTTTGGCGCACAAACCAAGGCTCATGCGCGCCGCCGCCGCGCGCCGCCCCTTTGGCCTTGATACCGCCTATGCCCAAACCTTGGCGCTGGCCCAGCGTGTAAAAGCTCAGGCCCACGTGCTGCCCCACCACACGTCCATGTTGCGTACTATCTGGCGCGGGTGTGCCGTCTTTGATGGGGCCAGGCGTGTGTTGCAGGTAGCGGTATAAAAACTCCCGAAACGGCCGCTCGCCAATAAAGCAAATGCCGGTGGAGTCCTTCTTTTTGGCGTTGGGTAAGCCAATGTCGTCGGC
>RFQA01000153.1 GCA_009925925.1 Betaproteobacteria bacterium
GACACGCAGCGAGATGCCGTTGTGAACCTGGCGAGAGGCCATGTCCACGCCCTGCGGCAGCAGCAGGTCGGCCGTGGCGAACGAGATGGCGTCCTTGTGGTAGATCAGGTTCTGCGGGTACTGCGTGGATGCAGCGCCCAAGAACGTGACGGTCGCACCAGACTGCGGGAACGAATCCACCGTAGCAAGCGCGTTGCTTGAGGTGTAAATCGCCGGAGACACATTGACGGTGTACGCACCAGCCACGGCGGTCGCATCGGCAGTCGCAACGAACTGCTGCAGCGAGCCAGTGGACTCACGGGTCTGCGGGTTGACCGCAAACACGTTGTTGATGGTAAACACGTCACCCTTCTTGATGGTCTGGGTGCCGGTGCCGGTGATGGCAATGCTGGTCGCGCCCTGAGTCGAAACCGTCGTGGTGACGGTGTGAGCGCCCGTGCGGGTGCCAGTCGTGAACTGCTTGATCGACTGCGACATATTCAGCTCGTTAAAGCCGAGGATGCCTTCGCCGAACATACCGTTCTTGAACTGCGACGAGATGGTGCTGACCGGGTTAAAGAGCCCCTTCATGCCCTCGATGAGCGCGGCGTTCGCAGCCGGGTTCACGGTGACATAACGCGGCGACATCACCGCAGCGGCTTCGTTCAGCTTCTGGTTAGCAGCAAGCAGAACCGAGGTCGTGGACGGCGTGGTGCCGGGGGTGCCGACCGACTGGAAGATGCCTTGGAACGAGTTGGCAACGTCCGCGTCGATGCTGGCCGCAAGCTGCGAGATACGCGGCTTGAGAACACGCTCGGCGAAGTCGTCCAACTGCATGGTCATTTCGGCAGTCGTGAAGTTCACACCGATGTGCTTCTGCGAAGCAACGGTCAGCGTGGTGAACTGCTCGTTGTCGTCCTGCACCTGAAGAGCAGCGCCGTCGGTCACAAGAGCGCGGTCCGGCAAGCGGATACGCAGCGTGGTGCCGATCTTGGCGCCCTGCACGGCGAAGGAATCGTCATACTGACGGTTGACGTTACGGGTGATGACGAGGTTGTTCTCAAGGATTTCGAGAGCCTTCCTCGTGATCATGTCGATGGTAAGAATACTATTAGCCACGAAAATTACTCCAAATAAAGGTTAACGACGGTGCTGCGCTTCCCACTGCTTGATCTGACGACGGCGTTCGGCTTCGATCCATTCCGACGTACTCATGCTCGATATGGAGCGAGGGTCGGTCGTTTCGTAGCCGCCACCGCTAGACCCTTTGGCCGTTACCGGCTTGATGGGAGGCGGAGCGTTGGTTGACTTCTTGACCGGCGGATTGTCCACAAGTTTGGCCTCAATTTTGCCGATCTCTTTGGCTTGCAGATACGGCGATAAGCGGGAAATACGATCAGCCTCGCGGGGGTTGGAACCGAGGTAGTACGCTACGTCCGGGCCAACATCCGATGCCTGTATCGTCTGTGCCATCACGGTCGTAATCGGCAGGTTCTGGTTGTACGCGACTTGCTCAAAGTCCTCGTACTTGGTTCGGGCCTCTTCTTCGCGGTCGTGATAAGCCTCAAGCAGTTCAGCCTGCTGCCTTTCGGCCTCCCGTCGAGCCACCAGTTCCCGAGCCTTCTGTTCGGCCAACGCATCAGCGTAGGCTTCCGTGGACTCGAAACTGTCAGCCGGCGGCAGTTCCTTTGGGGCTTCAGGTAGCGCAGCTTGCTTTTGCGTCCTTTCCCACTTGCGTTGCTCTCTTGCGAGGCGTTTGCTGATCAGCGCATCGACTTCCTCTTGCGAGAAAACCTTGGGCTTTTCAGCAGCTTCCGGCGTTGAAGATTCAGAATCTGGAGTTGCAGCCGTTGCTTCCAGTTCCGGCGCGGGTGTCGGGGCCGCTGGTTCGACAGGTTGGATTTCGTCCATGTTGCCGGGTGTTTATACCCCGCCCGTAGGGTTGTTGCGAAAAGTGTACGCTGGATTTACGCGGCGGTAAAGCCCTGCGCGTTGAAATACACCGCACCCGCGCCAGAAGCCGTCAACGTGACGACTTCCAGCAGAGTTGCGGCGGTTCCGCGCAGCGGCACAGCAAAATCAAACTGAGCCGCCGAAAGGCCGCCCGTGGGAATCTTGATGCGCCACAGCACCGTACCCCCCGCGCCGTCGCGGATGGCCAGTTCGGTGGCCGTGGTCAGCGCCTCGGACATCACTTGGATGTTGGTGATGTAGTTGCGGATGCCGGCCGCAGCCGCCGCTTTGACGGTCACGGCGGTCGTGGTGTTGACGATGCCGTTCAACGCAGCGGCGTAGTTCCACGACACTTCCGGGACGGCGTAAGGGTACACCACCCGAGCCGCGCCCGAGGTCATGGTGTCCCGCGCAGCGTCGCCCGCAACCAGCGTGGTCGGGGCGGTGGCCGTGCGGACAATGCCGCCCGTGATCAGCGGGTTGGCGGTAGTCGCCGCGTCTTCGGCGGCGTTGCCGCCCGTGATGACGGCAGAGGTGACCGAAACGGAAGTCGGGCCAGAAGGGTAGATGTTCATTTGTAGTACGCCACGTTGATGGTTGCGGTAGCGGCCTGCTGGATGATCCGCAGGCGCGTCAGGTCGCCGTCGTAAACGAACACCGTGCCGATTGCGACGGGCATACCCACCGACGCCGTGGGGGCCACCCCATCGTCACGCCAGCGGATGCCCGCGCCGTCGCAGATGATCACTGCTTGGATGGGCATGGCTTTCAGCCCGGTAACCGGATCAACTTGCGGAATCGTGAGCGCCGTGGACGCTGCTGCGCCCACGATCTGCTGATACCCCATGCAAGAGGTGATTTCCTTGTTCATGCTCATGCCAAAAACCTCAACTTGTAGAGGGTGGACAGGTACTGCCCAACGATTTCGTCAACGATGTTCTGCAACGCGGTGTCTGTCTTGTCGCACACCTTGTAACGCATTTCCTCGATGTCTTTGAGCGAATCCTCAAGGAATTCGATGATGTTACCCGTCTTTTTGGCCGACATCAATGTGATCGGGCCGATCAGCCCGTGCCGGCCTTGGTAGGCTTCGGCAAACTTGTCGGCCAAATCTCATTACGTCGCGCAGCGTTTGCAGCACGATTTCCTGCACTTGTTCGGGCTGCATGCTGGCCGCAACCGCCTTCAGTCGGTCGGTTTCGGCCTGGTATGCCTTGATGTCGGCGTCCGTCTGCGCCTTGTACTCGTTGATGTCCACCGTGCGGGCTTCAATGGACTGCTGCACGTTCTGCAGCATCCCGGCCATCTGTTGCATCTCCTGCATCAGCGCCTGAATCTGCTGGTTGGCCGCTTGCAGCGCCGGGTCGTCTTCCTCGCCCAGCAGCTTCGGGTCAATCGTCTTCTTGAACCGTTTGGCCATCTCCTGCGCGCCTGGCCAATCCATGTTCTTGACGAACAGATCACCCGCCACAGCCCACAACTGCGGGTTACCCTGAAGGATCTGCGCCATTGCCTCCATCGACTCCTGGCGCTTGGTCATGTAGCTGGGACCAGTGGTGACCGCCACATCGTACTTACCGACGCTGGGGTTGTAGATCTTCTCGATCACGACACCCGTCTCGTCCTGAATCTTGCGCACCGGTTCCTGCTGCGACGGGTCGATCTTGACCATGCGCGTCTCGCCATCCAGACCAATGATCCGGGCGATGCGCTGGGTGTCGTAGATCTTGGGAATCAGGTCAATGATCTGCCGGGTGCTGTAGCGCACGGCACGGGCGTTGTTGTCTACAAAGTGATAGGTGCCCGTGTCGCCCTGCTTCTCGCGCGCCAGAATGGCCCGGCCAGACCGCTCGTTGCTCTGGGCGCCAAGGCTGCTGTCGTACTGGCCTGTGGTGGACTTGATGTCGTCAGAGGCGCCCAGCTTGGCCTGGATAAGCCCGGTCTGGGCCAGCGGCGGCGGTGCGCGTCTCCACGCCCAGCTTCACAAACACGCGTTCCAAGTGTTTCTTCACGGTCATGGGGCTACTGCCCAGAATGTCGCCGATGTCTTTGTTGGTCTTGCCTTTGACCACCCAGTAGAGCACTTCCGCCTCGCGGGCCGTGAGCTTGAAAGACAGGCTCATGGCTTCGATGACGGCGGTGTCTGACACCTCGCGCATCACGATCAACCAATCGCCACCTGCATCGCTGTCGCCAATTTGTTGGTGCAACCGGAATGTCAGGCGCTTGGGGCCGCGTTCCAGGCTCAGCTTGGCCGGCTCGTCGCCGCGGGCCACCGTTTGCAGGCAGGCCTGCAACCAGCCCAAAACTTCGGGCGGCGTGTTAGGCGCCTGGGTGCCGCAGTAGCGCTCCAACAGGTCGCGCGCCAAGGGCGTTTGCCACATCAGGCAGCCATCGGCAGCACGCACGGTGATGGTGGCGTAGCCGAAAGCATCCAGAGCATTGCGGGTCTGACGTCGCTCGCGTGCGCCGGCCAGGTGCACTCCCATGCGGGCCAGCACTTCCTTGGGCTTGATGGGCTTGGTCACATAGTCCACCCCACCGCTCTCCAGTGCCGCCACCAGATATTCGGTCTCGGTCAGGCCCGTCATGAAAATGATGGGAATGTGCGTAGTCTGAGGCGCAGCCTTGAGGCGGCGGGCGACTTCAAAACCGTCCATGCCGGGCATCATGGCGTCCAGCAAAATCACATCGGGCAAAGCCTGCATGGCGCGCATCAGGGCGGCCTCGCCGGAGGTGGCAATCAACACCGTGTAGCCGGATTCGTCCAGCGCGTCATGCAGCACAGAAAGGTTATCGGGCACATCGTCCACGATGAGCACCACATCGCTGTTGGCACGGTCCAGCGTGCCATCCAGACGGGCGGCGTCACTCGGGTCAACGGAGTTCATCAGCGGGGCTTGCATCGAGCACTTTCTGCAATTGTTCGGCCATGGTTTCAAACTGGTACTGGCGGGCCAGCGCCTCCTGCTGCGCGATGAAGGCCGCGCACTCGGGGTGCTGCACCTGCAGGCTTTGCAGCTGGTTCAACACGCCCCGGTAGTAACCCAGGCGCGTCACTTCCAGCAAAGCGCGGCAGGCACCAGCGGGTAACGCCCCCACCGCCATAGGCTGCATATCTTGGACCCCACTCGGGGTGGCTTGCATGGAAGCCTCTACCGTTGGTTTTTCCACCCACACCAACTCCAGCCGGCGCTCCAGCCAGTCCAGCAACTCGCTGTGGCGCACGGGTTTGACGATGAAGTCTTCCGGTGGCAAGCCCAGCCCGTTGTCCAGCCCCCGGTCAAACGCGTTGGCAGACACGATGGCCACCTGCGGCTCGCTGCCACCCAGTGCCGGATTACCCCGTATGCGGCGCAGTGTCTCCCAACCGTCAATGCCGGGCATGGCCAAGTCCAACAGCACCACATCCGGCTGCAGTCCAGCGGCCAACAGGTCCAGACAATCGTGGCCGCTGGCGGCAGTGCGCACTTCAAAGCCCAAGGGCTCCAGCAGGCTCACCAGCAGCTCGCGGTCCGCCTCCTCGTTATCGACCACCAGCACTTTGCGGCGGGCACCGGCATAGGCCACGCGCGGCTTGCTGTGCGGGGCCGCTTGCTGTGCGCTGGCGGCTGGCATATGCAAGTCCGGCAGGAACAGGCGCACCTTGAACACTGAGCCCTGGCCGAGCACACTGGTTGCGGACAACTCTCCGCCCATGAGGTCGGTGAGCATCTTGGCAATCGTCAAGCCCAAGCCCGAGCCGCCGGACGCCACTGCTGCACCCGAGGCCGCGGTCGATCCGCGGGTGAATGGCTCAAAGATGCGGTCCAGCTCCTGCGCTGGCATACCGGGGCCGGTGTCATGGATTTCGATATGCGCCATTTCCCGCGCATAGCGCAGCACCAAACGCACACTGCCTGTCGCGGTGAACTTGATGGCATTACCCAGCAAGTTGATGCAGATCTGCCGCAGGCGCTTTTCGTCCGCCCTCACCCACTCCGGCACATTGCCCTGCACCTCAAACTGAAACTGCAGCCCCTTGGCCGCCGCCTGCAGTTCGAACATACCAGCCAACTCAGCCATGCCATTGGCGAACTGCATGGGCTTCACATTGAGCGTGAGCTTGCCGCTCTCGATGTGGGCCATGTCCAGCGTGCCCTCAATCAAGGACAGCAGGTGCTCGCCACCCCGCTTGATCACGCTCACCGCCTGCTTGCGGTGGGGCGGAATGGCTGCGTCCTCGCCCATGAGCTGTGCGTAACCCAGGATGCTGTTGAGCGGTGTGCGCAGCTCGTGGCTGATGGCACTGATATAGCGGCTCTTGGCCTGGTTAGCGGCCTCGGCGGCTTGGCGGGCTTGCTCGGCTACACGCTTGGCTTCCTGCAAGGCAATGTCTGTCTGACGGTGGGACTCGATCTCGCGCAGCAACAAATGGCTTTGCCGGTTGGACTCTTCCTGTGCCACCTGCCGGCTTTTGTGAGCCAGCACCAGCCACCAGGCCACGATGCCGGACATCAGCATCAGCGCCGCAAAGGTTTTGCTGAAGCCTGAGCGTAACGCCGCTTCTACCGCTGGGCGCTGGTCAGTCAATGCCGCCAAGGCACCGAGTTCCTGCTTGTAAAACATGGCGAACACCGTGGCCAGCAGAGGCAGGATGACCAGCATCAGCAGCAGAAAGTGCCCCAGCCCCGTGTCCAGAAACGGCCACACCCTTTTGGGCAAGAGCCAGCGCAAAGCGGCGGACCACTGGGTGGCCAGGTTCGCATGCGGTTTGCACATGTCGCCACAGCGCGCATCCAGCGTGCAGCACAGCGAGCAGATGGCGCCTTGGTAGGCCGGGCAATGGGCCATGTCCGGGCCTTCGTATTCGCGCTCGCAGATGACGCACCGCTGCACTTGGGCTGCCGCTCCGAAGCCAGGAGTCAGGGGAGCCCTGCGTTTTGCTCCGTGTCCCCCGCCTGCTGCGCAGGCTCCTCCTTGACCTGCGCAAAACGCAGGGCTCCCCTGACTCCCGTCGGCACTTGCGCGCGCGAGGTAGTACTTGCCTTTCGTCCACCACGCGATCAAAGGCGAAGTCACCATGGCCGTGACCAGCGCAACTACCGCAGAGAAAGCCTTGGCCAGTTCCCCGAAGAGCCCCAAATAAGCGAGGATGGACAGCAATGACGCCATGGCCATAGCCCCCACACCCACGGGATTGATGTCGTACAGATGAGCCCGCTTGAATTCAATGCCCTTGGGCGACAAGCCCAGTGGCTTGTTAATCACCAGATCGGCCACCACAGCCATGATCCAGGCGATGGCAATGTTGGAATACAGGCCCAGCACCTCGCCCAGGGCCTGAAACACATTCATCTCCATCAGCATGAAGGCGATCACGCTGTTGAACAGCACCCACACCACCCTCCCGGGGTGGCTGTGCGTCAGGCGCGAGAAGAAGTTGCTCCAGGCCAATGAGCCGGCGTAGGCGTTGGTCACGTTGATCTTGAGCTGCGAAACCACCACAAAAACAGCTGTCGCCGCCACCGCCCAGCCCAGCGAAGGGAACACATATTCATACGCGGCGAGGTACATCTGGTTCGGGTCCACCGCGCGCTCGGTGGGCACGCTGTGCTGGATGGCGAGGTAGGCCAGGTACGCACCGCCCAGCATTTTGATCACGCCCAGAAACACCCAGCCAGGCCCGCCCACCAACACGCCGGCCCACCAACTGAAGCGGTTGGTGGCGGTGCGTTGGGGCATAAAGCGCAAGTAGTCGGCCTGCTCCCCCATCTGGGTAATCAGGGCAATTCCCACCGTGAGCGCAGCACCAAAGAGGTGCAAGTTAAAGACACCTGCAGCACCTTGCTCACCAGCGTAGTGCGTAATGCCGGCAAAGGCTTGCGGATCACGCACCAAAACAAAACCAAATGGCACCACCAGCATGATCAGCCACAGCGGCTGCGTCCAGATTTGTAGGCGGCTGATGGTGGACACGCCGTGGGTGACCAAGGGAATCACCACCACCGCGCAAATCAGGTAACCCCAGGTAGGCGGTATGTCCAGGGCCAGCTCCAGCGCATAGGCCATGACGGCCGCCTCCAGCGCGAAGAAGGTGAAGGTGAACGAGGCATAAATCAGCGAGGTCAGCGTGGATCCGATGTAGCCGAAGCCCGCGCCACGCGTGAGCAAGTCCATATCCACCCCGTAGCGGGCGGCATACACACTGATGGGCAAGCCCGCCAGAAAAATCACCAGCCCCGTCATCAGAATGGCCCAGAAGGCGTTCACAAAGCCGTACTGCACCAGCAAGGTGGCGCCCACGGCTTCGAGGATCAGGAACGAAGCCGCCCCAAACGCCGTATTGGCCACCCGCCACTCCGACCACTTGCGAAAGCGCTGTGGCGTGAAGCGCAAGGCGTAGTCCTCCATGGTCTCGCTGGAGACCCAGTTGTTGTAGTCGCGGCGGATTTTCAC
>RFQA01000154.1 GCA_009925925.1 Betaproteobacteria bacterium
GATTTTTTCTTCCGCCTCTTTGCGCTCGGTGATGTTGCGGCCGATGCCGCGATAGCCCTTGAACACGCCATGGGAGTCAAAAATGGGCGCTCCACTGGTGGATATCCAGAACACACGCCCTTCTTCGTCCTTGTCACGCAGCTCCAGCTCACGGAATTCCTGGCGCGCGTCGAGCACCGCCCTGTGTGCGGCCCACGCGGCCTCGGTCATGTTGAGTGCGCCGTTTTCCCATCGGGTTTTACCGATGCTGTATTGACCCGTCTTATTGCGCCCGGCGTGGATCGCGCCATGAAACCGGGTGAACCGGTATTCGGCGTCTTGCTCCCAGTACCAGTCGGAAGACAGCTCTGTCAACGCCCGGAAACGGGCTTCACTCTCCTGAAGAATGGCCAGAGACGCTTTGTGTTCCGTGATGTCGGTCACCGAACCGTAGGCGTTGTACTTGCCGTCAGTCTCCTTGTAAGTGATGGCTTTGCCGAACAAAGTGCGCACGTGCCCGTCCTTGCCTATGATGCGGAACTCCTGCGCCCAGGTCATGCCGTCTACAGCCGCCGCGTTCATGGACTTGAGGGTCTGGACGATGTCATCCGGATGGATCAGCCGGAACACGTTTTCCGGTGCAGCGCGGGCCTCCTCCGGCGTCACGCCGAATATGGCGGTACAAGCGTCGCTCACGAATAAAAAACGTCCGCTGTCCCGGCTGAACATTTCAAACTGAAACACCATTTCCGGCAGGCGGCTGGTCAATCGCTGGATCACATCGAGCCGGCGCTGCAGCACCAACTTGGCTTCTGCCTCCTCGGTGAAATCCTGCACCACCCCAAAGTCCACATAGCTATCATCCTGCCGGTGGTAGCGGTGCATGCGACTGCGCACCCAGCGCACGTCGCCATCCCGGCGTATCCACCGGAACTCCAGCAAACGGCCATCCATGGCCTCGCGGGCGGCGAGATAGACCGCTTTGTCCTCGGGGTGGATGCCGACACGGGATTTCTCCAGGGTGAGCTTTTCGGTCCACGGGGTCTGGGTCAAACGGAACAGGCCACGTGACCATCGCGGAACGGTTTGGCCCTGCGGAACAATCCAATGTCCGGCCTGCGCCAGACTCTCTGTCTCTTCAAACAGTTCCAGCTGCCCGCGCAATTCGTCGTTGGCATCCTGCAGGGCCTGCTCGCTCTCGGCCACTGCTTCCTGCGCAATACGCTGGGCGGTGATGTCGGAGAGATACACCAGCACATGCGGCTCTCCGGCAATGTGCATGATGGAGCCGCGCCATTCCAGCAAGAGCTCCTCGCCGTTGCGCGTGAGGAAATTGATCTCAACGCCGCCGGCCATGGGGTTGGCTTGCATTTCACGCAAAGCAGTGTTGCGCGCTTCAATATCGGGCCAGAACCCCAAGGACACTGAGGTACTGCGGGTGGCCTCTTCCCAGGTGTAGCCGGTGAGCTGCTGCCAGCGTGCATTCACGTCGATGATGGCCCCGTCATCCAGGCGCTGCACCGAAATAGCCGCAGGGCTTTGCGCAAAGAGCGCTTCCAGCATGTCGTACTGACGGCGATTCACCAACTCCAGAGAGCGCAGCTCCGCCTGCAAAGCGTCTGTACCCGGCAGCTCAGGGGGAGTTGATTTACTGGTCATCCCGGCCCCGTCAAATGCAACTGCTCGACAGGCACCGGGCGCCCGAAGAAATACCCCTGGAAAGCCCTGCAACCCTCTCGCAACAAGAAATCGCGCTGGCCGGCTGTTTCGACACCTTCCGCTACCACCCCGAGGTCCAGGCTTTTGGCCAGGTTCAAAATCGTCCGGGCGATGGCGGCGTCGTTGGGGTCTGTGAGCACATCCCGCACAAACGACTGGTCGATCTTGAGCTGGTCCAAGGGCAATCGCTTGAGATAGGCAAGCGACGAATACCCGGTACCGAAGTCGTCCAAGGAGAAACTCACGCCGATGGAGCGCAGCTCCCCCATCTTGACGACAGCCTCTTCAAAATCGGTGAGCAGCAGGCTCTCGGTAAGTTCCAATTTCAGGCGATACGGGTTGGCGCCACTGGTACGCAACAAATCCAGAATGTGGGTAGAAAAATCAGGATGCCGAAACTGGCGGGCGCTCACATTGACGGCAATACTGAGCTTTTGGGTCTGCGAGTCGTCGTTCCAGGCAACCAACTGCGCACACGCCGCTTCCAGCACCCATTGGCCCAGCGGAAGAATGAGTCCGGTCTGCTCAGCCACCGGGATGAACACCGCCGGAGACACCATGCCCCTGACCGGATGCTGCCAGCGCAGCAGTGCCTCCACCCCTGTCACCGTGCCCGCTTGGTCCACGACGGGTTGGTAGTAAAGCGTGAACTGCTCTTCCTGCAGCGCACGGCGCAGGTCGGCCTCCATGTCGGCGCGCTCTGAGGCCGCTGCTTGCATGTCGGGATCAAAAAAGCGCAAGGTATTCCGCCCCGCCCCTTTGGCCTGGTACATGGCCAGATCAGCGCGTTTGAGCAGCTCCTCAATGCTGTCGTTGTGCTGGAAAAACAGCGTCACGCCGATACTCGGTGAGCTGTGCATGTTGTGATTACCCAGTGCAAATTGCTTGTTCAAGGAACCCAACACCTTTTTGGCCACCAACTCTGCCTGCGTCGCCGCCACCAGCGGGTCAGCGTCCAGCTCTTCCAGCATCACCACAAACTCATCGCCGCCCAGCCGCGCGACCGTGTCGGCGCTGCGCACGCAGTCCTGCAGTCGCTGGGCCACTTGCTGCAGCAGCAAATCCCCCATGTGGTGACCCAAGGTGTCATTGAGGACCTTGAAGTTGTCCAAATCAATGAACAACAGCGCTCCATGTTGGCGGTTGCGAGTGCTCGAATCCAGCGCATGCTTCAAACGGTCAATCAACATGCGGCGATTCGGCAGACCGGTCAACGCATCGAAGAACGCCAGGCGTTCGATCTCAGCCTCTGCGGCTTTGCGGGCGGAAATGTCACGCCCGGTGCCGCGGTAGCCGCAGAAATGGCCTTGGGCATCAAAAATGGGCGCCCCGCTGACGGACACCCACATGAAACTGCCGTCCGACAGGACGCGCTGCATTTCAAAGTCCTGGAAGGTCTGATGGGCCTCCAGCAGGTCCTGGTGGGCCTTCCACTGAGCCGGCGTCACACCGCGCCCGCCGGAGTCCCAACGGGTGCGGCCCAATGCCCCTTGCGGTGCCAGCCGGTCCGAGTTGATCCCATTGCCATCGATACGTACAAAGCGGAACTCTGCGTCTTGCTCCCAGTACCAGTCTGAGGACAGGCTGGACAGGCTGCGAAAGCGCTCCTCGCTCTCCTGCAACTGGGCCAAAGCCTTCTTTTGCGGAGTGATGTCGGTAATGGAGCCGGTAAACAGCACTGATCCATCCGGCTTGATTTCCGGCACCGAGGTGCCCAGCAGCCAACGCATGTCGGCACCGGCATCACGCGTGCGGAACTCGCAGTTCCAAGTTTGCAGGGTATCGCGACATGCCAGGCTGGTTTTGATGATGCGGGGGACGTCTTCCCTATGAATGCGCCGCATCAAGGCGTTGGCATCTTCACGCGCCTGCTCCATCGACACGCCGAAAAGATGGGCAACACCGGCACTCACAAAAGGAAACTTGAATTGGCCATCCGGCCACATCTGGAATTCGTACACCATGCCCGGCGCACGGCTGGTGATTTTGTGGATGAAATCGAGTTGGGTTTGCAAGGCATCACGTGCATCGCGCTCCTCAGTGAATTCCTGAACCACACCGAAATCTGCCAACACGCGGCCTTCCGCCATCTGCCGGTGCATTCGCGAGCGTGCCCACAGAGTGCGGCCCTCTTTGGAGAGCCACCGGAATTCGACCACACTGCCATCCATCCGGATACGCGCGTCCTTCAAGCGGGGCAAGTCCTCTGGATGCACGGCACTCCAAAGTGATTGTGTTGTAGCCAGGGACACATCGCCCAGACCCGCCATCAACGCCAACCCACGGGATATTTGAACCCGGTCATCCCCCGGATAGGACACCCAGTGCCCCACCTTGGCCACCGATTCAGTCAGCTCATGCAGCTTGACTTGGCGGTTCATGGTTTCGTTGGCATGCTCCAAGGCCTGCTCACCGGCTTTCAAGGCATCACGGGCCATTTGCTCGGCGGTGACATCACGCAAGTAAATGAGCAAATAGAGCTCGCCGGACTCCTCCAGCATGGCGGCATTCAGTCGCACCACGCGGGGAATGCGGTCTTTCATCACCAGCGTCACATCGGTATCGACCACCCGGCTGCCCACCTTCATGCCGCCGAATACCCGGTCCCGCTCCTGCGGGTCCAGCCAATGGCCCAGTTCCACCGCACTGCGGCCCAAGGCCTCGTCACGCGTGTAGCCCGTCATGAACAGCCATTCGCTGTTGACCTGGACGAGCACCCCGTCACGCACCCGCGTCAAAGCGATCGCTTCGGGGCTGCTTTCAAAGATGGACTGGAACACCGATAACCCCAGGCCCACTGGCGCTGCGTTGGCCACTGCCTCAAGGGCAGCGGGCTCGTCGGGTCGGGAGACCGGGGGAAGTTGCACAGGGGAATGGGCCATAAGGTGTGACTCCTTATGATAGGGCCTGTAGCAGGCCTGCGCCATAGATGGGCCGCTCCATGAAAACCCGATTTCCCCCGCCGTGACATCTCCCCTCGCAACCGCTCCGCTCGACCAGCACACCCCCATGATGCAGCAGTATCTGGGGCTCAAAGCCGCCTACCCCGACACGCTGCTGTTCTATCGCATGGGCGACTTCTACGAGATGTTTTACGCCGATGCCGAGAAAGCGGCCCGCATTCTGGACATCACGGTCACCACCCGTGGCCAGTCCGCCGGTCAACCGGTGGTCATGGCCGGCGTGCCATTCCACTCGATGGAAGGGTACCTGGCCAAATTGATACGCCACGGAGAGTCGGTGGCCATCTGCGAGCAAACCGGCGAAGTGGGTGCCACCAAAGGCCCGGTCGAGCGCAAAGTGGTGCGGGTCGTCACCCCCGGCACGCTGACAGACGCCGAACTGCTGTCCGAAAAAACCGAGTCCATGCTGATGGCCGTGCACCAAGGCCCACGCAACCGCTGCGGCTTGGCCTGGCTGTCCGTTACTCAGGGTGTGGTGTTTCTGGCCGAATGCACGCCCGACGAAGTGCCCGACTGGGTGAGCCGCATTGCCCCGAGCGAACTGACCTACAGCGCCGGTTGCACCACCACCTTTGAAGACCGCATCAAACGCCTGCGTCACGGCACGGCGGTTTACCTGACCACCCGCCCCGAATGGCAGTTTGACAGCGCCCTGGGCCAGCGCAAGCTGCTGGACGCCCTGCAAGCTGCGAGCCTCACCAGTTGGAACGCGCAAGAGTTGACCTTGGCCCATGCCGCAGCAGGTGCCCTGATTGGCTATGCCGAACACACCCAAGGCCGCGCGCTTACCCACATCCATAGCGTGCAGGTGCAGCGCGACGACGCGTTGATCGACCTGCCCGCCACCACCCGCCGCAACCTGGAGCTGGTGCAAACCCTGCGCGGGGAAGACAACCCCACGCTCTTCAGCCTGCTCGACACCTGCATGACAGGCATGGGCAGCCGCCTGCTCAAACGCTGGTTGCTGGAGCCAATGCGCGACCGCACTGAGGCACAGCACCGCCTGCTGGCCATTGGCACCTTACGTAACAACATCTGGCAAACCCTGCGCGGCCAGCTCAAGGGCTGTGCGGACGTAGAGCGCATCACCGCTCGCATTGCCCTGCGCCAGGTGCGTCCGCGGGAGCTGGTGGCGTTGGTACAAACGCTACAAAAAACAGAGCTACTCGCGCAGAATCTACGTGGGCTAGAGGGCTATTTGGCTCATATTTGCAGCCATCTTCAGCCACCGGCAGAGGCCATCGCCCTGCTGGGGCGCGCCATTGCCCCCGAGCCCGCCGCGCTGGTGCGCGACGGTGGCGTGATCGCCGACGGCTTTGATGCCGAGCTGGATGAGTTGCGCGCCATCCAGACCAACTGCGATGCCTTTTTGCTGGACCTCGAAGTGCGCGAAAAAGCCCGCACCGGCATTGCCAACCTGCGAGTGCAGTTCAACAAGGTGCACGGCTTCTACATCGAGGTCACGACTGGCCAGGTGGACAAAGTGCCCGATGACTATCGCCGCCGCCAGACCCTCAAAAACGCTGAGCGCTTCATCACCCCCGAGCTCAAGGCCTTTGAAGACAAAGCCCTGAGTGCTCAAGAGCGCGCCCTGGCCCGCGAAAAATGGCTTTTTGAGCAAGTGCTGGACCAGTTGCAGGCCCACATCCCCGCACTCACCGCCGTGGCCCAGTCGCTCGCCGCACTGGACACTTTGTGCGCCTTGACCGAGCGATCCCTCACGCTGGACTGGAACGCCCCGCAGTTTGTGACCGAGCCCTGCATCGACATCACCCAAGGCCGGCACCCCGTGGTGCAGGCGCGGCTGGCTGAACTCAGTAGTGGAAATTTCATTGCCAATGACACGCGCCTCGGCGTGAAGCAGCGCATGCAAGTCATCACCGGGCCCAATATGGGCGGCAAATCGACCTATATGCGCCAGGTCGCCCTCATCGTGCTCTTGGCCAGCATCGGCAGCTTTGTGCCTGCGCAGGCTTGCCGGCTGGGTCCGATTGACGCCATCCACACCCGCATAGGCGCAGCGGACGACCTGGCCAACGCCCAGTCCACCTTCATGCTGGAAATGACCGAGGCTGCGCAAATCCTGCACAGCGCCACGCCGCACAGTCTGGTGCTGATGGATGAAATCGGCCGGGGAACGAGCACTTTCGACGGACTGGCATTGGCCAGCGCGATTGCCACACAGTTGCACGACAAAACGCAGGCCTTCACCCTGTTTGCCACCCACTACTTCGAACTCACCGAGTTCCCCGCCACCCACCATGCGGCGCTGAACGTGCACGTGAGTGCGGCGGAAGCAGGCCGCGACATCGTGTTCCTGCACGCTATCGAACCCGGCCCGGCCAGCAAAAGCTACGGCGTGCAAGTCGCCCGCCTGGCCGGCATGCCCGCCGCCGTGCTGAACCACGCCCGCCACACCCTGGACGCGCTGGAAGCCCAGGCCAGCGAATCCCAAGCCCAGGTGGATTTGTTTGCTGCGCCACCCGCTACAGAAACAGTAGCTGCCAGCGCCGTAGAGACGGCGCTAGCGGCCATTAATCCTGATGCGATGAGCCCTCGGGAGGCGATGGATGCGCTTTACCAGTTGAAGGCGTTGGCCGCAAAAATTTGACGCCTTCATTTTCATGCCGCATGATGGCATGTGTTGCAAGAAGGAGTAACCCATGCTCAAAGAAGTAGGCGCCAGCGGCCAGATATCTCTAGGCAAAAAGTATGCAGGGCAGTTGTTTGACGCAACATTTAGCGCGGACGGCACCGTGACTCTGGTGCCTGTTCGTGTCGTGCCCATGGTGCGAGAGCAAACAGCGCCCTACACCGCCCCTGCCAATCAGCCCGCTCCAACGCCACCGGACTGGTCCAAAGACCATGCCCAGCAGATTGAGCAATACAACGCCTGGGCCGCAGAACGCCAGCCCTACGCGCAGCGCGTGCGCCAGTGGCGGGAGTCTAAGAAATAACCCATGGCACGCTTGGACATTTACACCAACCCGATAGAACAAGACCGTGACCTGTTCCCCTACGTCATGGAAATTCAAAGCGACTTGCTCCACCGCTTCATCGAACGCGTTTGCATTCCATTGGCCGTGCCGGGCGCGTTTCCGGGTATGACCGAGCGCCTGAACCCCGCCCTGGCCGTGCAGGGGAACACGGTACACCTCCACCCCTTCGGCATCGCCGTGTTCCATGCCAACGAACTCCGTGACCGCGTGGGGCACGGCAGAGACCAGGCGCTGACCATCGAGACCGCGCTCGACATGCTCTTGCGTGGCTACTGATAGATCACCCTCTCGCCATGACGCCCACCTTCATGCAACTCGACTGGAGCAGCTGTGTCACAAGAACCCAGTACAAAAGCTGACCTTTCCAAAGCCGCTGAATACTTAGGTTGGACCATCGGAGCTGCGCTTAGTTTCGTCTGCAATTACGCGGTTACAAAAGGGGCCATCTCCCCGGCTCTCGACCTCATCAACTGGCTGGGATTGATCGCCCTTTTCATCGTCACCGCGATTCATATCTATTGGAAAGTAAAGCGCTTGGACTTCAAACCCAACTACACCTTTGTTTGGTGTGTTTGTCTAGGCTGGTCGCTAGGATGTTGGTTAGTGTCAAGGTTTGTCAGCTGAGTGAAGACAACTAGAACTGAACGTACACCAACTCAGCGATAACGCATGTTTCCAAAGTGGCGAAGTGTTTGCGCAGCGCCAAAGG
>RFQA01000155.1 GCA_009925925.1 Betaproteobacteria bacterium
ATACAAAAAACCCCGCGGCCTTTGCAGGCGGCGGGGTTGTTGGGCTAGCCGGGGAGGGCTTAGCGCTGGTTCAGGGGCTTGACGTCGCGCTTGACGGAACCGGTGAACAACTGGCGTGGACGGCCGATCTTGTACTCAGGGTCACCGATCATTTCGTTCAATTGGGCAATCCAGCCCACGGTACGGGCCAAAGCGAAGATGCCGGTGAACAGGTTCACAGGGATGCCAATGGCGCGCTGCACGATGCCGGAGTAGAAGTCCACGTTGGGGTAGAGCTTGCGCTGAACGAAGTAGTCGTCTTCCAGGGCGATCTTTTCCAACTGCTTGGCCAGCTTGAACAGCGGGTCGTTTTCCAGGCCCAGGGCTTCCAGCACTTCATTGCAAGTTTCTTGCATGAGTTTGGCGCGGGGGTCGTAGTTCTTGTACACGCGGTGACCGAAGCCCATGAGCTTGACACCGGAGTTCTTGTCCTTGACCTGTTCCATGAACTGGCCGACCTTGGACACGCCGCCTTGGCGCTGGATGTCTTCCAGCATGTTCAGGCAGGCTTCGTTCGCGCCACCGTGGGCAGGGCCCCACAAGCAAGCCACACCGGCGGCAATGGCAGCAAACGGGTTGGTGCCGGAGGAACCGCACAGACGCACGGTGGAGGTGGACGCGTTTTGCTCGTGGTCTGCGTGCAGGATGAAGATGCGGTCCATCGCGCGTTCGATCACGGGGTTGACCTTGTACTCTTCGCAAGGGGTGCCGAACATCATGCGCAGGAAATTACCGGAGTAGCTCAGGTCGTTCTGCGGGTACATGAAAGGCTGGCCCACGCCGTACTTGTAGGCCATGGCCACGAGCGTAGGCATTTTGGCGATCAGGCGGATCGCGGCGATTTCGCGGTGCTCGGGGTTATTGATGTCGGTGCTGTCGTGGTAGAACGCAGACAGTGCGCCCACCAAGCCGGTCAATACGGCCATGGGGTGCGCGTCGCGGCGGAAGCCACGCAAGAAGAATTGCATCTGCTCGTTGACCATGGTGTGGTTGGTCACGAGCTTGTGGAAGTCCACGCGCTCGGTGGCGTTGGGCAATTCGCCCTTCAGCAAGAGGTGGCAGGTGTCGAGGTAGTCGACGTTGGTGGCCAACTGTTCGATGGGGTAGCCGCGGTACAGCAGTTCACCCTTGTCGCCGTCGATGTAAGTGATGCCGGACTGGCAGGAAGCGGTTGAGAGAAAACCGGGGTCATACGTGAACATGCCGGTCTGGGCGTAAAGCTTGCGGATGTCGATCACATCCGGTCCGATGTTGCCCTGGTACACGGGCATTTCCACGCTGGGGCTGCCGTTACTGAACGACAGGGTGGCTTTGTTATCAGCTAGTTTCATCTTTCGCCTTTCAGAGAGGTTCTCTCAACATTTTTAAAACTTCATGGACGTCTGCGCGATCGAGGGCAGCGTCCACCTGCAACAGCGTTTTTCGTGCCAAGTGCACATCGAGCAGGTCGTTATCGCTCAAGTCCATCAGAGCCGACAGGGCATCGGCATGGCGCATCGTCAGCGTATCGCTGTACCGGCGGAAGAAACGCTCGATGAACAAGTCGTTTTCCAGCAAGCCGCGCCGGCAACGCCATTGCAGCTTGCTCAAACCCCGTTCATCAATCAACGCTTCAGTCACGCGTGTGCACCTTGGTCTGTATCAAACAGCACGCAGGACCATCATTTCCTTGATCTTGCCGATGGCCTTGGTGGGGTTCAAGCCCTTGGGGCACACGTCGACGCAGTTCATGATGGTGTGGCAACGGAACAGGCGATAAGGATCTTCCAGATTGTCCAGGCGCTCACCAGTCGCTTGATCGCGGCTGTCTGCAATAAAGCGGTAGGCCTGCAACAAGCCGGCGGGGCCCACAAACTTGTCGGGGTTCCACCAGAAGCTGGGGCAGCTGGTAGAGCAGCTGGCGCACAAGATGCACTCGTACAGACCGTTGAGTTCTTCACGCTCTTCAGGCGACTGCAAGCGCTCTTTCTCAGGCGGTACGGTGTCGTTGATCAAGTACGGTTTGATCGAGTTGTACTGCTTGAAGAACTGGGTCATGTCCACGATCAGGTCGCGGATCACGGGCAGGCCGGGCAGTGGCTTTAAAACGATCTTGCCGGGCAAGGTCAGCATGTTGGTCAGGCAGGCCAGACCGTTTTTGCCGTTGATGTTCATGGCATCCGATCCGCAGACGCCTTCGCGGCAGGAGCGGCGGAAGGAGATGGAAGGATCGATGGCCTTGAGCTTCATCAAGGCGTCCAGCAGCATGCGCTCGGAACCGTCGAGTTCTACCTCGATGTCCTGCATGTAAGGCTTGGAATCCTTGTCTGGATCGTAGCGGTAGATGGAGAAAGTACGTTTGGTCATGTTCAGGTTCTCGCGAAGGTTCTACGCTTAGAAAGTGCGGACTTTGAGTGGCACGGAGTCCACAGTCAAAGGCTTCATCTGCACGGGCTTGTAGCTCAGGCGGTTGCCTTCGCTGTACCACAGGGTGTGTTTGTGCCAGTCCTGGTCGTTACGGCCATTCGGGTGCTCAGGGGTATCGCCGTAATCGTCCACGGTGTGGGCGCCGCGGCTTTCGTGACGGGCAGCTGCAGACACGATGGTTGCTTCGGCCGCTTCGATCAGGTTTTCAACTTCCAGCGCTTCGATGCGGGCCGTATTGAACACCTTGGATTTGTCCTTGAGGTTGAGGGCCTTGACGCGTTCGCGCAGCTCGGCAATCTTGACCACGCCTTCGTCCATGCTCTTCTGGGTACGGAACACGCCTGCGTGTTGCTGCATGGAAGCGCGCAGGTCGTTGGCCACGTCTTGGGCGTACTCACCGCTGCCGGCATTATCCAGGCGGGAAACGCGCGCCAAGGTGCGGTCTGCGGCGTCTTTGGGCAAAGGCTTGTGCTCCTTGCTGCCCTTAATAAAGTTGACGATGTGGTTGCCGGCAGCGCGGCCGAACACCAGCAAATCCAGCAGCGAGTTGGTGCCCAAGCGGTTGGCGCCGTGCACCGAAACGCAAGAGCATTCGCCCACTGCGTACAAACCGTTGACAACCTGGTTGTGCACGTCGCCGTTTTGCACCACCACCTGGCCATTGACGTTGGTGGGAATGCCACCCATCTGGTAGTGGATGGTGGGCACCACGGGGATAGGTTCTTTGGTGATGTCCACGTTGGCGAAGTTCACGCCGATTTCGTACACCGATGGCAGACGCTTGTGGATGGTTTCAGCACCCAGGTGGTCCAGCTTCAAGAGCACATAGTCCTTGTTCGGACCGCAGCCACGGCCTTCCTTGATTTCCTGGTCCATGGAGCGGGACACGAAGTCACGCGGAGCCAAGTCTTTCAGGGTAGGCGCATAGCGCTCCATGAAACGTTCACCGTTGCTGTTGAGCAGAATAGCGCCTTCGCCACGGCAACCTTCGGTCAGCAACACGCCGGCACCAGCCACGCCGGTGGGGTGGAACTGCCAGAACTCCATGTCTTCCAAGGGGATTCCAGCACGTGCTGCCATGCCCAGGCCATCGCCGGTGTTGATGAAGGCGTTGGTGGAGGCTGCAAAGATGCGACCTGCGCCACCAGTGGCCAGCAGGGTGGTCTTGGCTTCCAGAATGTGGATATCGCCGGTTTCCATTTCCAGGGCGGTGACACCGACCACATCGCCTTCCGCATCGCGGATCAGGTCCAGTGCCATCCACTCCACGAAGAAGCTGGTTTTGGCGGCTACGTTTTGCTGGTACAGGGTGTGCAACATGGCGTGACCGGTACGGTCAGCGGCAGCGCAAGCGCGTTCAACAGCCTTTTCGCCGTAATTGGCAGTGTGGCCGCCGAAGGGGCGCTGGTAAATGGTCCCGTCAGGGTTGCGGTCGAAAGGCATGCCCATGTGCTCGAGGTCGTAGACCACCTTGGGGGCTTCACGGCACATGAATTCGATAGCGTCCTGGTCGCCGAGCCAGTCGGAGCCCTTGACGGTGTCATAGAAGTGGTAGTGCCAGTTGTCGTCGTTCATGTTGCCCAAGGAGGCGCCAATGCCGCCTTGTGCTGCCACGGTGTGGGAGCGGGTGGGGAACACTTTGGATAGAACGGCCACATTCAGACCGGCACGTGCCAGCTGCAGGGAAGCGCGCATGCCGGAGCCACCGGCGCCGACGATCACGACGTCGAATTTGCGTTTAGAGACGGAGTAAGACATGTATTAGTGCCTGTTGGAGGGGATCAGAGACGCCACAGAACCTGGATAGCCCAGCCGGCGCAGCCGACTAGCCAAACAATGGAGAACACTTGCAGAGACAAGCGGATGGAGACGGGTTTGACGTAATCCATCCAGATATCGCGCACACCCACCCATACGTGGTACAGCATGGCGATGATGACTGCGAAGGTCAGGAACTTCATCCACTGCTGGGAGAAGATGCCGGCCCATTTGTCGTAGCCGATGGGGCCTTTGAACAAAATCACTTGCGCCAACAGCGCGATGGTGAACAAAGCCATCAAGACGGCGGTGACGCGCTGCGCCAGCCAGTCCCGCAGGCCGTAGTGCGCGCCAACGACGACGCGCTTGGATCCGTAATTCACTGCCATTTGGTTTTCCTTTTCTCGTTGTTAGTAGGCGCCGAAGAGCTTGAGGGCCAGCACCAGGGTGAGCAAGCTGCCCAGACCCAGGGTGAAGATGGCGGAGCTGCGACCAAATTCTTTGCTCACCGCATGGTTGATGTCCATCCACAGGTGGCGCATGCCTGCGATGAAGTGGTGCAAATACGCCCAGATGATGGCCAACGCCACCAGCTTCACAAACCAGCCGGGGATAAAGCCGACTCCAACGCTAAAGACGCTGGTGAACTTTGCAAATGAGATTTCCGAGGATACGGAAGTGTCGAACATCCAGATAATGAAAGGCATCAGGATGAACATGATGGCGCCGCTGATGCGGTGCAGGATGGAAACCCATCCGGCGGGGGGGAGGCGATAGGTGGGCAGGTCACTCAGCGCATTGATGTTGCGGAATTCAGGCCGCGCGCGCTTGGGTTTGGAGTTGAGCTCAGTCATGGATGGGCTTTCTTGGATGTAACGTGTTTGTAATTCTGGGAATCGCAGGCCAAAATTCTATTGCACCGCACCAATCTGACATTGGACTTGCATGGTGCGATGCATCAATTTAGCGCATTTCGATAGTAGTGTGTGTCGGTCAAGTACAAGCCCCGACGGAGCTCCATAGGTAAATCGTTGTAGGTGTACGCAGTACGTTCAACACTGAGCAAGGGCGTGCTCGCACCGATTTGGAGCAGATCACGCTGTTCGGGGTCCGGAAGCACGGCTTTGATCTTTTCCTCGGCACGCACCATGCGCACGCCGAATTCTGTTTCAAAAAGCGCATACATCGCACCGTCATAGCTGGTCAGGCGCTCTGCCGTCAGCCCTTTGAAAGGGCCGCCGGGGAGCCACAAGTCTTCCAAAATGGTAGGAGTGCCTGCGAAAGACAACACGCGCCGCACTTGCAATACCGCATCACCAGATCGCAGAGACAAGGCGCGCGCCACATCGGCGCTGGCACGGGTGCGCTTGCAGTCAATGATGCGGCGCTGGGCCGGCCCTTCGTTGGAGGGGGCACCCGCCTCAGGCACCAGTCGCAAAAAGCGGTATTGAATGTGCCGTTCGGCATGGGTGGCGACAAATGTGCCCTTGCCCTGGCGGCGCACTACGAGGTTTTCGGCGGCGAGCTCATCAATGGCTTTACGTACCGTGCCCTGGCTGACTTTGTACCGGCCGGCAAGCTCTTGCTCACTGGGAATGGCAGTGCTGGGTTTCCATTCGCCACTCTGCAAGCTTTGCAAGATGAGGGCCTTGATTTGCTGATAAAGCGGACTGAATGCCGGTGTGCCCGATGCCCCGGATTGCATGCCCGGGTCGACCGATGCGCCAGTAGCGCTGTCGTTCGCAGAGAGGGTGTTTGCAGGCATGGATGCGGGGTTTCTGTCAGCGACGAGTCAGGCTCGAAAAATTTCGCTAATCATATCTTATATAAGACATAAGACAAATTGACCCGGCGCTAAATTCGAGGGTAAACTCTCAGTCGTTCTGCAGCGCAGCACAGCTTGTTGCGGGCGCTGCTCAGTCGCCGTTTTTTCAACACTTCCTGGAGTTTTACCATGAGCAAGAAACCCGTCCGCGTTGCCGTTACAGGTGCAGCAGGTCAAATCGGTTACGCACTTCTGTTTCGCATCGCCTCCGGCGAAATGTTGGGCAAAGACCAGCCCGTGATCTTGCAATTGCTGGAAATCCCCGACGAGAAGGCCCAGAACGCGCTCAAGGGCGTGATTATGGAGTTGGAAGACTGCGCATTCCCCTTGTTGGCTGGCATCGAAGCTCACTCCGATCCGATGCAGGCTTTCAAGGATACTGACTACGCGTTGTTGGTGGGTTCCCGCCCACGCGGCCCCGGCATGGAGCGTGCTGAATTGTTGGCCATCAACGGCGCCATCTTCACTACCCAAGGCAAGGCACTGAACGCTGTGGCATCCCGCAACGTCAAGGTTCTGGTGGTCGGCAACCCCGCCAACACCAACGCCTACATTGCCATGAAGGCAGCGCCTGATCTGCCAGCCAAGAACTTCACTGCCATGCTGCGCCTGGACCACAACCGCGCTGCCAGCCAGTTGGCTGCCAAGACCGGCAAGGCCGTGGCAGACATCGAAAAATTGGCCGTGTGGGGCAACCACTCTCCCACCATGTACGCCGACTACCGTTTCGCCACCATCGCTGGCCAGTCTGTGAAAGACATGATCAACGACGAAACCTGGAACCGCGAAACCTTCTTGCCCACCGTGGGCAAGCGTGGCGCAGCCATCATTGCTGCACGTGGTTTGTCCTCCGCAGCGTCTGCTGCCAACGCGGCTATCGACCACATGCGTGACTGGGCTCTGGGCACCAATGGCAAGTGGGTCACCATGGGCATTCCTTCCAACGGCGAATACGGCATTCCCAAGGAAGTCATGTTCGGTTACCCCGTGACCTGCGCGAACGGCGAATACAAGATCGTCGAAGGCCTTGAAATTGACGCGTTCTCGCAAGAGTGCATCAACAAGACCTTGGCTGAACTGCAAGGCGAACAAGACGGCGTGAAGCACCTGCTGTAATCCTTGGCCCAAGCACCGGCACCCACCGTGAAGCATCCGCGCGACATCCTTTTAGGTGCGCAGGGTGCTGCGGGTGTACTGCCGGTGTGTGACCATTACAGCGGCGTAGAAGCCCGCATGGTCAAGAGCCTGCAAATGCAGGCGGACATGACCCAGGAGTTCGGCGCTTGCATCTTTGATGTGACGCTGGACTGCGAAGACGGTGCGCCCGTCGGTGGAGAGCTGGACCATGCCAATATGGTTGCAGCGCTCGCCAAGTCTGCGCAAGAAGCTCCTGATTTGATAGCAAATGGCTTGCGCCGCCGTGTGGGTGCGCGCTTGCATGCGGTAGACCACCCTGCGTTTCTGCAGGACGTGGCGTGTGTGGTCGGCGCTGCTGCCCATGCCCTGAGTTACATCATGCTGCCCAAGGTAGAGTCTGCCGCCGATGTGGAAGTTGCAGTCCGCGCCATCGATGCTTTAGGTCCGGTGGCCGCTGCAATTCCATTGCATGTATTGATAGAGTCCCCGGCGGCGGTGCATCGCGCTTTTGAGATTGCGGCCCATGCGCGCGTGCAGTCCATCAGTTTCGGTTTGATGGACTTTGTGTCCAGCCATGGCGGCGCCATCCCCGCATCAGCCATGGGGGTTCGGGCCACAACCGATGGCGATACCTTGGACCAGTTCCATCACCCCTTGGTCGTGCGTGCAAAGACAGATATCTCTAGCGCCTGCCATGCGTTTGGCAAAGTGCCTTCGCATTGCGTGGTGACTGAGTTCAAAGACGCACAAGCCTTGAGCCGTGCAGCCCGATATGCCGCCCAAGCCTTGGGCTACACCCGCATGTGGAGCATTCATCCGGATCAGATCCGGCCTATCGTTCAAGCGTTTGCCCCGGATGCAAGAGTTGTGGAGCAGGCAGCAGACATCGTGACCCGCGCGGCTGCGGCCGATTGGGGCCCCGTGTCAGTCGGTGGTGTTTTGCACGACCGGGCCAGTTACCGGTTTTTCTGGCAGGTGTTGGAGCGTGCGCACGCCACCGGTGTGGCCGTGCCGTCAGAGGTCTCTGTCTATTTCGAATCGACTCCCGTCAAGGAGGCCGCATGAAGAAAGTTGTTGGGTTGCTGACGGTCGCGCTGAGCAGCCTGATCTGGACC
>RFQA01000156.1 GCA_009925925.1 Betaproteobacteria bacterium
CGGTACGCCGCGTTACATGGCCCCTGAGCAAATTGCGGCCGGCACCATCGATGCGCGCACCGACATCTATGCACTGGGGCTGGTGCTGTTTGAGGCTGTCACCGGCCGCGAAGCCTTTACCCGCGAGACCACCTCGCAGCTCATGTGGGCCCAACTCAACGACCCGGTTCCGGCTGTCGTGGAGGTGCAGCCCCTGCGCGACTACCCCGCGCTGGATGCCGTCATCGCGCAGGCCTGTGCCAAAGAGCCCTCACGGCGCTTTGCCAGCGCCCAGGCCTTGGTGGAAGCACTCAAAGCCCTGCAAGTGCCGCAGTGGTGGGGCGTGCCCGTGCCAGTGCTGCGGCGCTCTCGGACCAACCTTTCACTCTCGGGTGCCCTGAACGGTGGCACACCCGGAGGTGCCTCGCAGCGCGACCCGGTGCAACTGCCGCGGCCCGGCCGCAAAACCTTTTTGCAAATCCGTGCCGGCGCATGGGTTGCCATGGCGGTGGGAGGGCTGGCGCTTGCGTTGGCGGGGGCTGCCTTGTGGGTGGCTCTGGACCAGCGCAAATCTGCAATGTCTGCCAACGGGCAGCGCCTGCCGGATGGCAGCATGGCCCTGCCACCCGGGCTGGCCGCTAGCACGCCGACGGTAGTGCGCTTGGTGGCGGAACCTCCGGATGAAAAGCCTGCCTCTACTCGGCCCGCCGTGGCTGCGTCCTCGTCGGGCAGCCCTGTGCAGTTGGGTCCGGTGGTGCCCGCCAAGGGCGGTGCCTCGGCCCCGCCGGCCCCGGCTGCCCCGCCTGTGACCTTGCAGATGCCCGCACAGCCTGCAACCCCGGCCTCTGGCAAGGGGGCCGCTGTGCTGCCCGCCAAGCCTGCTACCGCAGCAGCGGCAGAAGGCGAGGTGCCCGAATGTTCCCAGCTCGCCATCTACGACACGCCCATGACGCGCATGCCGGTACCCGAGCTGGAGCGGCGCGCGGCAGCCATGAAATACCTGTCGCCGTCCATGATGGCCAACCAGCTCAAGACGCTCAAAGCCACGGTGGAAACCTTTCGCCCCGACCAGCGTGAGTGCACCTACCGCGCCATGTTGATCCGTGTGGTGCTGAATGAAAAAGTGGTGCTCGCCTCCAGCCCGACTTTGTGGGGCCACAGCCGCGATGTGCCCGAGTTGGAGCGCCTGTTTCTGGAACAGCCCTTGCGCAACGATTGGACTGCCGCTCAGCGTAAGGACGTGCTGCGGCAGGTGGAAACCATCTTCATCGCCAATCTGCAAAAAGATGCGCCGGGCGACGATGTGTACTGGCGCCGCATGTATTACGGCATCTTGGTGGCGTGCGAACTTACTGACGAAGCACGCGCCAAGGTGGGCGCCCCACGCATTGGCGAGAACAACTGCCTGAAGATCAAGCCCGCGGGGACTTGAGTTCTGCAGATCTAAGGCGAAATATGCCTCTGGCGCCCGTGGAATTTGCGCGAGCAGCTATCAAAAAAATAGCGGACTGCGTTGCCGCAGTCCGCTAGCTCAGGCTCCCTTGGAACCGTTGACTATCAGGTACCGATCACGCCGCCGTCGGCCTTGCGGATCACAACGGTGGCAGAGCGTGGGCGTCCGTTGGCCTTTTTCTCGGGCCAGTTAGACACGGCGCGCGGGTTCTTGGGGTCGCTCACTTCGTTGGCAGGCTCACCGGGGTGCTGGATGTTGACGAACATGGTCTTGCCGTCCGGTGTGCCGGTAGCGCCGGTGATTTCGCAACCGGCAGGTCCCACCAGGAAGCGGCGGGCTTCGCCAGTGCGCACGTCGGCGGCTAACATCATGTTGTTGCCGAAGTTCTTCAAGTCGCCCTTGCCCATGGCGGAGGTCGACATATCGCACTGAATCCACAGCACGCCGCGGCCATCCACCCACAAACCATCCGGGCAGGAGAACATGTCGCCCTTGATGTTGCCTTTGGCGTCTGCACGATCAAGCGATGGGTCTCCTGCAAACACAAAGTGGTTCCAAGCAAAGGTGGTGCCTTGGAAGTCGCCATCTTCTTTCCAGCGGATGATATTGCCTTGAGTGTTGTTTGCACGTGGGTTGGCTGCGTCCACACCGGGTTGCTTGCCACCACCGCGGTTGCTGTTGTTGGTCAGCGTGGTGTAGACCCAGCCTTGCTTGTCAACGGCGATCCACTCGGGGCGGTCCATCTTGGTGGCGCCCAACAGGTCGCTGGCCTGGCGTGCCTTGATCAGCACTTCGCCCTGGTCGGCAAAGCCGTTGGCAGCTGTCAACGGGCCTTGGCCGTGGGTCAAAGCAATCCACTGGCCCTTGCCGTCTGCATTGAACTTGGCCACGTACAAGGTGCCGTGGTCGAGCAGAGTGGCGTTGGCAGCAGCGCCGCCTTCCTTGATGGCGTCGCGGCTGACGAACTTGTAGATGTACTCAAAGCGGGAGTCTTCACCCATGTACACCACAGCACGGTTGTCCTTGGTGACAGCTACGGTGGCGCCTTCGTGGGCTGCGCGGCCCATGGCGGTGCGCTTCATGGGGGTGGAGCTGGGGTTGTAGGGGTCGATTTCCACGATCCAGCCGAAGCGGTTGGGTTCGTTGGGAGTCTTGGTGGCATCAAAGCGGGCGTCGTGCTGGTGCCAGTTGTAGCCGCCGCCACCTTTCTTCAGACCCCAGCGCTTGTCGTGTTCAGTGAGGCTGTCGCCGCCGCTGAAATAGTTGATGAAGTTTTCTTCCGAGGTGAGGTAAGTGCCCCAAGGCGTGATGCCGCTGGCGCAGTTGTTGATGGTGCCCAGCACCACACGACCGGAGGGGTCTGCCGCTGTCTTGAGCATGGCGTGACCGGCTGCAGGGCCGCTGAGTTCCATGCGGGTGTTGGCGGTGATGCGGCGAGCCCAGGGAGAGGGCTTGACCACTTCCCACTTGCCGCCTTTTTCTTCCACTTCAAAAATCGACACGCCATGGGCGGCCTGGGACTTGCGCACTTTTTCCAGGTTCCAGTTATCGGTGCCATCGGTAAACAGCAGGCCGTGGTCCACGTACTCGTGGTTCATGGCCAGCAGGCCGCTCTTGGAGCCTTCCTGTGCGAAGTAGTGGATACCGTCGTGGTTCATGCCGAACTGGGTTTCCTGATGGGCAGCGGTATTGCTGGCATCGTCCTTGAACGCAGTGTTTTCGCCGGACAGACCCACGGGGTCGCCCCAGGGCGCAATCACTTGCACGGTGTAGCCTTCAGGAACGGAGACGGTGTCGGCGGTAGACACAGCCACGCTCTTGAAGCCCAGCAACGCACCGCCGGCCATGCCGGTAGTCGCGCAACCGGTCAGGGCCGCAGCACCGCCGATGGCGCTCAAAGGCGCAAAGAAGCTGCCTGCCAAAGCGCCCAAACCACCGCGCAGGATGGTGCGGCGTGCAGGGTCAGACACTTCGTGAATGCTGGGGTTGGAAGAGCGGTTGCTGTCTTCCATCAAGGAAAAATCTTTTGCCATGGTGCTTGCTCAGTAAGGGGATTGAACGGCTCTGCCGGACGGCAGGCTGCAGGCAGTTTTGTAACTATTGTTAGTGAATGAATAGTGACAAAACCTTGACAAACGCAGGGTGAAGAAATCCGTTAATCTGCCTCTACCCAACTAGGAGAAGCGAATGAAATTTGTCATGTTCGCCATGGTCTTGAGCCTGGCGTTGCCCTTGTATGCGGCGGATACCCCGACCATCACGGCGCCCACCGTGAGCGAGCGCATGGCCACGGCCCGGGAAGCTATTGCCCGCAAAGGCTGGAGCCGCGCGCAATACGATCTGAAGCTGGTGTTGCGGGACGAGCCGGGCAATGCCGATGCCCACAATCTGCTGGCCTACACCTTGCGCAAGCAAGACAAGCCCGACTTGGCGCAAGCATTTGACCATTACAAAACGGCACTCAAGTTGAACCCCCAGCACAAAGGGGCGCACGAATACATAGGCGAGGCGTATCTCATGGATCGCAAGCCCGAGATGGCGGAGAAGCATCTGGCAGACCTCGAAAAAATCTGCGGCAACCGCCAGTGCGAGGAATACCAGGATCTGGCCAAGGCGATTGCAGCTTTCCGCAAAGCCAACCCGGGTTAGCGCTCTCAGCATGAAAAAAGGGGGGAAGCCTTTCGGCTTCCCCCCTTTTTTGTTGGCTTTTACGGCTGTGATTACTTCTTGCGCTTGACAGGCTTGGCCAGGGCCAGACCTTCCGGCAGCACCACGCCATTAGCAGCTTGGGCCAGCTTGAAGAACACATCGGTGTTGTCCTGTACGCCGGTAAAGCTCCATGCGCCGGGGCCGAAGGCAGACAGCGGGATATCGGTCGCGGTGTGCACGGCGCTATCGCCTGGGACCTGACCTGTCACCATAAACTTACCGTCCACATCACGGGCCATGGGTCCTACCGGGTACGCAGACAAAGGCTCTTTCTTCACGAAAGGCTGTTGGCTGTCCTGCAGGGGGCGGTCGTTGGTGCGGAAGTCTTCATAGCGGTCAGAGTTGGCGCCGTAGCCCACCAGCAACTTGTAGTCGATGTCGGTGGTTTCGGGGTAGCCATCTGCACTCAACTTGTACTTGGGGAAGCCGGCTTGTTCGTAAATACCCACCACTTTGTCGCGGATGTTGGCCACACCGCCTTCACGCACCAGCTCTTGCAAACGGGTGTCGGTCACGCGGGAGCCGCCGATCAGAGCCGCACCGGAGCACTCGTGGTCAGCCGTCACGATCACTAGGGTGTCGCCGCGCTTGCGGGCGAATTCCTGTACCAGCTTGATAGTGCGGTCGAATTCGATGGTGTCCAGCATCCAGCGCTCGGTGTCCATGTTGTGGGCTTGCTTGTCAATGGAAGCGCCTTCCACCATCAGCACAAAGCCGTTTTTCTGGCGTTCGAGCACGCCCAATGCCTTGGCGGTCATTTCGTCCAGCATGGGTTGGTCGGGGAAGCCGTAGTCATCCACCACGCGGCCGGTGATGCCACGGGCCTTGTTACGGCGGCCGTCCATTTTGTCCAGGGCCACGTTCATGTTGGAGTGGGCAAACAGGCCCAGCAAGCGGTCGGTCTTGCTCGCGTCGATGCTGTCCAGGGCAGTTTTGTCCGCGGCGTACTTGAAGCCTGCGGTCTGGAACTCGGCCAACAGATCACGGTCTTTGTCTAGTTGACCAGGGGCGGCCTTCCAGCGTTTGACGATTTCTGCAGTGTGCGCATCGGTGGCAGAGAAAGCGTAGTCCGTCTTGTCGCCGCGGGCGGAGCCGGGCACCGTGGAAGGTACAAACCACTTGCGGCCGCCACCCATCAACACGGTCAGGCCGGTGTTGCCGCGGTCATCCAGAAACTGGTCCACGATGCCGGTGCCGGCACCGCGGTTGCTGGTGTGAATCGCGTTGCCAGCGGGCGTCGCATCAAACACATCGGCGGTAGTGACTACACCCAGTGCCTTGCCTTGGGTGCGGTGCAGGTATTCGCTCAGGTACTCGATGCGGGGGTTGTCAAACGGATCGATGGTGTCGTCCGGGAAAACGCCTTCTTCGTTGTTGTTGTTCTTGTTGCCTGACACATAGCTGGTCATGCCAGGGGAAGAGTCAGTGACCACCGAGTTCAGGGATGCGGTCTTCACCATGCCGGTAACAGGGAAGGTATCCATCGCGAGAGGCGTGATGACCTTGCCCTGCGCATAGCCGCCGGCCACGATGCGGGCTGCGGTGCGTTGGGCTGCGCCCATGCCATCACCCAACATCACGATGATGTTTTTGACTTTCTGGCCACCTGCCAAAAGAGGGATAACTTCGAAATTGCCTTTGGCCGTTACGGTCTGTCCGTCGCTCTGGGTGGCGGTGACGGTGAAGGTGTGGATGCCGGTTTTCATGGCGCTGACCGCACGCACGGTAGTCAAAGCGGCATTAGAAGGCACATTGGGCAGGCAGTCTTTGCCGCAGGCCTTGATGGCTACGGTGCCATCGACGGTTTTGCCGTTGATGGCAAAGGTGGCAGCCGTAATGGTTTTGGAGGCATCGTCAGGACGCACGGTCGCCTGCAAGTCAAAGCGCTGACCGGGCAGGAATCGAGCGATCACAGGACCTTCGTTGCCGCTGCTGAACAGCTCGCTGGGCGGGGTAAGGCGGCTCACGGTGGGTGCCGCGTGGGCGCCTGTGGTGATCAGCGCGAGGCTGATCGCGCTCAGGCGCCATGCTGTGGAGAGATAGGAAGTCATCAAGAGTCCTCGTTGAACAAAAGGGGGAAACAGGGGAAATCAGTCAGTGCTGGTGTTGCAGCGAATGCAGGTAGCTGGCGAATTCAAAGGCATTCATACCGCGGGTCGCCTCGGGGTTGAGTTGCAACTGCACCCACGTCACGCGACCATCGCTGGCCTCTTGGCGGCCCACAGCCAAAGTGCCTTGCAACTGAATCAAGCCGCGGGTGTGGGGAATAAGCCAAGTGGCTTGCTCGGGGGAGAGCTTGACGAGCACGGTGGCGGGAGGCAGATCGTCCGCGTCACCATCAGCGTGCTCGCTCATTTGGACAGGACGGGGTGTGAAGAAGAACTGGCCGGGTTTGCTGCCGTTTTCCTGTTGCACCATGTAGCCGGTCAGCAGCACCTGTTTGCCCGCCGCCTGTTGCAATACGGGGTTGATTTCCAGCCCGCGCGGTCCCACGGGAAACTTGAAAAAATCACTGAAGCGCAAGGCTTGTGCAGCAGGGATGGTGGCCTTGGCGTCCTGTGCCGGTTCGTTCTGGGCTTGGGCCGGCATGGCGCACTGAAATGCCAGCAGGCTGACCAGCAGCACACGGGCAAGTTGTTGCTTAAGGTATGGCGCTGCGGGCGCTCGAAATGGGGAGGGGTTTTGTGGATTCACCCCTCAAACCATAGGCTCTTTCTGTGACAGTCGCGTGACTGCCTTGTGTCGCCGTATCCGAGGCAAGTCAGGCGCCAGGGTTAACCGCGGCCGGATGCATCTGGCCGGGCTTGTCGTCCATATAGCCCTTGCCGTCCTTCACGCCTTTTTTGCCAAGGCGCTGCCATGCGGTTTGCTGGTCCACCAGCTTGGCCAGGTATTCCAGCTCTTCGTCGGTGTGGTTGATGGCCTTGGCGGGGGTGAGCAAACGTCCGTCTTTGGGCTGCACTTCGCCCCAGAAAGCCTGGTGGTAGTCCGAGCGGCTGACCAGTCGGTCCCGCCCCGCAGCCATGTCTACCGTGCCGTAGCAATTGCAGAAGTAACTGCGGTTGTCCTGGTCGGCAAACACTTCGGTGTACACGCCGGTGCCACGGATCCCCGCGGTGATGGTAGGAGTCACGATGCTGCGCGCATTGCCTCTGCCCCACACGCTGATTACAGCGCCGGTGAGCAGGCGCAACATGCCCACCGTACTCAAAGTGGCTCCGCGTTCCACGGTGAGTGTGCTGTTCTGGCGCACATGGAAGGAGGAGTTGCCGATCACAAAAATCAGGTTTGAGGCGGGCCCGGTGGTGATCTGGTCGCCACTCTGGATCGCGTGCTCCGGTCGCAAACGGCTGCCATTGAGTAAGGCGTCGCCCACCAGTTGGACGATGTTGCTGCGGCTTTGCGCGTGGGCTGCAGCAGCGCCCCCCATGGCAGTCCAGGCCGCAGCGGCCTGCAAAAAGCTGCGACGCTGGAACCAGGTGACTTCCGCATCACTGCGGCCTTGGAGGGTGTGCTGTGTCATGGTGTTTCCTCTGTGGGCGTGTCAAAACAGTCCCGGTAAGTGAAATAGAACGACGTGAAAAACATGGCAGCCATGGCCAGACCCACCGGGAACAGGATGGCGTTGATCAACTCCACATTACCCAGCAAACTGACCACGATGGCAACCCCGGTGGCTACGCCAAGGAAAGCGGCCATCCACACCATGCCAAACACGGTGAAGGCCCAGAAGTTGCGCAGGCAGGCCACCGCGCTGAAGAACAGGCTCTTGACCGGGCTGATGCCATGCCAGTGCACGAGTGCGGGGGCATGCCAGAACAGCAGTGAGAGCGGCAGATAGAGCACCATGGCCACCAGTGCCGCGGTCTGGAAGTCACCTTGCAGCACCACCTCAGGGGTGAGCTCGCCGCCCAGCAAATACACACGGGCGAACTGGCCGCCGTCCATCGTGGCAGAGATGCCCATGAGCAAAATGAAGCCCACGGCATACAGCACACCGAGTACCACCATGGACTGCAGCCGTTCTTTGCCCGCGCGGAAACCCGCAATCAGCACTTGCGGCATGGGGAACTGGCCTTTGTCTGCAATTTCAGTGGCGGCCATCAGGCCCAGAGTGG
>RFQA01000157.1 GCA_009925925.1 Betaproteobacteria bacterium
GTTGTGACTGGAAACGTAACGCCCGGAACAGCAGGTCAAGATTACGACCCTGATAGCGGATCGAGCATCAGCGTGACAGGCGTAGCAGTAGGAACTGTTACTTCGGCAACAGGTAATGTGGGTGCTACTTTAAGCGGCACCTACGGAACGGTAAACATAGGTGCGAATGGCAGCTATACCTACACACTCGACAACACTCGTCCCGCCACGAACAATTTGACCGCCGGGCAAGTTGCTCAGGACGTGTTTACCTACACAATCACTGACAACAATGGTGCGATTAGCACCACAACTTTGACCATCAAAGTCACGGGCACCCAGGATACGGTAGCTCCACCACCCACTGTTGTACCGCTCACTGGAGCAGCTACTGGTTTTAATGGCGAGTACTATGGATACAACGAAACGGCAACCACGACAGGACGCACACACAGTGACGATGGAACCGCCACTTTCGGTGTGCACCTTGCCGCAGGTAATTTGAACTCCGTTGAGGACATGTACACCATTATTGATGGTCGAAATGCATTGGCTGGCGGAGGAAGCATTGTTGGGACTTCCACCACCGCGAATGCAAACGTTGCCGATGTGAGCTTCAAAGCGCGAAATATTGACTACGGTTTCAACCCTACAGTCAATTCGTCACTGGGTTCAAACCAAAACAGAGCAGCAGGCAGTGTCTTACTTGCCAATGATGGAAACGCAAACTCTACGACCCGCGCGCTAAGTAACTTTTTGGATCAAGACCTATCTACTGGGTTGGTTCAAACCGGTGCGGGGAATACCAACGGCACCTCGGGGCTTGGAACGACAACCGACGCTGCGATTCGAATTTCCGGCAAGTTCTACACACAACCAGGTTCGTATGATTTTCGAGTTACTGCGGACGATGGTTTCCGGTTGAACGTAGACGGCCACACACTGCTTGAGTACGACGGAAACCAAGGCCCAACGACACGCATTTTTAACAATGTGCAATTGGGTGACTTGGCTGGCGGACTTCAATCCTTGGAGCTCCTTTATTGGGAACAGGGTGGAAACTCGCGGCTACGGATTGAATACAAATCGAGCAGCTCCGGAACTTGGCAAGTAATGTCACTGACAAACACGGCCATGTTTACCAATGAGTCAGCGCCCACAATCTCTGACGCAAGAATTCAAGACCTTGTTTACGATGGCACCACGTCGACTTGGCAGCTGCGGACCGGCTCCATTTTGGATGGGGGAACAGGGAACGATACGATGACTGGCGGCGCTGGACGTGACTATCTGATGGGTGGTGATGGCAATGACACGCTGAACGGTGGCGACGCAGCCGACACATTGGAAGGCGGCGCCGGAAACGATGTATTGAACGGTGGCACTGGCAACGACCTGTTGATCGGCGGAGCAGGTACAGACACATTAACCGGTGGCGTAGGAGATGACTTCTACCGACTGAGTGACGCATTGGACACTATCGTCGAGGCGGTCGGCTCTGGCACTGATACTGTCCAGCTTGATTCCACTTACGTCTCAACAAACCTCAGCACCACTTACGTTCTGGCAACCAACCTCGAAAATCTGGTTGCCTATGACGGAGGGGCAATTAACCTCACAGGTAATACATCTGACAACCGGCTTGAAGGCAATAGCGCAGCGAACACCATTAGCGGGCTTGGCGGAAATGACTTCATCATCGGCGGCAAAGGAAGTGACATATTGACCGGTGGTACAGGTTCAGACACTTTCGCTTGGAGGCTCAATGACGGAGGCACAGCTGGCTCACCAGCTGTGGACCACGTGACAGACTTCAACTACGGTGGGGGATATAGCAATGTGTCCCTAAGCGGAGGAGATGTTCTCGACTTAAGAGAGCTCCTTGTTGGCGAGCACACGTCATCCGGCAATAGCGGTAGTGCAGCGACGGATGTAGCGATTTCTAATCTGCTGAACTACATTGATATCAACATCAATGGCGCTAACACTGAAATCCGCATCAGTAGCACTGGCGGCTTCGCTGGCGGAACCTACTCGGCGGCAGCGGAAGATCAACGAATTGTTTTAGACAACGTGAACTTGTACACCGCAGTAGGTACCGCTAGCGGTAACGAATCGCTCCTTTTACAAACGCTGATCAGAAACGGCACCCTGTTGTTAGACTAAACACAACCTAGGGCTGATCCGCTCTTCACGTCAAAGATGTGAAGAGCGGGCCTTCTTAAGATTGAATACCTGGTCCGGTAGCCGCATCAAAACCGATAACTTTGAGCGCATTGCACTCTGCCGACGTGCTCACGCCTTCTGCAATCACTTGCAAGCCAATGTTGTGTGTGATGCTGCACAGACCCTTTAGGAATTCTTGGTTGCCGGCGTTCGCGTCAATTCCACGGACAAAGCTTGAATCGACCTTCAAGTAATCCAAGCCCAAATCATGGAGTTGTCCGATTTGACTGAAGCGATGGCCGAAATGCTCAAGCCCTATGCGGCAACCATGCTTTTTGAGGGCAAAGCAAAGTTGCCTGAAGCTTTCAAAGTGTTTCAACGCACCCTCCTCAGGAATCTCTAGCCACAAACGGTTGGTAAGTGTGCTGCGCTGACTCAATATCTCAAGCAGTTTGTTGAGAAAGTCCGCACTTTCTAGGGAGCTCGCTGACAAATTGATCGCCAATCCTGGCAAGTCAGTTTCTTTCTCAAGCTCATCGAGCCCAAGAGAGACCGCCATCAAATCCAAAGCTGGGGTCAGCTTTAGTCGCTCTGCGATCGGTAAAAATCTACCTGCAGGCAACCACTCTCCTGACTCGTCAAACATCAACCGCAATGGGCACTCTTTATGGGAAAGGTCTCCGGAGAGAGTCATCACTGGGAAGGCAATCAATCGCACCCAGCGGTTCTCCAAAGCCCTGACAATCAATTTGGCCCATTGCTCAGAGGAGCGTGGCAGATCATCGGAGTCCGAATAAACGGCTTCGTGCACAGCGCTATGTGCCTGACTTTCTGCCGCGGCTAGTGCTGCATCCACCCTCGCCAGGAGGCTGCCTACATCTTCATTTCGGCTAAACCTCCCAAAGCCTATGAAACCGCTGCGATTGCCATCCATATATGGCGCCGCCCCTTGACTTAGAGCTTCTAGAAGCCGCACGGAAATCACCGTACCGTCCACACTTTCACGAGTGAAGACTGAAAAATCGGCGCCATTGAGCCGTGCAATGACTGTTCTGCCGGTATCAGGAAAACTATTGATAAGAATTTCGGCAGTAAGCTTCAATAGCGAGTCTGCGGACTCCCTTCCAAGGCGCCTGTTGATGCTTGCCAAATCATTCAACCGCAGCATGAAAAGAGTTCCACCCACCGAATCCTCGGCTTCTAAAGCATGTCTCAGCCGAGCCATAAAGTGTGCACGATTGGTCAACCCTGTCAACGGATCAAAATTGGCCTCCTGTCGCACTTGCTCCAAGCGACCGGCCTCATCCTCAAACATGGCTTTCAAGCGACCTACTGTTTCGTTCATGGCAATAGCGAGTTGCCGTAGCTCCGGCACACGCGGCACGTCAATCGTGACAAACCGACGCTGAGTAATCGCCACTGCTTGGTCAATAACCGATTTCAAAGGTTTGCGCAATCGACTCAACACCAGACTACCAAGGTATCCGCCAACTAAACCTGCTAAGGAAAGTGCAAGCGTCATTTCATAGGCAGTCTTCCAAAGGGCTCCATATGCAAATCGACTATGGCTAATCAAAGTTACAGTTCCGAACTGCTTCCACCCATCGCTGATCTGAGCTTGGCCAGGCTCCGAGTGGACCGGCATCAGCTTTATGAACCAGGCGGGAGCATCCAGTTCGCCCTCAGGAGCTTCACGCTTAGAAATCACGTTGCCACGTGGATCGACTATTTGCACCAACTGGTAATGACCGCTATCAAACAAAGACGCTGTCACCAGATCAACCGTCACCGGATCTGGATTACTTTGACTCAATGACAGGGCTAGGGCAACCGCGTTATCAGTATTTTTGATGGCCAGTTGCGACTCGAGATAGCCACGAGCGGAGAGCAATGAGGCAAGTAGCCCTCCCCCAAGGGCCAGCAGCATGCTGGCAATAATGGCCAACCAAAGTTGTCTATACATGGACATACGAATTCCTTACCTCAATTTATTCAAAGCCTTCGGCTTTGGCTCGCCTCAGCAAGTCTTCCCAACGAGACAATCGCCCGGTGCCTCCTGCTGCCGTCCCGCTCCCGCTGACACCGGCAAAAACACCTGATCCGTTAAAGCTAAAGATAGGGACCAGATCTGGTCTCCGGGAAGCAAGTCTGATATCACTGATTAGGTTATCCATCACCAAAGGCTCTGCATCCGGTGCGGCGTAATATGCGAGCACCATGTGGGCTTGCGTCGCATCAGAAGTCCCTGATCTGGCTCTTACATAAATCAGCCGCAACTTGTCCGGCTGCACTCCGCCCTGGAGCAACGTAAAGTACTTGGCAATCGCAAAGTCCTCACAGTCACCCGCAGCTCGACCAAGCGTTTCAAGCGGAGTCGCCCAATAATCTACTTGCCCCCAGATTGCGCTGTCTTCACCAAATAGCACTTGTTGATTGATGAATGTGTTGACGCGCTTTATCCGTTCCTGATCTGAAACATCGGTCAAACCGTTCACTAATTTGCGCCAAGCTTCAAACTTGGGTTGCGCTGTTGCTCCCCAGCGCTGCACAAACGAAGACTGCAATGCATCGAAGTTCGTCGCTGCAAACACCCAACATGCCGTTACCAAAAGTAACGAGAAACAAGTACGACCGGCTATGCAACCGATCCCGGACTCGAAACGCATTAATTTGGCAAAGGTGATGTATTTCACACGGAAATAGTGGAAAAGCGGCAATTTGTCACAGCTCTGATGGCGGAAAAATCACGAGAACGCCTAAAATTCGGGCACTTTGAACCGCCAAACATACGGGCCTGGGGTGGTTTACCGAGCCACTGCTCAGGGAAACCAGTCTCATCACAGCATACAAGAATGATCACTCGCACTCCACTCGCTATAGCCACTGCCGCGCTCTTTATCGCCGGCATCAGCCACGCCCAGCCAGTCAACCAGCTGCAAGCAGCTGTCGAGAAGGCCATTCTTGAAAACCCTGAAGTCAAAGTAAAGCACAAAAACCTATTGGCTTCTGCCAACGAACAAGCAGTTGCTGAAGGAGGATGGCGCCCCCGAATCGACTTGGAAGCCACAGCCGGCGAGAAATCGACCTTTTCCCCAGGAATGAAGTCGGACAAGGGATATTCCAACTCGACCGCGACACTCCAATTGCGCCAGACCTTGTTCGATGGATTTGCAACGATGAGTGACGTTCGTCGCTTAGGCCATTCAAGGATGGCTGCTTACTACGATCTATTGGCAACCAGCGACAACATCGGGCTGGAAGCCGCCCGCGCCTATCTCGACGTTCAGCGTTACCGTGAACTGGTAGAGCTGGCAAAAGAAAATTACGCTAACCATGCCGACGTCTACTCACGTTTGGAATCCCGCGTCAAAGCTGGTGTCGGCCGGCGGGTTGATCTGGAACAAGCCGCAGGACGCCTGGCTTTGGCTGAGTCCAATTGGTTAACGGAAGCCAGCAACCTGCATGATGTCAACGCTCGCTACCAACGCCTGGTAGGCGAGATGCCCAGCAAAGAACTCACCACAGCGCCGAATCTCTCTGCCTTTCTACCAGGCCGGGAAAACTACGTTGCGAATACAGTCCGAGGTAACCCGGAGTTTCTCGGTGCCGTGTCCAATATCCGCGCCTATCGCGCTGATGCAGAGCTTCGCAAGGCCGCGAACTATCCGACTCTGGAATTCAGAGCTTCTCAAAGCATAGAGACCAACCGCTCGGCGGTAACGGGCGATTATCGCGACTCAGCCCTGCAACTGGTGCTGAACTACAACTTGTACAAAGGCGGATCTGACCAAGCTCGCATACGTCAATACGTCGACAAACTCAACGCTACCTACGACTTGCGCGACAAGGTGTGCCGCGACATTCGTCAAACCGCCCTGATTGCCTACAACGACGTGAGCAAACTGGAAAGCCAGATTGGCTTTTTGAGCCAGCATGAGTTGTCTACATCGAAAGCACGCGAAGCCTATCGTCAACAGTTCGACATTGGCCAGCGATCCTTGCTGGATTTGTTGGATACCGAGAACGAATATTTCCAAGCACGTCGCGCATTGGTGAACGCAGAATATGACCTTTCCCTGGCAAAGGCCCGCGTATTGGCAGCGAACGGCACTCTGCTGTCTGCTCTCAAGCTGCGTCCCATGGAAACCCAGGTACCGGATCAACCAGCCGGCACCTTCGCCAATGACGATGCCATGCAGTGTGTGTCCGACCTCGCACCGCAAGTAGTACTAGACAAATCCAGTCTGCCGAAGCCCACTTTGGCCACTGCACCGATTGCACCAGCTCCCGTACCTGCCCCCGCACCCGCACCCGCACCCGCACCTGCAGTGCCATCGAGCAAAGCGCTGTGTGAAGCGGTAGCTCCTTCTGTCGAAAAATGGATCGCCGCGTGGAATGGCAAAGACATCAATGGCTACTTCTCTGCCTACGCTGACGGTTTTGTACCAGCCCAAGGCTTGAGCCGCAGTCAATGGGAAAGCCTGCGCAAAAAGCGTGTCGGGAAGCAGGGCGGGATTTCGACGGTATTGAAGAACATTACCCCTGCGCAGTGCGACGGCAAGACTACCGAAGTGTCTTTCACCCAAGAATACGGATCGGAAGACTACCGTGACACCGTGGAGAAAACCCTTTCCATGGAATACGTAGGCGGGGCTTGGAAGATCCTGAAGGAAACCGTAACCAAGGGTCGCACTTTCTAAAGTCATCGGCCCGCCAAAAAGCGACCCTCGGGTCGCTTTTTTTATGCCTGAACCAAACAGGTCTTGAGAGACCTGGAGGTGCAAAAAACTGTCAGAACGGAATATCGTCGTCCATGTCATCAAAACCGCTGGCCGGGCGCGGTGCTGGGGCCTGACGGGGCGCAGGTGCCGGTGCAGCAGCGCGGGGAGGAGGCGCCATGCGGCGGGGTGGTGGTGCACCGCCTTCATCGCCACCGTCAGAGGGGCTGCCCATGCCTTCGCGACCACCCAAAAGTTGCAACTCGGTCGCCACAATATCCACCGTGCTCTTTTCTACACCGGACTGGTCGGTGTATTTGCCGTATTTCAGGCGGCCTTCCACGTAAATGGGGCGGCCTTTCTTGACGTACTCGCCGGCGATCTCGGCCAGGCGGTCATAAAAGGTGACCCGGTGCCACTGGGTGTCTTCCACGGTCTCGCCTGTATTGCGGTCTTTGCGGCGGCTGCTGGTAGCTACGCTGACGTTCGCCACCGCCTGACCGGACGGCAGATAGCGGATTTCAGGATCGCGGCCGCAATTACCGACCAGAATGACTTTGTTGACGGATGCCATGGTTTTCTCCAGATTAGTCGCTGATTATCCTGCCTTTAGGCCTGTCTTTGGCGCCGGAGCGTCCATCCCCCAAGCGACCCCTAACCACGCCAACATGGCCAAGGTGCTCACCAGAAACAAGGCCTGCGCACCAGAGGACTTAACCAGCCAGCCCCCCACCGCGCCACCCGCAAAGAAGCCCAAAGACTGCAAAGTGTTGTAAACCCCCAGTGCGGCACCACGTGAAGCCGAAGGTGCTACGCGGGAAGCCAAGCTGGGCTGGCTGGCTTCCAACACGTTAAAGCCACAAAAAAACACAAACAACACCAGTGCCATTGGCCAAATACCTGCCAGGGTGTGGGCAAGCGCCCAGAGCGCCAGCTGCACCAAGGCAATCAAGGCAATGGCGGACAAAAACACAGCGCGCAGATAGCCTTTTTTCTCCAGCGGGAAAAGTGTGGCACCCATCACAAAAAAGGAAGCCAGCACCGCGGGCAGATACACCTGCCAGTGCTGGTCACGCGGCAAGCCGGCCTGTACCAACATGGCTGGCAGTGCAACCCACATGGACAGCTGCACCGCATGCAGCACAAACACCCCGAAATCCAGCCGAAGCAAGGCCGGATGCCGCAACACCGATAGCAAGCCACCCCGGGCCTGATCCACATGTTTTTCAGGCTCAGGTGGCACCCACCAGATCACCACCGCAATGCCACCCACAGCCAGAGCAGATGTCATGGCAAACAAGCCATGCAGCCCGATGTAGGACGCCAGCAAAGGTGACAACACCAGCGACAAGGCAAACATCAGCCCGATGCTCGCCCCCACCATTGC
>RFQA01000158.1 GCA_009925925.1 Betaproteobacteria bacterium
ATTGACTTGCTCAACACCGTGATCCCGGTGAAGAACGTGTTGTTCGCATCCGAAATGATCGGCGCGGTGCGCGGAATAGACCCGCAGACCGGCCACTATTACGACGACACCAAGCGCTACATCGAAGCGTCCAAGATTCTGAGCAACGAAGACCGTTTCCAGATTTACGAAGGAAATGCGCGGCGCGTGTTTCCGCGCTTGGATGCGTCTTTGAAGGCCAAAGGTCGCTGAGTTTTTTGCGGTTGTGGGGGCTCGGGGTGACTATGCGTTTTGCTGCGTGTCCCCCGCCCGCTTTGCGGGCTCCTCCTTGACCTCCGCAAAACGCATAGTCACCCCAAGCCTTGCCAGCGTGTTTGGATAGGGCGGCTGAATGAAGTCAATTTCGTTCGCAGCGGCAGAGTAGGGGTGAGTGCCGCAGCGTGGACTTGGGGTTTTGCCAAGTCAAGGAGGAGCCCGCAAAGCGGGCGGGGGACATGAGCGGAGGCACTTACCCCTACTTTGCCGCGGGTCCAGCGAAAAGCTGGTCCAGTGAGAAATGCAGCCAGCAATATTAAGGAGTCTTGAATATGTATGAACTAGGCGTTTGCTACCGCAAAATCACGCGCGCAGACCGCGTCGCCGCTGACGGCTTGGCCGCCCTTGGCTCTGCCACCGTGCACGAAGCCATGGGCCGCGTGGGCCTGCTCAAGCCCTATATGCGCCCCATCCAAAGTGGTGTGCAGGTGTCCGGCACCGCAGTGACCGTGCTGCTGCAACCCGGCGACAACTGGATGATGCATGTGGCCGCAGAGCAGATCCAGCCCGGCGACATCGTGGTGGCCACAGTGACTGCAGAGTGCACCGACGGTTTCTTCGGTGACCTGCTGGCGACCAGCTTCCAAGCTCGCGGCGCCCGCGCGTTGATCATCGATGGCGGTGTGCGCGACGTGAAAGAGCTGCAGCGCATGGGCTTCCCCGTGTGGAGCAAGGCCATCAGCAGCAAGGGCACCATCAAGGCCACCTTGGGCTCGGTCAACATTCCTATCGTCTGCGCCGGCATGCTGGTGACCCCCGGTGATGTAATCGTGGCAGATGACGATGGCGTGGTGTGCGTGCCCGCAGCCAAAGCCGTTGCCACGCTGGCCGCCGCCCAGAAGCGCGAGAGCTTCGAAGGCGAAAAGCGCGAGAAGCTGGCCGCCGGCGTGCTGGGGCTGGACATGTACAAGATGCGCGAGCCCCTGGCTGCGCTGGGTTTGAAGTACATCGACTGAGAGCCCTCCATGACCAAACCTACTTCGGGTGACTTCACCAAAACTGCTGGGTGGATGGACTGGTACGCCGGCCCATCTACGCCTACCTTCCAACTGCCTGCAGGCGCTGTCGATGCGCACTGCCATGTGTTCGGCCCCGGTGCCGAATTCCCCTATGCGCCTGAGCGCAAGTACACCCCGTGCGATGCCTCCAAGCACCAACTGCTTGCCCTGCGCGACCATTTGGGCTTTGAGAAGAACGTCATCGTGCAAGCGACCTGTCATGGCGCCGACAACCGTGCCATGGTGGATGCACTCATCGCCAGCAATGGCAAAGCGCGCGGTGTGGCCACCGTCAAGCGCAGCGTCACCGACGAAGAAATCCAAGCCATGCATGACGCCGGTGTGCGCGGCGTACGCTTCAACTTCGTCAAGCGCCTGGTGGACTTCACGCCCAAGGACGAGCTGATGGAAATTGCCGGCCGCATTGCGAAGTGGGGCTGGCATGTGGTGATTTACTTTGAGGCGGTGGACCTGCCCGAGCTGTGGGACTTTTTCACCGCACTGCCGACCACGGTGGTGGTGGACCACATGGGCCGGCCCGATGTCTCGCTGCCGGTAGAGGGTCCGCAATTCGCCTTGTTTGAAAAGTTCATGCGTGAGCACAGCAATGTGTGGAGCAAAGTGAGCTGCCCCGAACGCCTGAGCGTCAGTGGCCCCAAAGCTTTGAACGGCGAGCAACACGCTTACCGTGATGTGATTCCGTTTGCCAAACGCATCGTCGAGCAATTCCCCGACCGTGTGCTCTGGGGCACCGACTGGCCGCACCCCAACCTCAAGGACCACATGCCCGATGACGGCCTGCTGGTGGACTTCATTCCCCACATCGCCACCACAGCAGAGCTGCAACGCAAGCTGCTGGTGGACAACCCCAACCGCCTCTATTGGAAGGATTGACGGCCCCCACGCTCTGCCGCTACGCGGATCGCTGCCCCCCGGAGGGGGCCCAAATCGCCTTGGGGCGGCCCTGCGGCGATTTCTATTGTTTTGAGAAAGTACTGAATGGCACTCGATAAACCCTACCAGGACATCCCCGGCACCATCATTTTTGATGCCGAGCAAAGCCGCAAAGGCTACTGGCTCAACCAGTTCTGCATGAGCTTGATGAAAGCCGACAACCGCGCGCGCTTCAAGGCTGACCAACGTGCCTACCTGAACGAATGGCCCATGAGCGAGGATCAACGCCAGGCTGTGATCGACATGGACCTGAACCGCGCCATGCAGCTGGGCGGCAATATCTACTTCCTGGCCAAGATCGGCGCCACCCATGGCCGCAGCTTCCAGCAGATGGCCGGCAGCATGACCGGCATGACCGAAGAAGAGTACCGCGCCATGATGCTGGCCGGCGGCCGCTCGGCCGAAGGAAACCGCTACATCGGTGAGGACGGCGATGCCCAGGCCCACCGTCAACCCCAAGGCCAAGCTGGCAAGAAAGTGAGCGCCTGATGGCCCGCATTACCGCATCTGTATTCACATCCCACGTACCCGCCATCGGCGCCGCCATGGACCTGGGCAAGACCCAGGAGGATTATTGGAAGCCGCTGTTTGCGGGTTACGACTTCTCCAAACAATGGATGAAGGACAACAAGCCTGACGTGATCTTCCTGGTCTTCAATGACCACGCGACCGCCTTCAGCCTGGACATGATTCCCACCTTCGCCATCGGTACCGCTGCAGAGTACACACCGGCCGACGAGGGCTTCGGCCCCCGCCCGGTGCCCAAGGTGCAAGGCCACCCTGACCTGGCCTCGCACATTGCCCATTCGGTGATCCAGCAGGACTTTGACCTCACCATCGTCAACAAAATGGATGTGGACCACGGCCTGACCGTACCCCTGAGCCTGATGTGCGGCGAAAAAGACCCGGTGAAGGACAGCTGGCCCTGCCCGGTGATTCCGTTTGCAGTCAACGTGGTGCAGTACCCCGTGCCCAGCGGCCAGCGTTGCTTTAACCTGGGCAAGGCCATCCGCAAGGCGGTGGAAAGCTACGACGAAGATCTGAATGTGCACATCTGGGGCACCGGTGGCATGAGCCACCAGCTGCAAGGCGCGCGTGCCGGCCTGATCAACCGCGAGTGGGATAACGCCTGGCTGGACCAGATGATTGCTGACCCGGCCGCCTGCGCCGCCACGCCGCACATCGACTATGTGCGCGAAGCCGGCAGCGAAGGCATTGAGCTGGTGATGTGGCTGATCGCCCGCGGCGCCATGTCGGATGTACCCTACGATGCTACAGATTTGGAAGCAGCCCGCGCACATTCCGTGAGCGTCAAGCACCGTTTTTATCATGTGCCCGCCAGCAACACGGCGGTGGGGCATCTCATTCTGGAAAATACGTGATGCCCCCACGTTCATATTCATTCACTGCCCCCCAAGGGGGCGTTCGCCTCCTCAAGGCGGCTTAGCGGAGTCTCAAATGACCAAAACTATCAAAGTGGCGCTGGCTGGCGCTGGCGCTTTCGGTGTCAAACACCTGGACGGAATCAAGAACATCGAGGGCGTGGAAGTTATCTCCCTCATTGGTCGTGAGCTGGATAAAACCAAAGAAGTGGCCGCCAAGTACGGCGTAGGCCATGTGACCACCGAACTGTCTGAAAGCCTGGCAATCCCTGAGCTGGACGCAGTGATTTTGTGCACCCCGACCCAGATGCACGCCGAGCAGACGCTGGCGTGTTTGAAAGCCGGTAAGCACGTGCAAGTGGAAATTCCCTTGGCTGATAGCTGGGCGGGCGCCGATGCGGTCGTGGCCGAGCAAAAGAAGACCGGTCTGGTTGCCATGTGCGGCCATACCCGCCGCTTCAACCCCAGCCACCAGTATGTGAACCAGCAGATCACGGCTGGCAAGTTCAACATCCAGCAGATGGATGTGCAGACCTACTTCTTCCGCCGCACCAACACCAACGCGCTGGGCCAGGCCAGGTCCTGGACCGACCACTTGCTGTGGCACCACGCTGCGCACACCGTGGACCTGTTCGCCTACCAGGCCAACAGCCCTATCGTGCAAGCCAATGCCATCCAAGGCCCCATCCACCCGGTGCTGGGCATTGCTATGGACATGAGCATCCAGCTGCGCGCTGCCAATGGTGCCATCTGCACGCTGTCCTTGAGCTTCAATAACGACGGCCCCTTGGGCACCTACTTCCGCTACATCGGCGACACCGCAACTTACATTGCTCGTTACGACGACTTGTTCACCGGCAAAGAAGAGAAAATCGACGTGAGCAACGTGGCTGTGAGCATGAACGGCATCGAACTGCAAGACCGCGAGTTCTTTGCCGCCATCCGGCAAGGCCGTGAACCCAACTCCAGCGTGGGGCGCGTGCTGGATTGCTACCGCGTGTTGCACCAGTTGGAGCAGCAACTGGCGCAGCAAAAGTAAAGCGCGGACCTACAATGCAACGCCATGCGGGTGTGAGCCGGCATGGCGTTTTTCATTGAGGTGTTTGCTTATGGTTTTTCCCATGGATCCCGATACGGTGTCGCACGGCATCCAGCTGGCGGTGGCGCCGGTGTTTCTGCTCACGGCGGTGTCCGGCATGATCGGTGCGGTGGCGCAGCGCCTGGCACGCATCATTGATCGCGCACGCAATGTGGAGACCCGCATCAAGCAAGGCACGCATCCGTCTGAGGATGCGGATGGTTACGCCGAACTTGCCGAATTGCGAACCCGCGGTTTATTGGCCAACACCAGCATTGCGCTGCTGACTTCGTGCGCTTTTTTGATCGGCCTCACCATCGTGGTGCTGTTCCTCGGCGAGACCATCGACTTCCCCGGCCTGCGCATTTCCATCTTCAGTTTTTTGGGCGGGGTGGTGTGCTTTCTGAGCGCGCTGATTTGCTTCATGGTGGAGACTTTCATCGCCACCCGGTTGCTTAATTTCGGTCGCAAAAAGCGCTAACTTTTTTCACTTCTACTGCGCAGTCGTAAAACGTGGGCGCCCGTCCCATGTCGGTCAGGCGTTGGCTGGTCAGCTCGTTCACATTGGTGCCGTCGCGACCCAGCTTGCGCCACCAGATGCCCAAGCCGTTGACCACTCCGGGTCGCGCACGGGCGGACACGCGCGCCACACAACGGTGGGTGCCGCGGGCGTTGAACACCGTGACCTCATCCCCATCCGCAATACCTCGCCGCGCAGCATCGGTTTCATGCAGTTCCACCAGGGGTTCGCCTTCGATGTCGCGCAGGCTCTTCACGTTCACAAAGGTGGAGTTCAAGAAGTTACGCGCGGGTGGCGAGATCATCGCCAGCGGGTATCTCGCATCCGCCCCTGCGGGTTCGTAGTTGGGCAGGTGGTCGGGCAGGCCGTCGTCCCCGCGCGCGACCAAGCGCGCGCTGTAAAACTCGCACTTGCCGCTGGGTGTGGGAAAGCCGCCATTGGCAAACGGTGCATCGGCAACGGGCAGGGGTGCATAGCCTTGGCTCAGCAACAAGTCAAAGTCCACCTTGTCGCCAAAAGCAGTGCGGCACAGGCTCTCATCGGACTCTGCAAATACGTCTTCGGTGAAACCCATGCGTTGAGCCAGATCGCGGAAGAACTGGGTGTTGGTGCGCGCCTCGCCCAGCGGGGCAATGGACGGACGGTTGAGCAGGATGTCGGTGTGGCCGTAGCTGCTGTGCACGTCCCAATGCTCGAGTTGGGTGGTGGCGGGCAACACGTAGTCGGCGTAGTCGGCCGAATCGGTCTGGAAGTGTTCTAGCACCACGGTAAACAGATCTTCGCGCGCAAAGCCTTGCACCACCTTGGCGGACTCCGGGGCCACCGCAACGGGGTTGCTGTTGTAGACGATGAGGGCTTCAATGGCCGGGCCGAACTCGGGGCTGGCCGGACGCAGCAGGTCGTCTCCAATGGTGCTCATGTTGATGCTGCGGGGCGTGCGGCCGGCCAGCAACTCGGGCCGTTCCAGCGCCATGGTTTGGGTGGGTACATAGCCCGAACTGGACAGCAACACGCCGCCTGCGCGGTGCCGCCAGGCGCCCACCAAGGCGGGTAGGCAGGCAATCGCGCGCACCGCATTGCCGCCGCCACGTACCCGCTGCAGCCCGTAGTTCATGCGGATGGCTACCGGCTCACCTGCGCGCGCCGTCAGGCCGTATTCGCGGGCCAGCGCGCGCACTTCGTCGGGGGTGATGCCGCACACCTCTGCAGTGCGTTCGGGTGTCCATTGCAGGGCGCGCGCGCGCAGCCCTTCCCAACCCACGGTGTGACGAGCGATGTAGTCGTGGTCCAACCAGTCGTGGGTGATCAGCTCATGCATCAGGCCCAGCCCGAGGGCGGCGTCAGTGCCGGGCAGCAGGGCGATGTGTTGGTGGCATTTTTCGGCCGTCTCGGAGCGACGCGGGTCTATGCAGATGATGCGCGCGCCATTGCGTTTAGCGGTTTGCACGTGGCGCCAGAAGTGCACATTGCTGGCAATCGAGTTGCTACCCCAGATCAGGATGAGCTTGGCCTCCGCAAAAAACTCCACCTTGGTGCCGACCTTGTTGCCCAGAGTGAAGGTCAGTGCTTCCGCGCCGGCCGAGGCGCAGATAGTGCGGTCCAGCCGCGCAGCACCCAGCTTATTGAAAAAGCGGGCAGCCATGCCTTCGCCCTGCACGCGCCCCATGGTGCCTGCATAGCTGTAGGGCTGTATGGCCTGCGAGTCGCGCTCTGCAATGCTCTTCAGCTTTTCCGCAATGTCGCTCAGTGCCTGGTCCCAGCTCACGCGCTCAAATTGTCCTGAACCCTTGGGCCCCACACGTTTGAGTGGGTGCAGCAGCCGTTCGGGGTGGTAGGTGCGCTCTGTGTAGCGCGACACCTTGGTGCACAGCGCGCCATTGGTGGCGGGGTGTTCCGGATTGCCCTGGACCTTGATGGCCACGCCGTTCTGCACGGTGACCAGCATGGAGCAGGTATCGGGACAGTCGTGGGGGCAGGCGCCCAGGATGTGGGTGGTATCAGCGGGGGATGGAGAGGTCGCGGGAGTGTCTGAGTGCATGGTGCGGACTTTACCGAATTGCGTATGCTCTTGAAATGACAGGGGAGGGACATTTCTCTCCCTGCGGAGGACACTTGCCATGAAACTGATAGAGCCCATTGTTGCCAATACCCCTGAAATTGCGGCCCTGCGCAAAGATATCCATGCCCACCCGGAGCTGTGTTTTCAGGAAGTACGCACGGCGGATGTGGTGGCCGCCAAGCTCACGGAGTGGGGCATTCCCATCCACCGTGGCATGGGCACCACCGGGGTGGTGGGGATTGTGAAGGCTGGTACCTCCAGCCGCGCACTGGCCTTGCGTGCCGACATGGACGCCCTGCCCATGCAAGAGTTCAACACCTTCGCCCACGCCAGCCAACATGCCGGCAAGATGCACGCCTGCGGGCACGATGGCCACACCGCCATGCTGCTGGCAGCGGCTCAGCACTTTGCCAAACACCGCAACTTTGACGGCACCGTGTACCTCGTTTTTCAGCCCGCCGAGGAAGGCGGTGGTGGAGCCCGCGAGATGATCAAGGACGGCTTGTTTGAGCAGTTTCCAGTGGAGGCGGTGTTCGGCATGCACAACTGGCCGGGTATGGCAGCGGGCACGTTCGCCGCCAGCGCAGGCCCGGTGATGGCGTCCAGCGGGCTCAGAAGTTCATCCGCAGGCCGAGCGAGAAGCGCCGTCCCGACTTTTCGTACATGGTCGGGAACGACGGATCCATGGTGTAGCCCTTGGTGACCTCGTCGGTGACGTTGATCCCCTCCAGGCTCAGCTGGGTGCGGTCGTTGATGTTGTAGCTGACCGAGATGTCGGTCTGGCCGTAGCCCGAGCGCCAGATCGGATACATCTCGTAGCCGATGCCTTCGACATACTTGCCCTTGTAGTTATAGGACACGCGCGCCTGGAACTTGTCGTTCTCGTAGTAGAGCGTGAAGTTGTAGGCCTTGTCGGCCAGGCCCACCGGCGGGGTCGGGATGCCGATCAGCGCGCGGGGGTAGG
>RFQA01000159.1 GCA_009925925.1 Betaproteobacteria bacterium
CCCGCCAGCACATAGGCGCTGGTGGTGACCATTCGGGGGGGAACGCGAGGGGAGGAGTGAGGGGTGGCTTTGGGCGTCATGAGTGACGCGATGGTATCAACTCAAGTATCCCAATCCGAGGAGGAATCCCCGGAAAGTCCGGGGTCGTCCCAGGTGGTGCTGTCGCTGATGCCGAAATCTGCCCCGCCCATGTCGCGGTTGGTGTCGTTGCCCAGGTAGCTGGTATCGGACGCCGGGCTGCTGAAGTTGTCTGTACCACGCACCACGTCATGCCCGCCCATGAGGTTGCGACCAATGGCCTCGGCCGCCATCACGCCGGCACCCACTGCCAGCCCGGTCGCGACACCGCCCATGATCTTGCCACCCAGGCCACTGCCCGGCGATTGACCATACCCGGCGCCATAAGTCGGACCGTAAGGCTGCGGACCATAGGGATTGGGCGCGGGATTGCCGAAGGTCTGCGGGCCGTTCAGGCCTCCGCCCATGGAGGCACCATACGCCGGCTGAAGCACCTGCACCTCCGGGGTGCGGCGACGGAAGATAAAAAATGCCATAGCAATCACGCCACCGGCCAACAACACGGGCAACAACCACCCGCCTGTCCCTGGCGACGCCGGGCTGCTGTACGTTGCAGGCGGATTGGCTCGGGGCACCACAGCGCTACCCTGACTGCCCGAGAGCTGGCTGCGCAAGGCTTGCACCGCCTCTGCCTTGGCAAACGGCAGGCCGGGAGCCAGTTTCTCGGCCTTGGCCAGCGATTCGCGTGCATTGGCAAGCTGGCCCTGGCGGGCATACAGCTCGCTGCGCACATAGTGGGCCTTGGCACTGTTGGGGTGCGAAACCAGTACCTGCTGCACCATTACCTGCGCCTGCTCCAGCTTGCCAGCCTGCGCAGTGGCGTAAATCTCGTTCAACGAGGGCTCCTGCTGCGCCCACGCGGCACTGCCGGCCACCATACCCAGTACCAGTGCCCATTTCCAGATGCTTTTATTCATCGCGACCAACTCCTTGCAGATGTATCAGCACATTCGGCTGCGAGCTCTAGTTTGCGGCGTGGCTATGCAAATCAAGTCGCCGGTCGGTGAAGGTTGTGTAAAGGCTTGATGCTGCCCTTATTGCCCCACATCAAGACTCGTGTCAGCTTGACTGCCTAGACTGGCAAAAAACCAGATGCAGGAGACGCGATGCTGCCCGCCTTTATTTCTCACCCTGACTGCGCCCGCCACGAAATGGGGCCAGACCACCCCGAATGCCCCGAACGCCTGGGTGCCATTCAGGACATGCTCTTGCTGCGGGGCCTGCTGGACTACATGAACACCTATGACGCGCCTTTGGCCACCGAAGCGCAGCTGGGTCGGGCCCACGCCATCAACTATGTGCATGAGCTGATGGAGGCGTCTCCCAAAGAGGGTTACCACAAGGTGGACCCTGACACCGACATGAACCCCTTCACCGTTCGCGCTGCCTTGCGTGCGGCGGGGGCTGCCGTGCAGGCGACAGATCTGGTGGTCAGCGGGCAGGTACCCACCGCTTTTTGCAGCGTGCGCCCGCCGGGTCACCATGCAGAACGCTCGGCAGCCATGGGGTTTTGCTTTTTCAACAATGTGGCCGTCGGCATACGCCATGCGCTGGACGTGCACGGTTTGGAACGCGTAGCATTGATTGACTTCGACGTGCACCACGGCAATGGCAGTGAAGACATTTTCCGCGGCGACGACCGGGTGCTCATGTGCTCTATCTTCGAGCAGGGACTCTATCCCTACAACGGGGAAAAAGCCGTGGGCCCCAACATGATGAACGTGGGCCTGCCCGCACGCTCGGGCAGCGACAAATTCCGCGAGGCGGTGGCCACCCAGTGGGTGCCTGCGCTGGACGCCTTTGCCCCTCAGCTCATTTACATCTCGGCCGGCTTTGACGCACACCGAGAAGACGATATGGGCAACCTCGGTCTGGTCGATGCCGACTATGCTTGGGTCACGCGACAGCTTATGGCAGTGGCCCAACGGCATTGCCAGGGGCGCATCATCTCTTGTCTGGAGGGCGGCTATGTGCTGAACCCGCTGGCCCGCAGCGTGGCCGAGCACGTCAAAGTCCTCATCGGCGCCGATTGAATCTGGAGTCACACCCCATGGAAAAGCATTACCTGTCCCCTCTTTTCACCCCGCAATCGGTCATCGTGTTTGCCGGGCAGGTGGATGCACCTGAGCAACTGCCGCCTCAGGCACGCATGCTGGTGGCCGCCCTGCAGGCCCAGACCTTTACCGGCCAGCTGCGTTTTCTGGACATCCACAGCACCGGCACCCTGGCAGACCTGGCGCAATCGCGCGCAGACCTGGCGGTCATCGCCCTCCCACCTGAGGATCTGACCGCTGCGCTGGAAATTGCAGGGCGCATTGCCTGCAAAGCCGCAGTGATTGTGTCCAGTGGCATCAGTGCAGAGCTGGCAGCATCCCTGGCCAAAATCGCAAAACGGGAAGGCGTGCAACTGCTGGGCCCGAATTCTTTGGGCTTGCAGCGCCCGCAGCTGCAGCTCAATGCCAGCCTCGCCGGCCCCTTGGCACACCGCGGGCCGCTGGCGCTGGTGTCGCAATCGGGCGCCCTGGCCTCTTCCATGCTGGACTGGGCTGCCAACAACGCGGTGGGCTTCTCCACCGTCGTGTCATTGGGTCCCCACACCTCCGTGGATCTGGCGCACGTGCTCGACTTTCTGGCCAATGACGCGCAGACCCAAAGCATCGTGGTCTACATGGAGGGCATCTCGGATGCCCGCCGGTTCATGAGTGCCCTGCGTATGGCAGCCAACGCCAAACCGGTGGTGGTGCTCAAGGCCGGGCGTCGCCCTGCCGGTAACGAGGCCGCCCAGACCCACAGCGGCGCCATAGTGGGCAGTGACGATGTGTTCGACGCTGCTCTGCGCCGCGCAGGCGCCGTGCGGGTGCGCTCTTTCGTGGAGCTGTTCTCGGCAGCCAAGTGCCTGGCATCGCGCTACCGCCCCGTCGGCAAGCGCTTGGCACTGGTCACCAACGGGGGCGGCCCCGGTGTGCTGGCCGCCGACTGGATCAACGAACTGCAGCTGGAACTCGGCAGGCTTTCTGCCACGACCGCAGAGACCCTCAAGCCCCTGCTTCCTCCGTTGGCCTCATTGACGGACCTGATTGATCTGTCGGAGGAAGCGGATGCAGAACACTTCAAGGCAGCCCTGGACGCTGCCGGCAAGGACCGAGGCGTAGACGGCGTATTGGCCATCTATTCGCCCAAAGCCGGCCACGACGCATCAGCAGTAGCCACCGCCCTGGCAGAGGTCAAAAAAACCATCGGCAAACCCTTGCTCTCCTGTTGGATGGGCGACAGCACGGTCAACGCGGCACGTGGCATCCTCAAAGCCGCCGAGATACCCAGCTTCCGTACACCAGAAGCTGCCGTAGGCGCCTTCGGGAACATCGCATCGTTCTATCAAAACCAGCTGCTCTTGCAGCAAACGCCACCACCGCTCTCCACGCTTGCCAAGCCAGACATTGAAGGCGCGCGCTTGGTGATCGAAAGCGTGCTGGCCGAGCGGCGCAAGGTGCTCACCGAGATGGAGTCCAAGACCCTGCTCTCGGCCTTCCATATTCCGGTTACCCGCACCATCCTGGCCCGCAGCGCCAACGAGGCCATGATGATTGCCACACAGCTGGGCTTCCCGGCAGTGCTCAAAATCGATTCGCCCGACATCAGCCACAAATCGGATGTGGGCGGCGTGGCGCTGAACATCATGAACGCCACCGGCGTACGCGACACCTACAACGACATGATGCAAACTGTGAAGCGCCTGCGCCCCGATGCGCGCATCAACGGCGTCACGGTGCAGAGCATGGTGCGCTCCCGCCATGGCCGTGAGATCTATATCGGACTGGTCACGGATGACCCGTTCGGACCGGTCATTGCTTTCGGCGCCGGCGGCACCATGATCGAGTTGATCAACGACCGCGCCATGGAACTGCCACCGCTTAACCAATTCCTGGCACGCCGCCTCATCGAGCGCTCGCGGGTGGCCGAGACCTTGGGTGAATGGCGCGGCAACGCACCCGCCAACATCGACCTGCTGGAGCAGATATTGCTGCGCATTTCCGAGATGGTGTGCGAGTTGCCCCAGCTGCGCGAGATGGACATCAACCCCATCATCGTGGATGAACATGGCGCACTCGCGGTGGACGCGCGCATCGTCATCGACAACGCGCCACAAGGCGTCAGCAGCAGGGTTCACAACTACAACCACCTCTCCATCCTGCCCTACCCTGCCCAGTACGAGCAGCTCTGGCCCATGCGCGGGGGCGGTGAATACACCGTGCGCCCGGTGCAGCCGGACGACGCGCAGATGCTGCAGGACCTGGTGCAAGGCCTTTCCAAGGAGAGTCGCTACTTCCGCTTTGTCTCCAGCATGCATGAGCTTCCCCCCGCGATGCTCGCCCGCTTCACACTGATTGACTACGACCGCGAAATGGCGCTGGTTGCTGTCCACAAGACCCGCACTGCGGGCGAAGACGGCGAGATGCTGGAAACCGAACGCATCATCGGTGTGTCGCGCTATGTGACCAACCCTGACAAGTCGAGCTGTGAGTTCTCTTTGGTGGTGGCGGACGACTTTGCCGGCAAAGGCCTGGGTTCGCGGCTGATGATGTCCATCATGGACGTGGCACGCGACAAAGGCCTGAGCGAAATCGAAGGCCTGGTACTCACCCACAACCCCGGCATGCTCAAGCTGATGCGCAGCCTGGGCTTCACCGTCAAAACCTTTGAAGAAGACGCCGATTTCAAGCTGGTAAGCCACCCGCTGTAACGCCTGCTTCGGGCGCAACCTCCGCGCCCGGACGCTTCACATTTCTTTGCATTTCCGCGCTGGAACTCGGGCTGGCGCGTCCTTATCTGAAGCAGGTCTAGTCTGTTTCTTGAAGGATGACACCATGCAACACACAGAGCGTTCTCTCTACCTCAAAGCGACATTCATCGGCGTGCTGGCGTCCAGCTGCTTTCTGGGCGGCTATGCGCTTTCGCAACGTAACCCGGCCGCCGTACCCGCCGACGCCACACCCACAGCCATCAGCCGCGCCATGGATGCACGCGGCGGCACACCAGCGAGCTTTGCCGACATTGCCGAGCAGCAGGGACCGGCCGTGGTCAACATCAGCGTGCAAGGTGCGGTCAAGACCACCACTCGTAGCGGCGGGCCGCAGCTGGACCCACGTGACCCGTTTTATGAATTCTTCCGCCGCTTCCAGCCCCCTGCCGAGTCTGACAACGCGCCCACCCGTGGCACCGGTTCCGGCTTCATCGTCAAGGCCGATGGCGTGGTGCTCACCAACGCACACGTCGTGGCCGATGCCAGCGAGGTCACCGTCAAGCTCAAGGACAAGCGCGAGTTCAAGGCCAAGGTGCTGGGCATCGACAAACTGTCAGATGTAGCGGTGCTCAAAATTGAGGCCAAGGACCTGCCCACCGTCAAAATCGGTGACCCGAAAAACAGCCGCGTGGGGGAATGGGTGGTCGCCATCGGCTCGCCCTTCGGATTTGAGAATACGGTGACAGCCGGCATCGTCTCGGCCAAATCGCGCAGCTTGCCCGACGAGGGCTATGTGCCCTTCCTGCAAACGCAAGCCCGCCGGCGCCCTGGTGAACTCAGTGGACAAAGGCAGCGCTGCCGACAAGGCCGGCTTGCAGGCGGGCGATGTCATTTTGAAATTCAACGGCACCGACATCAGCCAATCCAGCGAGCTACCACCGCTGGTGTCTGACACCGCACCGGGCAGCAAAGCGGCCTTGAGCGTGTGGCGCCAGGGCAAGCCCAAGGAGCTGAGCATCACGCTCGGCCAGATGGAATCGGGCAAGGTCGCCGCTGAATCAGCCGCTCCGCAAGACAAGCAACTGGGCCTGTCCGTACGCCCCCTGAACCGTCAGGAACGCGCCGAAGCGCAAGTCGCCGGCGGTTTGGTAGTGGAAGACGTAGCCGACGGCCCTGCCAAGCGCGCAGGCCTGCGCAGCGGCGATGTGATCCTGTCGGTCAATGGCGAGCTGGCCAGCTCACCCGACACACTCAAGAGCCAATTGGGCCAAGGGCGCAAGAAAATGGCGTTGCTGGTGCTACGAGGTGACGACCGCCTGTTTGTGCCGGTGACCGTGGGGTAAGCACCCATTCAGCAAGAAATCGGCCTCCAGCGCCCGCCCCATGTGCGCGAGCAGCTATGCTTTCAGGAGCAACTGCGCGAGCACCAGGCGCGCGCTGGACAGGTTGGTGGCGCAAGGCACGTCATGCACGTCGCAGGCGCGCACCAGGGCATTGATGTCGGGCTCGTGCGGCTGCGGGGTCATGGGGTCGCGCAGGAAGATCACCGCGTCTACCTCGCCCACTGCCAGGCGCGCGCCGATTTGCAAGTCGCCACCCCAGGGGCCGCTGAGCATGCGCTCCACCTGCAGGCCCACCTCATCGACCAAGCGGCCGCCCGTGGTGCCGGTGGCCATCAGGGTGCAAGTTTTCAGATAAGGGGCGAACTCGCGGGCGAGCGCCACCATGGTGTCTTTTTTGCGGTCGTGCGCAATCAGGGCGATGCGCGGGCGGTCAGACGGAGTGCGGGTAGCGGGTCTTTGGGCAGGGCTGGTACTCATGCCCGCATGCTAAACCAGCAAACGGGACGACGCCGGCACATGCGCCATCAAAAACTCCATCTGGTCGGCCAGGATGCGGCGGTTACGCAGGATGAAGTCTTCCCACAAGCTAGGCACATAAGGCGTGTACAACAGCGGCATGTTGGCCTGCTCGGGGGTGCGGTGGCTTTTGCGGTGGTTGCACGGGCGGCATGCGGTGACCACATTCATCCAGTTGTCGATACCGTTCTGGGCAAAGGGGATGATGTGCTCGCGCGTCAGGTCGTTTTCATGGAAGTGCCCGCCGCAGTAGGCGCACACATTACGGTCACGGATGAACAATTTGGCATTGGTCAGGCCGGGGCGCAGGTTGAAGGGGTTGATGCGGGGCACGCCACGGGTGCCGATGATGCTGTTGACCCGGATAACAGACTGCTGCCCGGTGACCGCGTTATGGCCGCCGTGAAACACCGCCACCTCACCGCCGGCTTCCCAGCGCACTTCGTCCGCGGCGTAATGAATCACCGCCTGTTCCAGCGATATCCAGGACTGGGGCAGCCCTTGGGCCGACAACTTCAAGACTTTCACGCAACGCCTCCATCAACGGTTCAAACAACCACCAACACAAGTCTGCAAAGGTCTGCAAGTGCGCACCGGACGACAAATTGGCTTCAGGCGCTGATGCGATATGCGCGGCCTGCTATCAAAAAGATAACAAATCCATGAAGGTTTTTCGCGGTTTCAAGCACCCCGGCGTGGCCGAGGCGTGCGCGGTGACGATTGGCAACTTCGATGGTGTGCACCGGGGCCACCAGGCCATGTTGGCCCTGCTCAAGAGCGAGGCGCAGCAACGTGGCGTGCCTAGCTGTGTGCTGACCTTCGAGCCCCACCCGCGCGACTATTTCGCCAAACTCCACCAAAAACCCGAGCTGGCCCCCGCCCGCGTAGGCACCCTGCGCGACAAGCTGGACGACCTGGCCAAGGCCGGTGTAGACCAGACCATCGTGCTGCCTTTCGACGCCCGGCTGGCCAACCAAAGTCCGCAAGACTTCATCCAGCAAGTACTCCGAGACGGCTTGGGCGCCCGCTACGTGCTGGTGGGTGACGATTTCCGCTTCGGCAAGGCCCGCGCCGGCGACTACGCCCTGCTCGATGCGGCGGGCGAGGCCCATGGTTTTGATGTGGCCCGCATGAACAGTTACGAGGTCCACGGCCTGCGTGTCTCCAGCTCTGCCGTGCGCGAGGCGCTGGGACAAGGGCGCATGCAGGACGCAGCCCGCCTACTGGGCCGGCCGTATTGCATCAGTGGCCACGTGGTGCACGGGCGCAAGCTGGGCCGCACCCTGGGGTTCAAGACCCTGAATTTGCGCTTTGCTCACTGGAAGCCCGCCGCCAGCGGCATTTTTGTGGTGCTGGTGCACGGTCTGGCCACCAAACCCTTGCAAGGTGTTGCCAATCTGGGTGTGCGCCCCTCCCTGGACCCCAACGATGTGAACCGCGGCCGCGTGCTCCTGGAGACCCACTGCCTGGACTGGCCTAAGGAACTGGGCCCTGAGGGGGCCTACGGTAAAATCATCCGCGTGGAACTGCTGCACAAACTGCA
>RFQA01000160.1 GCA_009925925.1 Betaproteobacteria bacterium
TTGAGCAGGATGTGCAACACCACGACGATGACAAAAATCCAACTCAACCACTCGTGCGCCAGCTTGTTCAAACCGGAATCGAGGTGAAAAAACATCAAAATGCCCGTGACAGACAGCAGCGTGAAGCTGCCGATCACTGCAGGTGTGATCCATGGGCGTTGGGTACCGATCTTCATTTTGGAAACTCCTCCTTGTTACAGGAGGATTCTCAAAGCCACGGGTAAAAACGCAGTGGCTGCTTCGTAAACCCGCCGTAAACCTCAGGCGCCAGAAATCACCTGTAGCACCGGTTTGGGAATGCGGCTGGGCTTCAAGGTCGCTGCCTGCACGCAGCCGATACGGATGCGGCCCTCTGCCAGCAAGGTTTCGCCGCGCCAAGCCTGTTGGGCAATCACCATGCTGGCAGCCCCCTGCTCTTCGATGCGAACCGTAATCTCAAGCAGGTCATCCAGGCGCGCTGAACTCAAATATCGGGTGTGCACCTCTGCCACCACGAATATGGCGCCCGTTTCATCGCGCAAGCGCTGCTGCTCTACACCGACAGCGCGCAACCACTCGGTGCGGGCACGTTCAAAAAACTTGAGATAGTTGGCATAGAAGACGACGCCACCTGCATCGGTGTCTTCCCAATACACCCTTACCGGAAACCGGAAATCCGTCATAGAGTCGCGGCCAGTTCTTCGAGTTGACGGGTCGCTGCGGCCCAACCCTCATGGAAGCCCATGGCCTCGTGCTGTTGCTTATCGGCTTCGGACCAATGCAGGGCGCGCGCCAGGTAGTGCGTGCCTCCACCCGGAGCCTCTGCCAGCGTGATCTCGCCCACCATGAAGGCCTTGCCGCTGGGTACCCATGCGCTGGTGAACGCATCGGTAAACACCAATTTGCGGCCGGGCTCTACCTGCAAAAACACACCCGCATTCGGCATTTGCTCGCCCTTGGGCCCCACCATATGGGTGAAGAAACGTCCCCCTGCACGGGGCTCAATATCGGCATGGCTTACGCCCCAAGGCTTAGGGCAAAACCATTGGCACAGCAGCGCAGGCTCGGTCCAGCACCGCCACACGGCCTGGCGCGGCACATTCAAAACACGTTCCAGAGTCAAAGGAAATAATGGTGACGACATGGTTGCCAAGCCCTCCAAGATGTATCGGAAGTGTAGCCACCCTCTTAAGGACGGAGCCTCAAAGAAAACGGGCCCGAAGGCCCGTCAAAAAAGGGGCTGCGGACTGCCTTACTTTTTTTCCATCATCTTTTTGCATTCCATTTTCATTTTGTCGTCCGCTTTGCTTTCGTCCATCTTTTTGCACTCTTCCATCTTCTTGTCGTCCTTCATGGCTCCCCCATGGGAGGCCGCGAAAGCGCCGAACGAGGCGGTTGCAAGGGTAGACGCGATCACGATGCTGAAAAACTTATTCATGGTTAGACTCCAATGACAGGGTTTACTCCCACCAATATAGGTGGCAATGTCAATGTACGTCACTTATGAAACCAGCCACGCCTACATCGTCATTTCGCACTAGGGTTTTCACCAGTATTTTGTGCATGGCGGGTCTGTTAGCGGCTGCACCCTCCTATGCCAGCCCCTATCTGCCCTCGTCAGACAGTCAGGTGCTTGAAAAGCTGCCGGGCCGCGCGGGCGACACCAGCACCAAAGAGCTGGCTGAACTGCGTGCAAGCGCACAGCAGGCGCCTTCCGATGCATCCGCACAAGCCGCATTGGCGCAGCGCTATATCGACCTGGCGGGCGCTCGGGGTGATCCACGCTACATCGGCTACGCAGACGCTTTGCTGCAACGCTTCTCCAAACCCTATTCCGCTGAGCTCTTCACGATCCGGGGGGTGTTGCGCCAATACCGGCATGATTTTCAGGGGGGCCTGCAAGACTTCGCACAAGCACTCAAGCTGGACCCCGAATACGCAGAGGCGCACGCGTGGCGGGGTGCCATTTACCTGGTGCAAGCCGATTACCCCGCCGCAAACAAAGAGTGCCTTGCCCTGAAGAGTCTGGGGCGCGAGGCGCTGCATGGTGCCTGCCTCGGTTTGGCCCAAGCCTATGCCGGGAATCTTCAAAGTGGCTACCAAACTCTGCTGAACACCTTGAGCACCACCCGTTCGGCCGCGAGCCGGCTCTGGCTGCTCACCCGCCTGGGCGAACTGGCTGCGTGGCAGGGACGGCCTGATGTAGCCCGACAGCACTACGCACGAGCCATGGCCTTGGGGCAGGATGATGTGTACCTGCTCGCTGCATGGTCCGACTTTTTGCTGGACAACGGTCAGGCGCGGGACGTTGTAAAGCTCCTGTCGGCATGGGAATCAGCCGACAGCCTGCTGGTACGCCTTGCCATTGCGGAGGGTCTTATTGACAGCCCTGCTGCACAAAAACACCGTGACATGCTGCGGGACCGGTTTGCCGCCGCGCGTGCGCGGGGTGACACGACCCACCTCGCGGAAGAAGCCCGTTTTGAACTGCAGGCACGCAAGGACCCGGCGACGGCCCTGCGCCTAGCGCAAGAAAACTATGCCTATCAGCGTGAGCCACGGGATGCACGGGTACTTCTGGAGACGGCGATTGCCGCCAAGCAAAAACAGGCTGCCAAACCCGCGCTCGATTGGCTGCAGTCCAGCAAGTTTGAAGACCGCCGCATGCGGCAACTCGCCAAGGAGCTGCAATGAACTGGCGCATCGTTTGCCTGTGGCTGCTGAGCCTGTGCTGGCTTCCTGCGCAGGCCCACAAGGCAAGTGACAGCTACCTTGTCCTGGAAGTCCAGGAGGAACAGGTCAGAGGCCAATGGGACATTGCGCTGCGGGACATTGACTTCGCTATCGGGCTGGATGCCAATGGTGACGGCCAGATCACCTGGGGAGAGGTACGGAGCAAACATGCAGAAATAGACGCCTGGGGCACCAATGCCTTGACGCTCGCGCGCGGCGGGACCTGCCAGATCGCCGTCACGGAACACCTGATCGACGAACACACCGATGGGGCCTATGCCGTGATGCGCCTGCAGGGGAAATGCCCTTCAGGCAACGCCGCATTCAGTGTGAACTACCGTCTGCTTTTCGGTATCGATGCGCTGCACCGCGGTCTCCTGCGCCTGAACCTGGACGGACAAACGGTGTCCGCCATCTTCTCCCCGGATTCACCTGAGCAGAAGTTCGCATCGAACGAGTTATCGGGCCTGCGCCAGTTCGGCGCGTTTCTGGTTCAGGGCGTGTGGCACATCTGGATCGGGTTTGACCACATTCTTTTCCTGTTGGCCTTGCTCCTGCCCGTGGTGTTGGTACGCCTGCGCGGCCGGTGGATTCCGGTCTCCCGCTTCAAGGCGGCGAGCCGGGAAGTGCTGTGGGTAGTCACTGCATTCACGGCGGCACATTCCATCACGCTCACCTTGGCGGCATTGCAGGTGGTTGAACTCCCCTCGCGTTGGGTGGAGTCGGTCATTGCGCTGTCGGTCGTGTTGGCGGCCGCCAACAACCTCTACCCGGTCGTGGGCGAAAAACGCTGGGTCGTCGCCTTTCTGTTCGGCCTGATCCACGGCTTCGGATTTGCAGGCGTCCTCACAGAACTGGGGCTTCCCAGCAAAGCGCTGGTGATCAGTCTGGTGGGCTTCAATGTGGGGGTGGAGCTGGGGCAGCTCGCGATCGTCGCAGTCTTCCTGCCCATTGCCTTTGGCCTGAGAAAAACACGCTTTTATCAACAAGGCGTGTTTGCCGGGGGCTCGGCACTCACCATGGCCCTAGCCCTTGTCTGGCTGATTGAACGCGCGTTCGATCTGACGTGGATCACTGCCTGAATCAACCGGTCATTCGAAGCGCATCCCAGATCAATTTGATCGACACGGCAAACAAACTGACCTGCACGATGCGGTAGAACCACTGGTCTGCCAAGCGACGTGTCAGGTAGGCTCCTGCGACCGCCCCCACCAGCGCAAACGGCACCAACCAAGCGGCGTAATGCAAGGATGCCGTTGAGTAGGGCCGCAGGTTCTGGTACGGAATGATTTTGGCAGCATTGATCACTGCAAACACAATGGTGGACGTGCCGGCAAACGCCGCCTTGGGCAATTTCTGCGGCAACATGTAGACCTGATAGGGCGGCGCCCCCGCGTGGGAAATAAAGCTGGTAAATCCCGCCAGAGTCCCCCAGAACCAGCCTTTGGCCAGGTGCGGTGGCTGCGCAACGCTTGCGTTCTGGTCCCGCAACCAGAGGTTGAGACAGAACCCCACGCCTACCAAGCCAATCATCAGCATGATCGCGCGGTCCGACACCATGGACGCAGTCGCCCAACCGATTCCCACCCCCACAATGCCGGCGGGGATCAAAATCTTCAAATTCGGCCGGCTGTATTCGCGGCGGTACAGCCATACACCAGCCACATCAGAGATCACAAAAATGGGGAGTAACAGCACTGCCGCTTGCACTGGCGACATCGCCATGGACAGGATAGGCACCGCCAACATGCCGACCGCCGGCAAGCCCCCTTTGGACGACCCGACCAGAAAAGCTGCCAAGCCGGCCAGCAGAAACAGTGCTTCAAATGTCATGCACCGATGATAGTGGCGCTCTCCTCCCCGTGCTGACGGGTGCGCTGCACCTCCGAGCGCCCACCCGCCTACTTGCCGCCCAGCCCCATGGACCGGGTGATTACCTCTTTCATGATCTCATTGGTGCCACCGTAGATGCGCTGCACCCGGGCATCGGCGTAGGCGCGGGTGATGGGGTATTCCCACATGTAGCCGTAGCCGCCGAAGAGCTGCACACATTCGTCCATCACCTTGCACTGCAGGTCGGTCGTCCAGTACTTGGCCATGCTGGCAGTGGCCGTGTCGAGCTGGTCTTTGCCAATCAGCTCGCAGCACTTGTCCACAAACACGCGAGCCACTTGCACTTGCGTTTGCAGCTCGGCCAGCACATAGCGCGTGTTCTGGAAGCTGGCGATCGGCTGGCCGAACACCTTGCGCTCTTTCACATAGTCCACCGTCCAGTCGATGGCCGCCTGGGAGGCTGACACGGCCCCGATAGCAATCTGCAAACGCTCCCAGGGCAACTGCTCCATCAGGCAGATAAAGCCTTTATTTTCATAGGCCGCACCGCCCAGCAGGTTCTCGGCGGGTACCCGCACATTGTCAAAAAACAGCTCGGAAGTGTCTTGGGCTTTCATGCCCATTTTCTTAAGGCGCTGGCCCACACTGAAGCCGGGCATGCCGCGCTCCACCAGCAGCAGGCTGGTACCTTTGCCGCCGGCCGCCGGATTGGTTTTAGCCACCACCACCACGAGGTCGGCATGCCAGCCATTGGTGATAAAGGTCTTGCTGCCGTTGAGCAGGTAGCTGCCGTCGGGTTGCTGGATGGCGGTGGACTTGATGCCCTGCAGGTCCGAGCCCGCTGCCGGCTCGCTCATGGCAATCGCACCCACCATCTCGCCGCTGGCCAGTTTGGGAAGGTACCTGGCCTTTTGCTCGGGCGTACCGTAGTGCAGGATGTAAGGCGCCACGATTTCGCTGTGCAACCCGAAGCCGATACCGGTGAAGCCGCCGCGGGCCAGCTCCTCCATCTGGATCACCGAGTACAGCTTGTCCGCCTCGGATCCGCCGTATTCCTCCGGCATGGTCATGCACAAAAAGCCGTTCTCGCCGGCCTTGCTCCACACCTCGCGGGCGACATAGCCCTGCTCTTCCCAGTCTGCATGGAAGGGGGCGATTTCGTTTTCCATGAAGCGGCGGAAGCTGTCGCGGAAAGATTCGTGGTCCGGGGTGAACAGGGTGCGTTCGATCATGGTGTCTCCTAAGGGAAAGTCATTAGTTATTTTTACAAAGCGTTTGCTTGGTAAAAACAATATACTGCAAAACAGCTTGCAGGCGCCAGCGTGCGCACCCGCATTCCCCAGACAACACCGGAGACCCCATGACCGAAGCCTATGTGTTTGACGCCATCCGCACGCCCCGTGGCAAGGGCAAGAAAGACGGCAGCCTGTATGAAGTCAAACCCGTCACCCTGCTCGCAGGGCTGCTGACCGACCTGCAACAGCGCCACCAGTTCGACACCGCGCAGGTAGACGATGTAGTGATGGGCGTGGTGTCCCCGGTAGGTGACCAAGGTGCGGTGCTGCCCAAAGTGGCTGCGCTGAAAGCCGGCTGGGACTTCCAGTGCGCGGGGGTGCAGATCAACCGCTTTTGTGCCTCCGGCCTGGAGGCGGTGAACATGGCTGCACAAAAAGTGCGCTCCGGCTGGGAAGACCTGGTGGTGGCCGGCGGCGTGGAAAGCATGAGCCGCGTACCTATTGGCTCCGACGGCGGTGCCTGGGCCATGGACCCCGAAACCAATAGCCAGACCTGCTTCGTGCCCCAAGGCATAGGCGCAGACCTGATCGCCACACTGGAAGACTTTACCCGCGCGGATGTGGATGCCTATGCGCTCGAATCGCAACGCCGCGCCACCAAGGCGCAAGCCGCCGGTTACTTTGACGGCTCTGTCATGCCGGTCAAGGACAGCCTGGGCCAGACCATTCTGGCGCGCGATGAGTTCATCAAACCCGGAACCACGCTGGAGGGGCTGGCAGGCCTCAAGCCTGCGTTTGGTGACATGGGCGGCATGGGCTATGACGCCGTGGCCCTCACGCGCTACCCGCAGGTGGAACGCATTCACCATGTGCACCACGCCGGCAACTCGTCGGGCATTGTGGATGGTGCAGCCGCGGTACTGATCGGCAATGAAGCCGCTGCCAAGGCCCACAACCTGGCCCCGCGCGCCCGCATTGTGGCCACGGCCTTGAGCGGCGCGGACCCCACCATCATGCTCACCGGCCCCATGCCCGCCACGCGCAAGGCACTGGCCAAAGCCGGGCTCACTGTGGACGACATCGACCTGTTTGAAGTGAACGAAGCCTTTGCCGCGGTAGTGATGCGCTTCATGAAAGAGATGAAGGTGCCGCACGACAAGGTCAACGTGAACGGCGGCGCCATCGCCATGGGCCACCCGCTGGGAGCCACGGGCGCCATGATTCTGGGCACGCTGATTGACGAGCTGCACCGCCGCAAATTGCGCTACGGGCTGGCCACCCTGTGTGTGGGCGGCGGCATGGGTATTGCCACCATCGTCGAGAGACTTTGAAGCCTTTTTGCCCCCTAGCGCCCGTTGATATTGCGCGAACAGCTCCTAAATTCATAGCATTCTGACCTACCCCATGAAAACCATCCGCTACTCCCTGGACCACGGTATTGCGACCATCACCTTTGATGAGCCGGACTCCCCCGTCAACACCATGTGCCTGCAATGGCAGCAGGACATGGATGCCGTGGCCGCGCAGGTGCTGAAGGACAAAGACAGCATCACCGGCATCCTGCTGGCGTCTGCCAAAAGCACCTTTTTCGCCGGCGCGGACCTCAAAGCGGCCATGCGCCTGACCCCTGCGGATGCTCCGCGCATCTTTGAAGAAATCGAGCGGGTGAAGCGCAACTTCCGCACCATCGAGACCTTGGGCAAGCCCGTGGTCAGCATGCTCAACGGCACGGCCTTGGGTGGCGGCTGGGAGGTGGCGCTGGTGGGCCACTACCGCATCGCGGTGGACGACCGCAAGACCCAGTTCGGCCTGCCCGAGGTCACCCTGGGCCTGTTGCCCGGTGCCAGCGGCGTGACCAAGATGACGCGCCACCTGGGGCTGATGGGTGCCCAGCCTTATCTGGTGGAGGGCAAAACCTTCAACCCCTCAGAGGCCAAAGGCCTGGGGCTGGTGCACGAGCTGGTAGCGCCCGGCCCCGACGCCGCAGGCGAGATGCGCGCCAAGGCGTTAGCTTGGATGGCCGCCAACCCGACAGCCCAACACCCGTGGGAAGCCAAAGGCTACAAAGTTCCGGGTGGCCTGCCCAGCAGCCCGGCGGTGGCAGGCATGTTGCCGATTGCGCCCGCTGTCATCAAGAAAAACACCCGGGGCTTGTACCCCGCGCCCGAAGCCATCATCGCCTGCATGGTCGAGGGCTTGCAGGTGGACCTCGACACCGCGCTGCGCATTG